>NZ_PIRF01000001.1 GCF_003049705.1 Campylobacter concisus
CTAAAGCTTCTTGTGCTTTTAGGAAGTGGGTGGTTAAGAGAGTTTCGATCTTGCCACCAAGCGGGCAAGCTTTGGGTGAGTCAGAGTGGATCTTGAAAAGTTTTTCTTTATCATTTACTGCGTTAAAAATTTGAAGGAGGGTTAGATGTTGGGGAGTATCACTGACTTGAGACGTGGTGTTTGTGTAGCTGGGGTGTTTAGGCATCAAATAGTTATGTCAAGCATATGATGTTCGCTAGGCACTATTTCCTCATTATCTGCTATATCGTCCAAATCTTCCTCGTCACTATCTCTTGAATTTTGTTTTTCGCTCTCAAACTCACTTGCTTCTTCTTCATTTTTTTGGCGCTCATGCTCCTTTTCAGGGTCTATTTTATAAGACTCTTCCATCGGACGTACCTCTTTGATTTCTTCACTTTGTTGCGAGGCAAGCTCAGCTGCCATTAAAGACTGCATATCAAATCTAGCTTGTTGATTTGCATGCACTTGCGATACTACTGGGGCATTTTGATTTATAAAGTTACTATTTCCTAAAGGTGTTACAGCCATTTTTTAGCCTTTATTTATGATGATAGTTTTATAGTTCGTATAAGTGACATTTGCGCCATTTTCACGTTTTAAATTTTCACGCTTAGTGTAGTCTACCTCGTATCTGCCAGCTCCCTTTACACTAAATTCTACGCAGAATTTAGCTGCCATTTCTAGCACATCTTCAGGCACCCTACTCTTGTTTGTCTTGATGATGACATGGGCGCTTGGGTTATCCTTTAGATGTAACCATATATCGTCTTTTTTGGCAAGATCAAGCAAATTTATATTGCCTTTTTCGTTTCTACCAACTAGTATTTTAAATTCTCTAACGTAAAAAATTTCAGCATTTTCACTCACATCTTTTACGTGGCGTTCTCTTTGTTTTGCCTTGTTTTTTGGGCTTAAAATTTCAAGCTCATAAAGACTGGTCGCTTCTTTTAAAAGAGACTTTAATCCTTCAAAAAACTCGATTTTTTCTTTTAAATTTCTTTTTTCTATATCTACACCAATGGCTTTTGCACGAAATTTTTTTGATCTTGCGTAAAACTCATTTGCACTATTTTTTGGTGTATCGCTAAGAGTTAGTTTTATCTCATTGCCATCAAAATCCTTCAGACAAATTTCCCTCTCGTAGCCCTTAAAATTTCCCAGATTTGCAAGCAAAAGCGATCCTAAATTTGCAGCTTCTTCACTCTTTCTCATTAGCTCATCTTTGTCTTCAAGTGAGTTTAAAATTTCGCTCATGCTATCTATCTTTTTTTGTACGCTTGCAAGCTTCGCCTCTTTTAAGCCAGCTATCCTGGACTCATTTACTCTGGCCGCTTCACTTCTAAAAAACGCCTCAAAGTCAGTTATGGGCTCGCACGGTTTTTCTTTGATAGCGATGGCTGGAAGCTCCCTTAAAACTTCGCCGGTTTCTATCTTTCGGTAGCTATTATCGATGTGTCTTAACGCTTCGATGATTACGTTATTTTCATCAGTTATCACAGCATTTGTAAAGCGCCCAGTAAATTCAAGATAGAGGATAAAATTTTCACTTTTATATGAGCCACTTTGCGTGCAGATAAATTTTAAAATTCTATTATCTTTTAAGCACTCAACGCTTTTTATATGCGAGGCGTTAAAGCGCTTTTTTAGCACATTATCAAAAGGCGCTTGATAAATTTTTGCTTCTTTTAGCTCGCCATCTTTGTAGATAGCAGAGTTTGATTTGTTTAGATCAAAGATGATCTTCTCGCCATTAAATTCGATCAAAATAGCCATATCATTAATGCGTTTTGCTTGGTTTATCTTTGTAAAATTTGATAAATAACTTGCTATTTGAACTAAATGTGCGTACTTCATGTGGGGATTATATCAGAAATGTTGCAAAAATGTTTTAATAAAAGCTTTATCGCTAGCTATGAAAGAATAGTAAAAATCTGTTTTCTGATCCATGTTTAATTTTTCCAAATGTTTTATTTGTAATGTTACTAAAATATAAATTTTTCGTAAATTTTTTTCATAAGAATTTAAAATATATTTTTATATAATGATAACTATTTTTATAATATTAAATTTTCTTTAAGGGATGATTAATGAATAAATTTCGCATTAGTGCGGTGCTTTGTTTTGCTATTTCTGCTTTAAATGCTACTGATGTAAGCTTGGATGGGATCAGTGTAGAAGATAGCGCAGACGATGGTTACAGAGCCACAACGAGTGAGGTGGGCAAGACAAATACGCCAATTCTTGAGATACCACAGACAGTAAACGTCGTAACGCAACAACAGCTAAAGGATAAAAAGCCAGAAAATTTAATGGAATCGCTTCAAAACGTAAGTGGTGTTAGCTATGCGAATACAACTTCAGGAAATTTTGATGCGGCTTTAAAGCGTGGCTTTGGTGGCGGACGTGACGGCTCTATAATGCGTAATGGTGTATCAGCTGGTGTGACGCACAACTTTAATGCAACTGTACAAAGCGTCGAGGTGTTAAAGGGCCCAGCAAGCTTGCTTTACGGCGTTCAAGATGCCGGCGGTATCATAAATCTAGTAACTAAAAAACCGCTTTATGAAAATAGCAATGAAATTTGGCTTGGCACCGGTAATAAAAAGTATAGAGATTTTGGCTTTGATTCAACTGGAGCTTTGGGTGAGAGCGGTTTTGCATATAGATTTATATTTGATTGGTCGGGTAAGGATTATTGGAGAGAGTATGGCGAATATAAAAATTTACTCATCGCTCCAAGTATAAGTTATAAAGGCGACGACTATCGTATTGATGCTGCCTACTACCATACAAAATACACCGACCCCGCAGATCGCGGCATGTATATGCTAGAATCAGGACAAATTTTAGACATAGATAAAAAAGTCAGATTAGATGAGCCATTTAACGAAATAGATGGCAAAGTAGATACTTTTGATCTAAGTTTTGAGAAAAATTTTGGCGAGAATTGGCTATTAAAGGGAGCTTATGCATTTTCACGCTCACTACATGAATACGGACAAGCTCGCATTATGAATATAAATTTAGCTAGCGGAATCGCAGAAAGACGTATGGAGTGGTATGAAGATTTTGAGCATAAGACCCATGCTGGATCACTTACATTAAACGGCATAGTAGAAACTGGAAGTATAACTCATAATCTATTATTTGGAGTAGATGCTAAAGAGTATCTAAGACAACGTCCAGAAGCTCGTCAGATCGAAGCAAACGATGCTAGAAATAATATAAATATCTACTCACCGATCTATGGCAGAGTTAGCGTAGATGACATCAAAAGTAGAGGTGCTAGCAAAAAGACGCAATACCACAAACTAAAAACGATCGGTACTTACGCACAAGATAGTATAAATTTAACCGATAGCTTAATATTTGTAGCGGGACTAAGGTATGAATACTACAACCAAATAGTAGGCGATCAAAACAGATATGCCGCTAGACCTGTACCATTTACAAAAAGTATAGATAAAAGTGGTGGCAAGCTGCTTTATAATGTCGGACTTTTATATCTACTAACTCCTGAGTGGTCAGTTTATACTAGTCATTCTCAAAGCTTTAAGCCACAAACTTCTATCGGCAGCAAAGGTGCTGTCTCATTAGAGCCAGAAGAGGGAAAATCTATCGAGTTTGGAACAAAATTTCAAAACAATAGCATAACCGCAATGGCAGCTTTATTTAATATCGATAAGAAAAATATTATAAACAATGTAAACAATATATCATATACGAGTGGTAAAGCAAATTCTAGAGGAGTAGAGTTTGATTTTAATGGACGTATTACAGATGGACTTAGTGTAAGTTCAAGCTATACCTACACCAAAACTAAATTAAAAGAAGATAGAAATATGGCTTGGAAGGTGGGTAAGCCGCTTGAGGCTACTCCAAAGCATCAAGCGAGTTTATTTGCTAATTACGATTTTGCTCATCTTGGCGTAAAAGGTCTAAGAATAGGTGGTGGCGCCAGGTATTTTGGCTCTTGGTATACTTACAATCAACAAAAAAGCTCAGCAGCTTATGGAAGCTTTTATAAATTACCACATGCTATTACTTACGATGCTTTTGTTAGCTATACAACTAAAATTTCAGGCTACGAGACAAATTTCTCATTTAACGTCAAAAACTTGACCGACAAGCTTTATTATACGTCCTCATCGACTGGCACGGATGCTAATATCATACCGATACAACCAGGCTATGCTCGCCAGTTTATGCTGACCGCTAGCGTTAAATTCTAAATTTACTAGGCCTTTTGGCTTAGTAAATTTTCTTTAAATTTAGCAATTTTCGTTAAAATCGCCTCAAAAATTTAAAGGAAATTTATGAAACAAACTATTACCGAGAAAATATTTTCAGATCACGTTGGCAAAGAGGTGGGCGCTGGAGAGATCATCGAGAGCAAGATCGATATGATCATAGGCAACGATATCACGACGCCTATTTCGATCAAGCAGTTTGAGCGAAGTGGCGCTAAAAAGCTAGCTAACCCAGATGGCTTTGCCATCGTGATGGACCACTACATCCCGACAAAGGACATCCTAAGCGCAAATCAAGCCAAAATTTCACGCGAATTTGCCTACAAACACGACCTTAAAAACTATTTTGACGAAAAAGATATGGGTATCGAGCATGCGATTTTGCCTGAAAAAGGGCTAGTCATCCCAGGCGACGTCATCATTGGCGCAGACAGTCACACCTGTACGCACGGCGCTCTTGGAGCCTTTAGCACTGGCATGGGTAGCACCGACCTAGCTTATGCGATGATCACTGGCAAAAACTGGTTTAAAGTGCCTGAGAGTATCAAAGTCATCTTTAAAGGCAAGCTTGATAAGCACGTTTATGGCAAGGATCTTATCCTTGAGATCATCCGTCAAATAGGCGTTGATGGCGCACTTTACAAGGCGCTTGAGTTTAGTGGCGAGGTAATAGAGGGCCTTAGTATGGATGATAGATTTTCAATGTGCAACATGGCGATCGAGGCTGGCGCAAAGAGTGGTATCATCGCGGTTGATGAGATCACAAAAGAGTTTTTAAAAGATAAAAATTTACGCGATAAACCAAAATTTTTCTACTCAGACGAAGATGCAAAATATGACAAAATTTTAGAGATCGATGTGACCAATCTTGATCCAGTCATAGCATATCCATTTTTGCCAAGCAACGGCAAGAGCGTAAGACAGGCGGTTCATGACGATTTAGCCATTGATCAAGCATTTATCGGTTCATGTACGAATGGCCGTCTAAGCGACCTACGTATCGCAGCACAAATTTTAAAAGGCAAAAAAGTAGCCCGTAAAACAAGGCTCATCATCACTCCAGCGACGCAAAAGATCGCAAGAGCTGCCGAAAAAGAGGGCTTAATCGACATTTTCATCGAAGCAGGAGCGGTCGTGAGCAATCCAACTTGTGGCGCTTGTCTTGGCGGATATATGGGAATTTTAGGCGCAAATGAACGCTGTATCTCGACGACAAATAGAAATTTTGTCGGACGTATGGGCGATAGAACGAGTGAAATTTATCTAGCCAACTCAGCAGTTGTAGCAGCCTCAGCTATAGCAGGTAAAATCGCCGATCCAAGGGACTTATAGGCGTTAGCTTTTAAGTATCTTTGAATGAGTTAGAAATTTTCACACTTCGATAAACTAGATGTTTTATCTTGTGTGAAAATTTCGTCACAACATCCAAATCTATCTTGGAATCTAGGCCTCGCTTCGTTTAGCACTAAATTTATAGCCGTGGCTTGCTGCCCATAAATTTTAAAATTTGATAGGGTTTTAACCGCATGTAGTGCACCAGCACCATTGCATGCACTTTGAACGTGTCAGGGTAGAGGGATTGTTAAGGGAGAAGGGAGTGACTTCGTAATTCAAGCTCCCTTCTCCCTTAATAAAGAATAGAAGTTATATATTTTTCTTATTTTATAAATTTTAAAATTAAGAATTGACTACTAAAATTTACCGCTAAAATTTTAAAATAAAATTCCACCTAGTCAATTGATATGCTCTTACATCTAACCTTGGATGGATTTTATTTTTGAAAGATTTAAAACCGAACCACGATATTTTGCCTTATGTTTGTGACAAAATTTAATGAATTTATTTATGAAATGCCAAAGAAATTTGAAAGTATTTGTATGGATTAATTTAACCGGTAAATCCCGCTATTTTTGCAAATTTACCAGCTTTTCAGCGCATTAAAACGCTGTTATAGTTGCCAAAAGACCAAAGATTATGCCTGGAAAGTTTGCAGCAGAAAGCGGATAGTCTTTTTTAGATTTTAATAGGCCGTAGCTTGTCCAGATTGTGCAGTTTAGTGCGGCTGCCAGTGGCTGTATAAAAGGCGTCTTGTTGCCGTCAAGGTTGCCCATTATTTGTGGGATGTATGAAAAGTACATAACAACTGATAGGCATGTGCCGATCTAGCCTAAAATTTGTAGATTTTTTCGCTCATTGCTTCTCCTTGAATAAAAGCGCCATTATGTCTTTTTTAATCATAGCAAGCAAATGGATAAAGTAGCCATGATTTTTACTGCGATTAAGATGGTTTTAGTAAAATTGAGCATTTTAAAAGGATAAAAATGCCAGATATAGTATATGACAAAGCAAAATGGCATTGGGGTGCGAAAGATGCGCCGACTGATATACCGCATGAAAACGGTGCGACACACATTGCATTTTTCTTTCGCTGGTGCATGGAACACAAATTTTATTCAAAGGAATTTGCGGCAGATTTTGCGGACGATATAGCACAGATGGACGAAAATTTTAACTATCGTCAGTATCTTTTTGACGCTATGGACGGAGTACTTGGAAGTGCGGAGCTAAATACTGCTGGTAAAGCCTTTGCAAAAGCTTACTATACGACTGATCGGACAAAATTTGCCAAAATGTATGGTTGGTATTTGCAGGATTATACGGATTTTGTTTCGAAAAAATTTGGTGAAAAATACTTTGATAACGCCTATTTTTATATAGAAAACTCACAAGAAAACTATGCCTTGATCAAAGCTATCATTGATCGTCGCTACGAGGAATTTTTAACAATGAAAAGGGCAAAGCAGGCTTAAAATTTTACAAGTAGCATAAACAAAAATAAGTTTTTATCACATATTTTTGGTATATCAAAGCCGCTTTTAGCTAAATTTAGCCTCATAACTTTCTTAAGGGAAAAAGATGCAAACTTGCGTGATTTTAGCAGGTGGCAAAAGCTCGCGTATGGGGCAAGATAAGACACTTTTGCCATTTGGTGGTTTTAAGACGCTTACTCATTATGAGGTTGCGAAATTTAGCAAAGTTTTTGGCGAAGTTTATGTAAGCTCAAAATTTGAGAAATTTAGCCCGCCACTAAAGCTTATAAAAGATGAAAATAGCAATAACTATTCGCCAATGCTCGCACTTTACTCCATTCTTAAAAATTTTGATCATAGCATTTTTGTGATACCAGCTGATATGCCATTTTTTGATCTTAAAAGCTTAGAGGAGCTTGTTAAATTTAAAGATGAATTTGACATGGTCGTGGCTAGTGATAATGAGCACATTCATTCGCTTTGTGGTTTTTTTAGCCCAAGGCTTGTCACTTTGGCTCATGAGTTTTATTTAAAAAATGAGCATAAAATCGGACTTTTGAGAAAAAGCTGTAAATGCAAAGTAGTAAATTTTAAAGATAGTGAGCAGTTTTTTAACATAAATTTCCCTGACGAATACGAAATGGCAAAGAAAATCCAAGAAAAGAAGATAGATGATGAGTAAAATTTTATTATTTTTAAGTCTTAGTCTTAGTTTTTTGATAGCAAGTGGACTAGATGATTTTAAAAGGGCGCAAGAGCTGGAGCAAAGCGGCGATATAAAGGCTGCGATGCAAATTTATAAAGAGCTAGCCAAAAGCTCTTTAAACGAGCAAAACGTGATGCAAAATGTGCAAGCAAGCGAGCCAGCACCAAGAGAGGCGAAGCTAAAGCAAGCTGATCTTTTAAGAGAAGATAAAAGTGGTAAAAATTTACAAAATGCACTTGGTATCGAGCTTTATAAATTTAACTACCTTTTGCCAGTAACTTATGCTAAAAATGTGCCAAACGATGAGCGAAAAAGCGTTGAAACTAAGTTTCAAATAAGCCTTGCAAAGCCGTTATTTTATGACCTGTTTGGGCTTAGAGAGAGCCTCGTGGCAGCCTACACGCAGACATCTTGGTGGCAGATAACAAGGACATCTGCGCCATTTCGTGAGACGAACTATCAGCCAGAAATTTTTCTAAATTTTGCTTCGCCAAAATATTTGGATCAAATAGGTGTAAAAAACCTAAAATTTGGACTTTTGCATGAGTCAAATGGACGAGATGGTAGCAATTCAAGAAGCTGGAATAGAGCTTATGTGCAAAGTGATTTTGTTTTTGGTAAGCTTAGCATTTCACCAAGAGCTTGGATGGTAGTGGGCAATAAAGGTGACAATAAAGATATATTAAAATACATCGGGCATGGCGATGTAAGGCTTAGCTACAACCTTAATGAACACATTTTTAGCCTGATGCTAAGAAATAACTTACATTTTGATAAAACAAACAAAGGTGCGGCTGAAATTTCATATATGTTTCCTATCTTCTCAACCGGAGTTTATGGCTATTTGCAGTATTTTACGGGATATGGCGAGAGTTTGATTGATTATAATAGGCATACTGATAAATTTGGTCTTGGTTTTGTTATTTTAAAATAAGCTAAAAATTTTGAACTTATAAAATGGCTAAATTTAGGCAAATAGTCATAAATTTACTCAAATATGTCAAAAAAATTTAATTAATCAAAAAACTTAAAAATATTAGAAAAAATACAAGCAAATTTTGCTAAAATCTTAAGCAAAATCTCAGAGCAAAGGAGTTTTTATGAGCGGAATCTCACTAATTGTCTGTTTTGTTGTAGCTATCATACTTATGATCGTTATGATCTCTAAGCTAAAAGTGCATCCATTTTTGGCACTTATGAGCATTTCTTTGGTTCTTGCGATCGTCGCAGGCATCGATCTATCCAAGATCCCAGCGATGATAGGTGTTGGATTTAGTGGCACATTTAAGAGTATTGGTATCGTTATTATCTTTGGAACGATAATCGGCACTGTGCTTGAAAAAACGGGAGCTGCACTAAAGCTAGCTGATATGGTTGTTAAGCTAGTCGGACAAAAGCGTCCAGAGCTTGCCATGCTCATCATGGGCTGGGTTGTTGGCATTCCGGTATTTTGCGATAGTGGATTTGTCGTTTTAAACTCTATTCGCGAGGCGCTTTATAAGAAAATTTCAGCAAGCCCAGTCGCGATGTCAGTCGCTCTAAGTGGCGGCCTATACGCATCTCACGTCTTTATCCCGCCAACTCCTGGCCCAATAGCAGCTGCAGGAACACTTGGTCTTGGCGGAAATTTACTCCTTGTCATCATCATGGGAACAGTCGTTTCAGTACCTGTTTTGATAGCTGTTTATTTCTTTTCAAAGAGTGTTAGCAAAAGCGTGACTATCAGCGACAAAGATGCTGACGCTACCATCACAGCTACCTACGAAGAGCTTTTAAAGAAATTTGGCACGCTACCTAGCGGATTTTTGAGCCTTGCTCCTATCATCATGCCTATCATTTTTATGGCGATCGGCTCTATTGTCGATGTTTTAGCAAAACAAGGCATGTTTGATAAAACGGCTCTCTTGCCAAAGATACTTTTATTTTTAGGAAATCCCATCATTGCTCTTGCAATCGGCGTGATCTTTTGTGTATTTTTATTAGTAGAAGCCAGAAAGATAAGAGAATTTGACCACATCACGAACGAATCTTTAAAGATCGCTGGACCGATACTTTTTATCACAGCAGCTGGCGGTGTTTTGGGTAATGTCATCACTGAGGCCGGCTTTGTAAATTTCATAAAAGAAAACGCAACCGCCATAAAAGCGATAGGAATTTTCTTCCCATTCATCATCTCGGCCGTACTAAAAACCGCTCAAGGAAGCTCGACCGTGGCTATCATCACGACAGCGTCTATCATGGGTGCATTTAGTGCCGACAACTCGCTCATGCACACACTTGGCTTTACGAGTGAAATTTCAGCTGCACTTTGCGTCATGGCAATAGCATCTGGTGCGATGTGCGTATCTCACGCAAATGACAGCTACTTCTGGGTTGTGACAAATTTTAGCAAGATGAGCGCAGAACAAGGATATCGCACACAAACAGCTATGACGTTTATAATGGGTATCGTTGGTATAATTAGCGTTTACATATTATCTTTGGTGCTTTTATGAGAATTTTAGTTGCGATTGATTCATTAAAAGGCTCGCTTAGCTCGCTTGAAGCGGGCCTTGCTGTAAAAGAAGGACTAGAAGAGATTGGCTGCGAGGTCGTTGTCAAGCCTATCGCAGATGGTGGCGAGGGTAGTGTAGAGGCGATGGCTGATGCACTTGGTGCGAAATTTATAGATACGATAGTTAAAAATCCACTTGGAATTGAAATTTTAGCTAGATATGCACTAAAAGATGACCTTGCTATACTTGAAATGTCAAGTGCTTCGGGCCTTACGCTCATAAACCCAGACGAGAGAAATCCACTAAAAACTAGCACATTTGGTTTTGGTCAGATGATAAAAGATGCCATTGCTAAAGGCGCTAGAAAATTTATCATTGGCATCGGTGGAAGTGCGACAAATGACGCTGGTACAGGCATGCTTAGCGCACTTGGCTTTAAATTTTATGATAAAGATGGTGCTTTACTTGAAGGAAAAGGCGAGAATTTAGCCAAAATTTATGAGTTTACAGATGAAGATGCTTTAAAAGAGCTAAAGGAGTGCGAGTTTTTAATCGCCTGCGATGTAGATAATCCGCTTTATGGCATGAATGGAGCAGCTCATGTTTATGCTCCTCAAAAGGGTGCAAATGGCCGCATGGTAAAAGAGCTTGATGATGGACTAAAACACTTTGCAACTCTTGTAAAGGAAAAGACTAATAGCAAATTTCACACACAAAAAGGCGCTGGTGCCGCTGGTGGACTTGGCTTTGCATTCGTGGCATTTTTAGGAGCGAAACTTCGCCCAGGTATTGAGATCATTACACAGACTATTGCTCTTGAAGACGAGATCAAAAAGGCTGATCTAGTCATCACTGGCGAAGGCCGTATGGACTTTCAAAGCTCAATGGGCAAGACACCAACTGGGGTTGCAAAACTAGCAAAAAAGTATCATAAGCCAGTAATCGCATTTGCTGGAAGCGTGCAAAAATGTGCCAAAGATTGCCATAAAAATGGAATCGATGCCTATTTTTGTATATTAAATGAGCCAGTGAGTCTTGAAGAAGCGATGAGAAAAGATGTCGCAATTAGAAATTTAAAGATGACAGCGGAGCAAGCTGTAAGACTCTTTAAAATAGCAAATAAACTTTGATGTTTAGCAGGCTGGTAAAATTTTACTAGCCCTTAAATCTAATGATCGATTTATAAAAATGGCTATTGTTGGTTTGGGATATAAATTTAAAGTGTTTTATTGATCTCAAATATCAACTAGAGCTTTAAATTTTTATTCCTCAGCCCATATTTATTCTTAAATTTTGCCATCATTTTTTCATTGTATTTATATGAAAGATGTTTTTAAACCCCAACAAATCTCACTACTAGGCGGGCTTATCTAAATTTATAAATCACATATAAGTTTTCTCATAAAGCTTTTTGTTTATTGTGGCTTTTTACACAAGAAGCAAAATCTACTCTCCCGCTAAATCCTCAGCCACCTTTGCGGCAAGTCTCAGCTTATCACTATCAAAATGAGTGTAAATTCTTGAGGTATTTAAGCTTGCATGGCCTAAGGCTTCTTGCACTAAGACTAGGTCTTTTTGCTTTTTGTAAAGCATTGTTGCAAAGGTGTGGCGCAGCATGTGAGCACCATTTTTCTCTTTTCTGATACCGGCCTTAAAAAGGATCTGCTCTACTATGCGGCTAACATAAGCCTGCGTCAGCCTGGTGCCTTTTTTATTGATAAAAAGATAGCCTTCTTTATTGATATAGTTTATTGCGATCGCATTTAGATGAGCTTCTATTAGGTGACGTTTTATCATAACGATGCGGTATTTGTTACCTTTGCCTCGGATCCTAATGATAAAAAGATCGCCATCTTCGGTGATGTCTTTTCGTTTTAAGTTTAGGGCCTCGCTCACACGAATGCCAGTAAAAATGATAGTTTTTATTATGAGCTTATTGCGATTTGAGTTTTGTTTAAAGTCACTTTCTTCGATCGCATCAAGAAATTTCTTGACCTCATCTTCGCCCATAAACTCAGGTAACTTTTGCCCTTTATTGCCACTCACTCCACCCCAGTTTTTTAAATTTATATCAAAAACATGGGCCTTGCCATCCTCTTCGTTTTGTTTGTCTAAAAACGCAAAGAAATTTATCACTGAGATGCGGTAATTTTTCTTACTAGCGTCGCTTAGTCCGCCGGTTGTGCTAGCCAGTATTTCGCTTAGCAGTTCTTCATCGATCTGCTTTAGGCTACTAAGCTCGTAAAATTTCATCGTTTCATATATTTTTTTAAGTGGATTAAAGTAGGTATTTATGCCAGTAAGCCCTGCATTTCTCGCACTTTTTACCAAGCCATCAAGCTGATCAATGTTCTTTACCTCGCGGCTTAGAGCGTAATTCACACTTGCAAGTGCCTTTGGATCCCTAAGCTCTTTATTTGAAAGTGAGCTTAGCTTAAATTTGACGTAGCGAGTGAGCCAAAATATAAATGAGTTTTCAAAATTATCTTTACAATCAAGCGGGTATTTCAAACCAATAACCTTAAATTTTTATTTTGAAAAGTATTATATTTGAAATTTTATGAAATAAAATTCAAAAACTATAAAAGCTTAAGCAAATATCCATTTTCAGCGGCTTCGAGCTTATATTTATGCATCTTATCAAGCTCCAAAACCACCCTGAAATATCTATCATGCCAGCCTATGATCACATTTTTAAAATGTTCATTTTCAAGTTTTAAGCTCTTAGTTTTAAAGCTTCTTGGCGGCCTTGCAAAGTCAAGAACGATCTTATTTTTCTCATAAGCAAAATGCTTTAAATTTTTAGCTTTTGTAGCGATTTTTAGCTCTTTACTGTTGGCTAGAAAGCTTATAAAACCTAGAAATTTAACATCTTTTCCATTTTTTACACTATCAACTGGCTTTTTGCTAGGCTCAATCTTTATTTCGACTACCTTTTGTTCAGACTTTATGGTAGTTTCTTTTGCTTTATCTGTGCTAAGATCGATCACTACAACACTTGGAGTTGGCATATCTGAGGTTTTGTTTCTATCTTTATTTGAAATTTTAGTTTCATTTTTTTCTATTATCACAGGGGTGCTTACTTTTTGGCTAGGCATATTTGCCATTGTGACCGAAACATCTAGCTTTTTTGCCACAACTGGTTCTGGATTTTTTACCTTATTTAAAGCAAATTCATCGCTGTAATCGATAGTTTTATTTATATCGGCTAGCCTTTTTTCCTTTATAGTACCGTCATTTGCTCTATATCTTATGGTGACATCTAGTAAAAGTGCCGCATCACTTGGAAATTTAAACGAAATAGAATCAAAGCTATCAAATTTTTCTATGATATTTGTTGTCATAACGCTTGTATTTAGCTCGCTAATAGGCATAAATGGGTTCTCTCTAGCAAAGACGCTTGCTGCAAATATAGATAAAACTAACCAAATTTTTTTCATCATTCCTACTTTTTATTAAAGTCTGGCTCAAGGCCTTGTAATTCAAAATAATCTTTTTGCAGACGCGCGTTCATTTTTTTTAAAATTTCCACGTCTTCGCTAAGCCTCTCTTTTTTGCTCTGAAGGCTTAACATAACATCAAGTGAGCGTTTGCCAAACATCATATTGCCTACATAAAAAGCAAACATAGCCACACAAATGGTGGCTATGACATAGCGTAATGTTGGTCTAATGTATTTTAAAATTTTATGAAATATGCCATCTTCTTTGCCATATTCATCTAAAATTTCGCTCAAATATTATCCCCTAAAAACTCACCCGCCTCAAGCTCGATCTCAAGCAAGCGGTTGTATTTCGCGTTGCGCTCGCTTCTTGAAGTAGCACCCGTCTTTATCTCGCCAGTGTTTAGTGCGACCGCAAAGTCAGCGATAAACGCATCTTCGCTCTCGCCGCTTCTGTGGCTCATTATGCAGCGGTAGCCATTTCTTTGAGCAAGGCGGACAGTTTGCATAGTTTGCGTGACGGAGCCTATTTGATTTGGCTTGATTAGGATCGCATTTGCGATATTTTTCTCGATGCCTTCGCGTAAAATTTTCTCATTTGTAACAAATAGGTCGTCGCCAACTAGCTGCACCTTGCTGCCAAGCCTTTTTGTAAGCTCAGCCCAGCCGCTCCAGTCATCCTCGCTAAGGCCATCTTCGATAGAAAATATCGGATATTTTTCGCAAAGTTTTTCATAGTAGCTAATGAGCTCGTCGCTGCTAAATTTCTTGCCTTCAAGCTCGTATTTGCCGTCTTTGTAAAGCTCGCTTGAAGCGACATCAAGGGCAAGTTTTATCTGGCTGCCTAGCTCATATCCAGCCTCTTTTACGGCTTGTGAGATTAGTTTTAGTGGCTCTTCGTTGTCTTTTAAATTTGGAGCAAAGCCGCCCTCGTCGCCGACAGCTGTACTGTGTCCGACTGCGTTTAGAATAGATTTTAGCTTGTGATAAATTTCTGTTGCAGCTCTTAGTGCCTCGCTAAATGTGCTAAAGCCAAATGGCATGATCATAAATTCTTGAAAATCAACGCTGTTATTTGCGTGTGCGCCGCCATTTATGATGTTAAACATCGGCACTGGCAAGATACTGGCATTTGCACCGCCAAGATAGCGATAAAGTGGGATATTTAGGCTCTTTGCAGCTGCGCGAGCTATCGCCATAGATACGCCAAGAACCGCGTTTGCGCCTAAATGTGAGTAGTTGTGCGTGCCATCAAGCTCAAGCATCTCCTCATCGACTGCTTTTTGGTTGTAGGCATCAAGGCCGATGATCGCCTCGGCTATCTTTTCATTTACATTTGAAACAGCCTTTAAAACGCCTTTGCCAGTGTATCTCTCGTCTTTGTCACGAAGCTCGAGCGCTTCACGCTTACCTGTGCTTGCGCCGCTTGGTACGATCGCGCTTGCCTCGGTTCCATCGCTTAGTCTAACTGTCGCACGAACTGTTGGGTTGCCTCTGCTGTCTAAAACCTCGTGAGCTTCTACATCTTCAATAAATACCATTATTCATCTCCTGCTTCGTTTGTTTCGTCATCTTCATCTTTTGCGCCGCTGCTTATTAGGTGATCGATCCCCATTGAGCCTTTGATCGCCGCTACTATCTCATCAGAAATTTCTGGGTGCTCTTTTAGATAGGCTTTGGCGTTTTCTCTGCCTTGGCCTAGTTTTTCGGCCTTGTAGCTAAACCACGCGCCCGATTTATCGATGATGTCGAGTTTTACGCCATAGTCGATGATCTCACCCTCTTTACTCACACCCTCGCCAAACATGATGTCAAATTCAGCCACTTTAAATGGAGGCGCGACCTTGTTTTTAACGACTTTCGCTTTTGTGCGGTTGCCGATAGGCTCGTCGTTTTGTTTAAGTGTGGCTATCTTTCTAACATCTATCCTTACAGATGAGTAAAATTTAAGTGCATTGCCGCCAGTTGTAGTCTCTGGCGTGCCATATCCCATCATACCGATCTTCATACGAATTTGGTTGATGAAGATAACAGTTGTCTTCATCTTGCTTAAAATTCCAGTTAACTTTCTAAGCGCCTGGCTCATAAGCCTTGCTTGCAGACCAACGTGCTGATCGCCCATATCGCCGTCTATCTCGCTCTTTGGAGTAAGAGCAGCGACGCTATCAACTACGATAAGATCGATCGCTCCACTTCTTGCAAGCGTCTCAACGATCTCAAGTGCCTGCTCGCCAAAGTCAGGCTGAGAGACGTAAAGGTTGTCGGTATTTACGCCTAAATTTGAAGCGTATTTTACGTCTAGTGCGTGTTCTGCATCGACAAACGCACAAATTCCGCCAGCTTTTTGCGCTTCGGCGATGATGTGAAGTGTGAGCGTGGTCTTACCAGAGCTTTCTGGTCCATAGATCTCAATGATCCTGCCTTTTGGAACGCCGCCTATGCCAAGAGCTAGGTCAAGTCCTAGCGAGCCAGTAGGTATCGACTCGATAGCCTCAACCTCTTTATCGCCAAGCCTTAAAAGAGTGCCTTTACCAAAAGCTTTATCGATCTGCTTTAGCGCAAGCTCGAGCGCCTTTTTCTTGTCCGCTTCGCTCTCTGGGATAGCTATCTTTTTGTCACTATCTTTTTCTTTTGCCATTTTTTACCTTATAGTTGAAATTTGGCTTGATTTTATCTAAAAAGAGATGAATTTTACTTGATTTACTCGCAAATTATAATATTTTCGCCAAGCAGTGCAGCGCTATCAATAAGAGCAAAAAGCTGCTCTTTTTCAAACAAAAATCCATAAATTTGATCTTCGTTTTTTAGTATCGCAAGCTTAAGTGGCTCTACAAGCGAGCTTGCGCAAAGATTTAAAAAGGCTTCATCAATATAATTTTGTGAAATTTGGGGCTTATTTTTGAAATTTTCATCTTTTATAAAAGAGATAAACTCCTCTTGTGAGGTGGATTTATTAAATTTAAAAATTAGTTTTTCTTTTAAGGCTTCAGCCAAAATTTCATCAAATTTAACTAGATCGATATGATTTTGAACGCCTAAAATTTTGGCAAAATTTAGTAGATTTTTATCGTAATCAGCCACATTTTTCTCATGCTCGCTTTGCGCCTTTTTAGCCCTATAAATGGCGTAAAACCCAATAACTATAAACAAAAATGAAAGGGTAAAAACTTCGCTCAAAAACTCACTCATCATCGTCCTTATAAAATGCAAACTTCAGTCTTAAGCTCTACGCCAAATTTCTCTAAAACTCTAGCTTTTGCCAAATTTATAAGGCTAGTGGCGTCCTCAAAGCTTGCGTGGTTAAAATTTATCAAAAAATTTGCGTGCTCTTCGCTAAATTTCGCTCCGCCGATAGCGTATCCTTTTAGCCCGACCGCCTCAAGCAAAGCCCCTGCAAAGTGCCCTTCAGGATTTACAAAGCAGCTACCAAAACTTGCCCCTTTTGGCTGATTTGCCCTCTTGGCACTTATAGCTTCAGAAATGCTTACGTCAAAGCCACTTTGAAGCTTAAATTTAGCCCCCAAAATGGCCTCATCTATGCCGCTGTGGCGGTAGCTAAAGCTTATCTCCTCTTTGCTCACCCAGCCACGAGCCAGACGCACATGCGTGAGGTTGTCGCTTATGCTAAATTTAAGCAGCCCAGCGTTCATTTTTATGAGCCCACCAAGCGTGCCTGGGATATTTTTTAAAAACTCAAGGTGAGCGATGTTGTTTTGTTTTGAGAAGTTATAAATTTTAGCCGATTTTGTCGCAGCACCTATCTCAAGGTAAATTTTATCGCCTAAGCGTTTTAAAATTATATAGTCAAAGCTCTTGCCAAGTATCGCCATTTTTGGGGGATTTGGCGAGATGAGCAGGTTATTGCCCCCACCTATCATCACTGCGCCTAAAAAGTGAGGCGAGCTTAGATCTTCAAGGCTATTTACCTCGAAAATTTCATGCACGCCGCCTATCTTAACCGAGGTAAATTTAGAAAAATCAACAAGCCTCGTCACTGGATAAATTCCGGTATAAAATCAAGCATGCGAGTGGTAAATTCAACCATCATCGAGATCATCCAAGGCATCAAAAATATGATTACAACGACGACTAGCAGGATCTTTGGTACAAAGCTTAGCGTGGTTTCGTTTATCTGCGTGGTCGCTTGGAAAATGGAGATGATAAGACCTGCGATTAGGCCACTTAGCAGCATCGGAAGGCTGATGTAAAGGGCGATCTTAAAAGTTTCAACTCCAAGCGAGACAAGCGTACTTTGCATCAGCTAAACCTTACTTCGTTGTATTCAGTTGGGATAAGATAGTCGTTTACGTCGATTGGCTTTTCAAAAAAGCCTTTATCGTAGCCTATTTGATAGAGCTTATTTAGCGCTTTTAACTGAGTTTCATTCATGCTTATAGACTCGTCATTTGCGTATAAATTTAGATATGTTTTTAGCTCATCTTTGCCAACCCTGATGAGATTTCGCTCCATTAGCATGTGAGACAAAAATGGCTTGTGCGAAGTGGCGATCCTAACGGCCTCGCTAAGCACTCTCTCGCACTCGATCGCATCAGTTATCGGTAGGCTTCGTCTAAGTGCCATGCCACCAAGTGGGAGCGGTAAATTTTCGCCATTTAGCTCGCTCCAGATGTCCCAAATTTCGCGCTCTACGCAGAGCTGGTCTGAGAAATTTAAGATGCTTTCATGTATGAGCACGCCAGCATCGACCTCGCCGCTAAGCACAGCATTTTCGATCTCTAAGAAATTTTTATAAACGATCCTTGCCTCTGGGTAGGCTATGCGAAAGAGTAGGGCATTTGTCGTGTTTTTGCCAGAGAGCGCGACCTTAAAATTTCGCTTTAGTTGCTTGCCTTTTAGCTTGATAAGCTTTGGTCCATATCCATTGCCAAAGCTCACCGCACAGCGTAAAAGAGCATACTCGTCACAAATTTTTGGATAGAGTGCAAAGCTGATCGCTGTTGCCTCGTAAGTGCCTTTTAGCGCCTCCTCGTTTAGCGTTTCTATATCAAGTGCCTTTGATGTGAAGGCTAAATTTTTACTGCTAACCCAGCCAAATTTGACCGCGGCATACATGAAAATATCGTCAGCATCAGGCGAGTGAGCGACGTTTATATTCTTGAAATTTTGCAAATACGATCCTTTTTTTGATTACGCCATTTTAATGAAATTTATTTAAAATAAAGTTTTAAGGGCGGTTTTGAAACGATTTTACCAGTTTTGCCTCTTTGAAATTTAGCACGTATTTCACGTCTATGGCGTCTTTAGCCCCTTTTCTTCGAGCTTGGAGCGTTGAGTAAAACGGATGCTTAAGTTCAAGCATCTTAATCAGTTTTTGATCGCTATCTTCTTTTTTTATATTTTCAACGATTATTGTCGTTATAAATTTGCCCTCAAACTCGTAAAATGGCCAGACTATCACGCCAGCGTCGCTTGTTTTAAAGTCCGTGATTTTAGATTTTTTAGGGATATTTAGCATGGAGATGATCTTTTTGTGAGAGCTCTCTGAATTTTGTACCGAGATCACCTTTACAAGCAGGTCTTTTTTGACGCCGAGGCCATTTTGGCTAAAGCGATAAACTCCGTCCTCGAGGATGCCCACTTTTTCAAAGGCGTTAGCGTAGTTTGCGGCGGTGCAAGCAGTCAGTAAAAGCGCTAGAAACGTTAAAATTTTTATAAATTTCATCTTCTCTCTTAAAATTTCACTCTCTTTAGCCTATCTGAAGCGAAATTTTTTCTACCAAATTTTGCCTCATCTTTGCCATTTAGCTCGACTAGATCGCCAGTAAAGCCACAAATGTCATTTTTAACAAGATAACTTCCCACGCCATAAGTATCAACCGGCGTGTTATAAGCTTCAAAATCTTCTATAATCTTAGGACTAAAACCTGAGCTAACGACGATTTTAACGTATTTAAAGCCAGCTTTATCAAGCGCCTCTCTTAGAGCAAATATAAGCTCCTTGCAAACACCGTGTGGGTCAAATTTGCTCGTATCTTTGCCTTCAAAATACTTATCAATCAAATTTTTACTAGTATCAACCCTAACCGCGCCAAGCCTCTCTTTTAAGGCATTTGCAGCCCTTAATGCATCTGTGATCACGTCGTTGTTGTAGTCCACTAAGGCCGTGATCTTCTCATTTTTAAAGGTTTTAGCATAAATTTCTGAGGCTTTTACTATATCCCCACCGCACATTTGAATAAGCGCATGAGGCATGGTGCCACCACCTTTTAGCCCAGTAAGCTCGCCCTGAGCATCTGTGGCGACCTTTTTGATGCCGCCTACAAATGAGGCATAGCCGTCGCCTGGCTGAGTGCAGATGTCATCTTGCCTATCCGCCATGCTAAAGACGTCCTTGCCATTTGCTGCTCTTATCACGTCTCTTGAGTTTGTCGCCACGCAGCTTCTTCTAGTTAGCGTTGCGTCGATCACATTTTCTAAAAAGCCGAAATTTTCATACTTGCCGCTTATCTTTAAAACTGGCTCATTTGCATTTATGATATCGCCATCATCAAGTGCATAAATCTCAAGCTCACTTGGGTTTTTGGCAAATTTATTGATGACGGCTAAAACCTCATCAATGCCACAAAGCACGATATCATCACGCCTTTGGAAAAATTGCATCGTCACGTGCTGATCTGGCAAATTTTGCTTAATTATCTCATTTACTTTTAGAAAATATTTTGCGGTGAAGTAGCCCTCGCCGATCCTTGGATCTAGCCTAAAAGTCTTATCTGTTAGCCTTTTTATCTTGCCTTGCATCTTTAGCTCAAGTTCGTTCATGTCTGTCCTTTTTTATCGTGATTATAGCATTTTGGTAGAAAAGTGAAAATTATAAAAATATATTTTAAGAATGTATAAGAGTATATTTTATAAAATCTTGAAATTTTAGTTTTAAAGGAAAAATATGAAAAAGTTCTTACTTTTAATGGTTGCAATTTTTGCATTTGGCAATGAAAATTTGCTAGTAAGTGCGGGCGGCGGATATAAAAAGATAGTCGAAGCAGTCGCGCAAAATCTCAAAAAAGATGGCGTAAATATCGACACTTCTTTTGCAAACATCACAGCTATCATGGCTCAGGCAAAAGAGGGCAAAACTGACGTGATCGTGGGCGATGAAGACTTTTTGAAAAAGTCTGATCTAAAGATCGCTGAGTATGTAAATTTAGGCTCAGGTGCTTTGGTGCTAGCTACTAAAAAAGGTGTGAAAATAGAAAAAGTTGAAGAGCTAAAAGCGCTTACTAAGATCGCTATGCCAGATGCTGTAAAGACAGTTTATGGCAAAAGAGCGAATGAATTTATGCAAAAAGCAAATTTAAGTGGCGAGCTAAAGGATAAAATTTTAGCAGTCGCTGGCGTGCCACAAGTCGTTACTTATATATTAAACGGCGAAGTTGATGCTGGATTCATCAACCAAACTGAACTAAATGCACACAAAGATGAATTTGGCAGTTTTGTCTTGATAGACAAATCGCTTTACGCTCCAGCAAACATCGTAGCTGCGAAGCTTGAAGGATGCGATAAAAAGGCTGATTGTAAGAAATTTTTAAATGAGCTAAAAAGCGAGAGATCAAAAGAAATTTACACTAAATTTGGCATAAGATAAGGCTAAGCTTGCAAGAGCTCTCTTGGCTGTTTAATCCGCTATTTTTAAGCATAAAGGTCGTTTTGTGCCAAGGGGCTTTGCTTATCGTTTTTGGGCTGGCTTTGGCTTATTATTTAGCTTTTGGTAAGGCCAAATTTAAAGCTATTTTAGAGATGATCGTAACTTTTCCACTCATCTTTCCGCCCATTGCTACTGGATTTTTACTGCTTTATTTGCTTGGTAAAAATGGCATCGTCGGCAAGGCTTTAAATTTAGAAATTATTTTTAGTTTTAAGGCCCTTGTGTTAGCTGCTTTTATAGCTTCGCTACCACTTTTTGTAAAGCCTGTCGCTTCTGCTCTTGGCTCACTTTCAAAAAGCCTAAGTGAAGCAGCATACAGCCTTGGGAAAGATAAATTTCAAACAGCTATTTTCGTGCTCTTTCCATGCGTTGCGAAAAGCGTAGCATCGGCTTTTGTTCTAGCGATCTCGCGTGGGCTTGGCGAGGTTGGCATAACACTAATTTTGGGTGGCAATATCATAGGCAAAACAGACACTATTTCGCTTGCCATTTATAATGCCGTATACGATGGCAAAAGTGATGAAGCGCTGATTTTAAGCCTTGTTTTGGTTGTATTAAGCTTTATTTTGTTTGGGATTATAAATTTGCTTGATAAAAGTAAAATTTAAAATGAGAGTGGCGAGAGGATGAGAGAATCGAACTCCCCACCAGACGGTCAACCGCCCAGTCATCGGGTTTGAAGCCCGTGAGCATCACCAGATTACTTTATCCTCCGTGTGCGTTATTCTAGCAGATTTAGATAAATTTTAGCCCATTTTCTATAAACTTTTTGAAATTACAAAAGGATTTCTGATTTTAAAATTTAGCGTTTTTACATTTTTAGCTCTATTTTTTTGCTCTTGCTCTTCGGTTCTTTCTCCAGCAACTGCACCGCTAAATGTATATGATGCATACTCTATTTCACGTGATAAACGTGGTATTTACTCGATCACAAGAGATAAATTTATACAAAGCAAATTGCAAAGCAAAATTTTGTTTTCAAAAGGACTTAGCAATATCGATATCGAGATAGAGGTTTTTTACGGAGATGCTTATCTGATCGGACTTGTTGATAGTAAAGAGCTTGAAGATAAGCTAGTAGAACTAGCCAAAAGTACAGATGGTGTGCGAAAAATTTATACCTATCTTCGTATCAAAAAGCCAGAATATCCATGCGATAGTCTAAAAATTCTTGCAAACTTAAAGCAAAATCTTTTTAAAGATAGTATAGTTGAGGGCACAAATGTGCGTGTTAGCATAGTTGGCTGTGATGTTGTATTTAGCGGCGTAGTTGATAGCATTGAGCAAGAAAAACATGCTATTTGGTACGCTAAGCACATTGACGGCGTGGCAGATGTCTACTCGTTCATCAAAGTTATCAAATAAATTTAGCTTAAATATCGCACTTTTTTACAAAGCTTGCTATTAGGCTTGGCAAGATGATTAGTGCGCCAAGAAGCATAAATACCATAACAAGATCGGTTAGTAAGCCAAAATATATAGTTGGAATAAAATTGCTAGTTATCATCACACTAAAGCCAAGAAAAATGGTGAACGATGTGTAATACATCGCATATCCGATGCTTGCATGCGCGACTTTAATGCTCTCAAAAACGCTTTTTGTAAGCATTTCTTCTTTAAAGCGGTGGATATAGTGAATGATATCATCAACGCCAATACCAATACTAATGGCTGCGATCGTTATACTCATCACATCAAGCGGAATGCCAAAAAATCCCATCACGCCAAAGAGTGTGCAAAGCGGGATTAAATTTGAAACTATCGCAATGGTTGCTAGCTTTATGCTTCTAAAAATAAAGCAAAATATGACAAAAAGTATAGCGACAGTTAGTCCAAAAGTATCAACTTGCGAGCTAAGTAAATTTTGAAGCATATTGTTATAAAGTACCATCATGCCGGCAACTTCTATGCTTACATTGTCATTTTTAGTAAGCTGTGCTAGCCCTTCTCTAAGCTCTTTTAGAAATAAATTTCGTCTAAGCTCGGAGTTGCTATCGACGATCCTTATGCTAAATCTAAGCTCATCATCTTCAACGCTTACATAAGGACTTAATAAGATATTTTTATAATTTTGTGGTAATTTCTCATACATTGCAGCTAATAAAAAATCATCACTCGTGCCGTTATTTAGCTCTTTTATGGCTTTTATAAGGGTTGCTAACGAGCTTACATGTCCGACAAATTTTTGCTCGTTTAAATAGTCGTGAATCTTCTCAGCAACCCTTGTGTGATAGCTATTAAACCAGTATTTCGCATCCTTGGCATTGCTTTCAAACTCATTTTCAAACTCATCTTGCTCAGTATTTTTATCTTGTTTTTGCTCTTTAAATTTCACTATCACATCAACTGGTATCGTGCCACCAAGTTTGGTATCAATAACTTGCATTCCTTGGCGAATTTCTGTGCTTTCTTTAAAGTAGCCAATGAAGCTATTTTCAACCTTTATCTTGCTGATACCATAAATGCCAAAACAGACAACTAGAGCGCAAACTACGTAGATAATCTTTCTTGAGTTTAAGGCTAAATTTGCGCAGTATTTTGTAAATTTAAAGCTATTTTCAAAGGTTCTAATAGGAGCTAATTTATTTAAATTTACATTTATCGCACCAAATAGCAAAAACGCAAGCACAAGCGAAACGCTAATGCCAGTGCTCATCATAATGCCAAGCATGATAACTGGCTTTATGTCAGCACTCATAAGCGAGCTAAAGCCAATAACCGTGGTAAATATCGCCCAAAAAGATGGAGATAATTTATCACGAAGCGTTAGATAAATTAGCTGATTTTGGCTATATTTTGGATGCTTTGCGTAAAATTCTCTATAACTAACGACAAGATGAATCACAGTTGAAATGGTAATGATGAGCTGAAGTGCGATGTAGTTTGAGCTAATGACCGTCACTTCCCAGTCAAATATGCCAAAAATTCCGGTCGTAAAAATGGCACTTATGGCACATATAAACATCGGCAAAACTATCCATCTAACCTGTCTGAAAAATAGCCACAAACTAAAGCTAAGAAGAGCAAGTACGCTTAAGCCATAGACCAAAAGATCGCTCTTTATAAAGCTTATCATATCATCAGCGATCATATTTGCACCGCCTAAGAATAGCTCGTCATTTGCGTTAAATTTAGCTATGGTTGCTTTTATAGCCTCAAGGTTTTCGTGATCGCTCTTTCTAAGCTCATCTCGGTAGGCTTTAAACTCATAGGCAAGAGCCTCTAGCTTAAGTCGCTCAGCTTGTGTGATAGTACCGTTTGACTCTTTTTGACTAAGTAAATTTCTCTCATTTACAAGCTCGTTAAATTTCTCATCTTGTTTTAAATTTAGAGCAATCGCTGTGGTTTTTAGATCTTTGCTTATCAAATTTCCACTGTAAATCGGGCTTTTGGCAAACTCAAGCTTTGCTTTTGAAATATTTATATCTTTATCTTGCAGCGTTGGAGTATGATCTAAGATACCAGTAATCCCGCCTTTTACACTATTTAAAAGCGGAATATTTATTATAGAGATGACGCTATTTACCATATCGTTTTTAGCTAGTTTATCGCCTAAATTTTTGATAAGTTCTAAATTTTTAGGTGAAAAAAGATCATCTTTTGGAGTAAAAGCAACCACTAAAAATCCAGGTGCATCGTAGCGTTTGGCTATCTCTCTATAAGCTTTTAAGTCAGGATCATGCTCAAGCAGTAGCGTTTCAGCTGACGCATCAACGCTAAGCTTGGTGCTAAGATAGCCAAAAACTACGCTTAAAGCTAAAATTAGAGCAATAATAAGCTTGTTTTTAGCAATGATAAATTTTAAAATTTGTCGCATTAAGGGTTAGTTTTATTTTGATCAGGCAAAACAGCTTCGTTTAGCTTTTGTAAAAGAGTATTGAAATCAGCGTTATTTAGCACATCGCCAAACTGACTTCTGTATGTTTGAATGATGCTTACACCAACGATATCAAGATCGTAAATGAGCCAACCACGCTCTTTAGCGTCATAAAATTTATAGACAAATTCGTAGCTCTTGCCATCATTTGTCAGCTCAGATGTTAGCCAGTATCTATTTTTTTGAGGTTCGCTCTCGCCAGTTATATGTATCTCTTGATCTTTGTATCCTAAAAGTTTATCTATGTATGAGCTTTTTAGTTTTTGCTCAAATGCTGCGTCAAACTTAACCTGCTCATCGCCACTTAGGCTGTTGTAACGTTTACCAAGGCTAATCTTTGCCATTTGTTTATAGTCAAAAAATGGATCAAGAAGAGCAAAAATTTCTTTTGTCTTTGCATTATTGTCTAAATTTGTATCTTTTAAAATTTCAATAACCTTTGTTGTTTTCATCTCTACTTCAGGTTTGATCTGCTCTTTTGAAATAGCAAAAAGGCTAGTTGTAAAAAGTAAAATCATAGTTAGAATTTTTAAAATTTTCATATTTACTCCTTGATAAGCTTGTCGCGTCTTTGCTCGTAAGCATCGCGTAAAAATGGATAAAGATCAATAGCATCTTTTCTTAGTTTTTCATAAGCTGTTGGATCTTGTGAAAAGCTATTAAACGCTCTATATGACTTGATACCAGTTGATAAAAGTATAGGATCAACGTAGCTAATAGGATCAGCAAAATAATCTCCGACCATACCACCAGTATCTCTTAAATTTGATGGTCCAATAAGTGGCCAGACTATATGAAAACCGCTGCCAAGCCCCCAATATCCAAGCGTTTGTCCAAAATCTTCATCGTGAGCTTTGAGATTGTAGTATTTTGCTCCGTCTGTTAGTCCGCCAAAGCCTATTATCGTATTTGCTAAAAATCTTAATGTCTCTTCACCAGCATTTTGAAATTTAAACTGAAGTAAGTTATTTACAAAGCGAACTGGGAAAAGCAGATTGTCAAAGAAATTTGAAACCATTGTTCTAGCCGTTTTTGGCACAACATAGGCGTAGCCTTTTGCCACTGGAGTTAGCATATTTACATAGATAAAGTCATTTGCATGTGTCATCATTCTATTGTAGCCACTAAGAGGGTCAAAAACATCTTTTCTTGCTTCAAATTCAACATCAAATTCGTCGCTTTCGCTATTCGTATTTATGTCAGTATTAGCACAGGCTAAAAGCAAACTAAAAAAGATAGAAAGCAAAAATTTCATACTAAGCCTTATTTTTATTTATAAAATGTAGCTTGATTTTATCTTTTAAAAACTTTACAAGAAATTAAGAGAAATTTATAAATTGACTTAAATCTTTAAGCTTAAGGATTAATATAATTAGATATACTTCACAAATTATTCTCTAATATAGTAAAGGTAAAAATTTTGAAAGCAGATATAAATTTAGAACTATTTTTAGGCGAAGATACACAGGTTTTAGCTAAACATATTACATTATTAAAGGCTATAAAAGAGACAAAGAGTATCACAAAAGCGGCAGAATTGGTTGGCATATCATACAAAAATGCTTGGGACTGCCTTGATACGATAAATAACAAAAGTAGCAAGCCGCTTATTATTAGAGCTGATGGAAATAAGAAAAATAGTGGCTCTGAGCTAAGTGAGTATGCTAATAAACTGATAAAAATTTATGATGCCATTCTTGAGACCCAAAAGGATTTTTTACAAAAAATTTGTCAAAAAGTAGATTTTGAGGATGTAGATATTATAAATCTTCAAAGAATGAATATGAACTTAAGTGCCAGAAATCAGCTCTCATGTGAGATTATTGGCATAAACCGCGGTGCGGTAAATTCTCAAATAGTTGCAAAACTAAGTAATGGCTGCACGCTTGAGTCAAACATCACGGTTGAAAGTGAGAAAAATTTAGGCCTAAAAGTTGGACAAAAAGTTATTTATATTTTTAAAGCTCCAGCTGTTATTTTGGCTAAGGATCTAGATATAAAAATAAGCACAAAAAATCAATTAAAAGGCGAAGTGATCGAAGCAAAGATAGGTGCTGTAAATGCTGAAATCACTTTAAAATTAAGTGATGAGCAGACTTTAACTGCCATCATCACAAAAGATAGTGCTATCCAGATGAAAATAGGTGTTGGCGATACACTTTTAGCAATAGTAAAATCATCTCAAATCATTATAGGAGTTTAAATGAGAAAAGTTTTTAAATTTTTATGTGCGGCAGCTTTGCTTGTCATAAACGCATTTGGCGCTGAAGTAAATGTATATGCTGCAGCAAACACAACATACGCATTTCCAGAGCTTATAAAAGAGTTTAACAAGCTTTATCCAGATGCTAAAATCAACTTAACCCTTGGTGCAAGTGGCGGTCTTGTTACGCAGATACAAAATTCAGCCCCAGCCGATATATTCATGGCTGCTGATATGGGCTTTGCACAAAAAGCTTATGACACAGGTTTTTCAAGCACCGAACCAAAAGTTTATGCACAAGGTGCTGTGGCTATTTTTTCTATTAGAGATGTTGATTTTAAAAAAGGCATCGAAGTTGTTCGTGGTTTAAAGGCGATTTCTATTGCAAATCCACAAACAGCACCATACGGTAAGGCTAGCATAGAAGCACTCAAAAATGCAAAACTTTATGACGAAGTAGAAAAAAATATCGTTTATGCTCAAAAAATTTCTGAGACTCTATCTCAGGCGTTAAGCGCTTCTGACGTAGGTTTTATCGCTGCTAGTGCACTTTTTGATGAGAAAATGTCAAAATACAAAGAGGGCGTTAATTACATCCTTGTTCCACAAGAGCTATACACTCCGATCGATCAAGGCATCGTACTCTTAAAACGTGCTGAAAATAATGCTGATGCGAAGGCATTTTATGAGTTTATCTTGGGTGATAAATCAAGAGAAATTTTTAAGAAATTTGGCTATAACGTTCCTGCTAAATGATAAAAGCAAAGATCGTTAGGATTTTAGCCAAAGATGATGTCAGCTTATTTGAGCTAAAGGGTCTAAATTTAGAGGCAAATTTATTTATGCTAGTCTTAAACGAGGCTAGTAAATTTGCCTTAAATGATGAGATTGGCTTAGGTTTTAAAAGCTCGGATGTCGTCTTGGCAAAAAATAAACTTGACACTAGCTCGCTTGAAAACGAGCTAAAGTGCGTGATTGAAGCTATAAATTTTGGTGAAATTTTAAGTGTTATTAGCTTAAAGTGTGGCGAAATTTACTTCGAAGCTATTATCTCAAATCACGCATTAAAAACCATGAACGTAGGTGAAAACGATGAAGTCTTTGCCTATATAAAATCTACTAGTATTCATATAAGTACTCAAAAATGATAGAAATTTTTTGCAAAAAAGAGCTAAATGGTGGCGACGGCAAATTTATGCTTGAGGCAGACCTTAGCTTTAAAAATGGCGATTTTGTCGCACTTTACGGAGCAAGCGGTGGCGGAAAGACTACTATTTTACGCTTGATCGCTGGTTTTGAAGCACCACAAAGTGGCTTCATAAGAGTTGGGGATAAAGTTTTCTTTGATGAAAAGACAAATTTGGCTCCACAAAAGCGAAATATCGGCTTTTTATTTCAAGACTACGCACTTTTTGAAAATATGAATGTCTTTAAAAATTTACTCTTTGCAAAAAATGATCTAAATCTGGCGAACAAGCTTCTTGATATTTGTGGCCTAACAAGTCTAAAAAATGCAAAAATTAGCACTCTTTCTGGCGGTCAAAAGCAACGTGTTGCTTTAGCTCGCGCGGTTATGAGAAAGCCTGAAATTTTACTACTTGATGAGCCGTTAAGTGCGCTTGATAATGCCATGCGTGAGAAACTTCAAGACTATTTACTAGCACTTCATGATGAGTTTAAGATGAGCATTATTTTAGTAAGCCATGATATCGCTGAAATTTATAAGCTTTGCAATAAAGTCTTTGTCCTTGAAAATGGAAAAATTTCAAGATCAGGTAGCGCAAGTGAGATATTTTTAAAGAGTGCAGGATCGCAGAAATTTGCCTTTAATGCTAAAATTTTAGAGATAAAAAAACGTGATGCTATTTACGTGGCAAATGTATTAATAAACCGCCAAATTTGTGAAGTGGTGCTAAGTAGCAGCGAAGCAATCAATTTAAAAGCAGGCGATATGGTAGTAGTTAGCACAAAAGCGTTTAGCGTAAATTTGGAAAAAGCATGATAGACGAGCTTAAAAATATAGATTACGAGCCGTTTTGGCTCTCATTAAAACTATCTTTTACAACTACTTTTATCTTGTTCTTTGCCTGCATTGCACTTGCATATTTTATGTCGCAGAAAAAATTCTTTGGCAAATCATTTTTAGAGTCAATAATCTCACTGCCCTTGGTCTTGCCACCAAGTGTTCTTGGCTTTTATCTGCTCATTTTTCTTTCACCTTATTCCACCTTTGGTAAATTTATTGAAGAAATTTTTGGAGTTAGGCTTGTTTTTAACTTCACTGGTCTTGTTGTGGCAAGTTGTATCTATTCATTGCCATTTATGTTTGGTCCGATTTATGCTGGGCTAAATAGCCTAAAAAAGAGCCTTTTTGAAGCGAGCTATAGTCTTGGTAAAAATAAGCTCACGACTATTTTTAGGGTGATTTTGCCAAGTATAAGATCAAATTTATTAACAGCTACTGTCGTTAGTTTTGCTCACACTATGGGTGAGTTTGGTGTTGTTTTAATGATAGGTGGTAGTGTAGCTGGAGAGAGCAAGGTTGCGAGCATTGCGATATTTGAAGCAGTTGAAATGCTTGATTACACCAAGGCTCATATCTATGCACTTTTGATGTTAATAATTAGCTTTTTTGTCCTTTTCGTAGTTTATCTTTTAAATTCTAAAAAAGCTTAAGGCAAAGCTTATAAAGATATAATAGTAAAAAATTTTAAAGGATGAAGTATGATAAAAGTGCCTACAAGTATATATTTAAATACCTTAGACGGTAAGGAATTTGATTTTTCTGCCTTTGCAAGGACACACGACTGCGTTATTTTTATCTATCCAAAGATAGGCGAGGACTTTAGTCTTTTAAGCGAGCAACTGCAAAATACTGCGGGCATGAAGGGCTGCACCAAACAAGCGATAAACTACAAAAAATTTTTAAAAGACTTTAACGATCTTGGTTTTATGGTAGTGGCCATTAGCTCACAAGATATCGCAGCTCAAAAGAAATTTCAAGAAGAGACTTCAACTGGAGTCATGTTTTTAAATGATAGTGAGTTTATGCTTGAGAGGGCGCTTGAACTTCCAGTTTTTTCTGCATCAAATGGACATAAATTTTACTTTAGGCAAACACTCATCATAAAAGATGGCAAGATAAGGCGCGCATATATAGTGGATGATCCTGAGAATGATGCTAAAAATATGCTAGAAAAAATCAAAGAAAAAGACTACTAGGAGCTAAAATGAGTCAAAATAGCAAAATCGAAAAGTCTTATGATGAGCTAACTTATAAATCAATAGCCTTTGCCCAATCGTCGCCATATAGGCTTGAAGCTTGTGCGACACTTCTTGGCATAACTCCACCGCCATGCGAAAATGCAAGAGTTTTAGAGATAGGATGTAGCTTTGGCGGAAATTTGATCCCATTTGCAGTAAACAACAAAAATGCAAAAGTAGTTGGCATAGATCTTAGCGGTGAGCAGATAAGGCGCGGACAAGAGATCGTTAAAGAGATGGGGCTTACAAATTTAGAGCTTATACACGGCGATATTTGCGAATTTAAAAGTGATGAGAAATTTGACTATATCATCGCTCATGGTGTTTTTAGCTGGGTGCCTGACTTTGTAAAAGAAGCTATATTAAAAGTCGTAAGAGAGAATTTAAGTGCAAATGGCGTGGCGTTTATCTCTTATAATGTTTATCCGGGCTGGAAAGTAAAAGATATCGTAAGGGATATAATGCTACTTGCCGCAAAAGATAAAGAGAGCATGCAAGAGAGGTTAAAAGCAGCTAAAGAAGCACTTTTAGTCTATAAAGAATATTTGCTAACAAGAGATGAAGAAATTTATGAAGGGAAGATACCTCTTAAGATGCTTCTTTTTGTAACAGAACATGTGCTCTCAAAAGATGACTTTTACATAGCTCATGAGTTTTTAGAATATACAAATGATCCATTTTATTTTAAAGATTTTAATGCCATGCTTGCCAAAAATGAGCTTACTTATCTTTGTGAATATACACTTGATGATATTTTTACCCCAGATGTTGGCACAGCCATAGTAGATGAATACAAAAATAACAAGTTTAAGGACAGAATCGATCTAGAGCAATTCATGGATATGATTAGCAACAAAGTATTTAGACAAAGCCTAATAGTCCATAGCAAAACTTATGAGAGCATAGCCAATAAACAAATAGGCCCAAGCGATATTAATAAAATTCACGTTGTGGCAGATTTTATAAGGAAAGATAACCAGTGGCAAGATAGTTATGGTGCTATGCCACAGGATATATCATGGCTTTGCGAGGTCTTTTATAAGATGTATCCAGCTAGCATAAACCTTTCTCAGATTTTAGAAATTTTGCCAGAAGATAAGCTCATGGTTTATAGCGCTTTTGTAAGGATTTTAACAAACTCGTCTGATGCAATGATCTTAAAAGATGAGCAAAAAAATATCGAGTATAGGCCCGGACATTCAAGACTTAGTCAAAATTTAATAAATTATGTCAGATATTTTTTAAATCATAAAAATAATGCCGATGTTGTTTTTGCTAATAAATTTAGCATCTCAAGGAAGCTTAACAATATCGATTATTACATACTTTTATTGCTTGATGGTAAAAATAGTTTAGAAGATGTCGCAGCAAAAACCTTAAAATTTATCAAAGAGAACAACGAAGATATATTTGACATAAATGGCAAAGTGCTTAAAAAAGATAAAGTCGCAGCAAACATAATGAGTTACGTGCTAGGCACAGCAAAAATAGCTAGTATGCTTTATCTACTAGAAGAAATTTAAGGTTTAAGTTTTACTTTGCTTATATAGCTGTGTGATTTTATCTTTTAGATTTAGTGTATTTTTTGAGAGAGCTATGAAAAATGGGCTTTTTAAATCAGCAAGCTCATAGCTCATCTCTTTGCTGCTATTAGCGTCAAATACTTTTCCGCCACAAAAATTTACGAGCGCATCTCCTGCAGCATTGTCCCAAAGATAGCTTGGGGCAAATCTCAAATAAGCTCCACCAAATTCAACCAAACGGCAAAATTTTATAGCTGAGCCGATGCACCTTTGCTCAAAATTTAGGCTCTGTCCTATGAATTCTATCTCTTTGGCGTCGCCTCTTCTGCTTGAAAAGATTAGATTGTCTAAATTTTTATCTTTTTTGTTTAAATCAACTCTGCTTATGATTTCATCATTGTCATCTAAAATTTCTTTAAAAGCGCCATTTTCATCAGCATAAAAAAGCTCTTTGCTAACCGGGATAAATATCACGCCAAGCACCGGTCTAGCTTTTTTTATAAGCGCTATGCAAACGCAAAATTCGCCGTTTCTAGCTAGAAATTCTTTAGTGCCATCAAGTGGATCTACGAGCCAAAACTCATCTTTGTCGCTTTCTTGTAAGATGCTCTCTTCAGAGCAAATTTTTATCCCGCTCTTGCTTAGCTCTTTTAGTATCACTTCATTTGCAGCTAGATCAGCGCTAGTTAGTGGTGAGCTGTCATCTTTTAGGCAGACTTTAAGAGCCGTATTATCTGCAGAGTGAAATTTCATTATTTGCGCTCCAGCATTAACGGCTGCTTTTTTAGCTAAATTTAAAAGCTCGCTCATTTTGGTGTTCTGTTTGTCTCTCCAACATAAAGCTGTCTTGGACGGACGATCTTTATAGTGTCTTGCTCTTTTAGCTCGATCCACTGGCTGATCCAGCCTGGCGTCCTACCGATGACGAAGATGACGGCAAACATATTGTTTGGTATGCCAAGCGCTTTTAGGATGAGCCCTGAGTGAAAATCAACATTTGGATATAAATTTCTGCTCACAAAGTAGTCATCATTTAGCGCGATTTCCTCAATGCGGTTTGCGATTTTAATAAGCTCTGAGTTGATGCCTATCTCATCCATAAGCTGATCTCTCATCTTCTTAAGCACTTTTGCGCGTGGGTCAAAGTTTTTATAGACCCTGTGACCAAAGCCCATTAGCCTAAATGGATCGTTTTTATCCTTTGCTCTAGCGATGTATTTATCGACGTTTGCGACCGAGCCAATCTCTTCAAGCTGACGGATGACACCCTCGTTTGCCCCGCCGTGAGCCCAGCCCCAAAGTGCGCCGATGCCCGCACTTATACATGCGTATGGGTGAGCGTGCGTTGAGCCAACGGTTCTAACGGTTGTAGTTGAAGCGTTTTGCTCGTGATCTGCGTGCAGCATAAAGACCGTGTCAAGTGCTTTTATCTCGATTGGCTTAAGATCTACGTGCTCGTATGGATAGCCCCTCATCATATAAAGAAAATTCTCAGTAAAGCCACGATCTAAATTTGGATAGATGATAGGAAGTCCGCGTGAGTAGCGGTAACTAAATGCCGCGATCGTTGGAATTTTAGCGATTATGCGCATAGCCATCTCGTGATACTCTTCAGGTTTATCCATATTTAGATGATCTGAGTAAAAGGCACTTAACGCTGATACTGCTGCCTGCAAGATCGCCATAGGGTGAGCTTTGTCTGGAAATGCGTCAAATAGCTTCATCATGCCTTCATGCATGAAGCTTCTTTTTTTAAGCTCGGTTTTAAAATTTATATACTGATCATTTGTTGGGAGCTCTTTGTTTAAAAGTAAATATGCCACGTCTAAAAATGTCTTATTTTCGGCCAAATACGCGATATCATAACCTCTATACATTAGCTCGCCTTTTAAGCCGTCTATATAAGTTATCGCCGAGCGACACATCGCAGTTGAAGTATAGCCTCTATCAAAAGTAAACATTCCAGTATCACTAAAAAATGTCGAGATGTCTATCACATCAGGTCCCATGGTGCCTTTTAGTATAGGAAACTCGTAACTCTTGCCGGTTCTGTTATCAGTTAGCGTAGCTGTATTTGATGACATTTTTACTCCTTACTTCTTGATTGCATTAGAAATTTTATAATTATTGTCCCTATTATAGCTTGAGCTAGGCTTGCTAGGATAAAAGATGAGTAAGAATAATCACTTATCTCACCTGATCTGTGTGCGATAGTAGCAACTGCTACTAAAAGTGTTAGCGGCATGGATTGTGAGAGAGAAAACAAAAATATCCCCTTAAATCCTAATTTTCCTACAAATAACACACTTGAAAAAAGCCTTGTGGCAAGCATCGCACAAAATATAAAAATAGCATCTTTTATCACTTCATTTGAGCTTAGGCTTGAGAGCTTGAAAGTTGAGCCTATGTGTATAAAAAATATCGGTACCAAAAATCCAAATCCAAAGCTTGAAAGCTTGTGTGGCAAGTCTTTTTTATGATCAAAAAATGTAGCTATAAACATACCTGCGATAAACGCGCCAAAGGCAACTTCTAAATTCAAATAAAGCATGAGTGCAATCATCGAAAAAAATACCGCAATGCTTAGCCTAATATCTTTTTCATCCTTATCGTAGTGTGGCATAAGGATCACTTTAAGCCCAGGATACCACCAAAAAAGCACATCTAAAATTTTAAAGCTAAGCACACTGATAGCTAAAAATAAGATCAAATAGCCAATCGTTAGCCATAAATTTATACTAGCTCCAAACTGCAAATAGGCTGCTATAAATGTCAAAAGCGTAATGCTTATAAGCTCACCAATAGTTGCAATAAGCATGCTTAAATTTAGCCATTTCACATCTCTGCCATACTCTTTAAATAGCGTAAATATCATACCAACGGCCATTATTGGGATAATGATAATATAGAGCAAACTAAGATCAAAACTAAACGTAAGTGCAGTTGCTAGCGAGTAGATGAGGGCAAGATAGATAAGCCCCAGACGTAAAATTTTGCGGTCAATGTTTATAAGCATTCTAAGATCGATCTCCATGCCAGCTAGAAACATCAAAAAGAAAAAGCCAACTTCGCTAATTAGCTTAAACATCTCATTCTCGCCGACAAGCCCGATGTAGCTAGCCAGTGCTCCAAGTATTATCTCAGCAGGAGCGACAGGAATGCGTAAAATTTTAGAAATATAAGGCGAAGCAAAGACGATAAATGCCAAAACGACAAGAATACTAAGCTCGCTAGCTTGATGTAACTGCAAAAAGATCCTTAAATTAAAAATGTTTGATTGTATAAAAAGCTTTGTTATTTTTTGATTAAGCTAAGCGACTTTTGGGCAAAATGGCGACAAATTTTTAAAAATTTGGAGTGCAAATTTATGCGTAAATTTCTATTTTTTGCCTTGATGTTTTTTGGAATTTTTGGCTTTGCAGACGAGCTAAGTTTGGTTCAAAGTTTTAAATTTGATGGAAGCGTTTTTTATAAGAAAAATACAGCCAAAGATGAGAGCTTTTACTTTTTAAAAAATGAAAATTTTGATGAGCATTTTGTAAGCTTTAGAGTGAAATTTGACAAAAATATAAAAAGTGAAAGTATGCTTGTTGAGCTAAAAAAGAAGATAAAAGAGGCTAAAGAAGTGCTTTATAGCGAAGAGAATGATCAAATTTTAGCTCTCATAAAAGATAAAACTAGCAGTAAAAATATAGAAATAATCCACTTTTTACTTAAAAAAGATGGAGTCTTAATACTTTCATATGAGAGAATTTATGATCCAAAAACTCTGGTAGATGGGCTTAAGCCTGTACTTTTAAGTGAAGCTAGAAATTTTATGCTTCAGATGCCAAAGGTAGAAGCTAGGTAAAAAGGTGGATGTGGCATGTTTTGCACTGCATGCGATTAAAAACTACGACAAATTTTTATTTATCAAGTCAGATAAGTGTCAAGTAAATTTTAAAATTTCATGAACGAGTAATTTCGGCTCTGATTTTAGTGGCAAGCTTTGCGAGACCTAAAATCAGTAGTCAATTCTTGCGAGTGAATAGAATTTTAAAATTTTCGCGATAGTGAAATTCTATTTTTAAAAATACAGACTTTTTTATTTTTAGGTTCTTTTATTCAAAAGGGAGACAAGGGGACTCGAGTTACGAAGCCGTCCCCTTATCCCCCTTTTTAAATCCTCCAATCCCCTCGCACGTTCAAAGTACATGCAATGGTGCTAAAGCACTGCATGCGATTAAGAAAATCTAGCAAAATTTAAACTCTATTAAATTTGCAAACTCTCATAAACTCTTGCCAAGCAAAATTCCAAGATAGCTTGCAAGTAGGCAAAGAACAAGGTTTAAAAAGATATTTAAAAAGCCTTTTATCAGCTCGCCTTCTAGTAAAAATTTCACGCTATCAAGACTAAAGCTTGAAAATGTTGTAAAGCCACCAAGTATGCCAACGACCAAAAATACTCTTGCGCTTTGGCTTAAATTTAGACAAAACAAAACGCCGATAATGAAGCTACCAAGCACATTTACGCCAAGTGTGGTTAGCGGAAAGTGACTAAATTTTAGCAGCTCACCGGCTAAAAACCTGCATCCAGCTCCGATAAAGCCTCCAAGCCCTGCGAAAAGTAAATTTACAAGCATCAATGGCAGATACTAGCGAAGCTAAAACCACGCTTTGTAAGCTCCTCGATATCCTTGCTAGCTTTCTCGCCTTTTGCGGTGAGATAGTCGCCAATGACGATCGCATCGGCGCCATTTTCAAAGATCTCGTATTGTCTATCGCCTAAAATTTTCTCTCTGCCGCCAGCTATCATGACTCTAGTTTCTGGTAGAGCGCTTTTGGTCTCACGCACTATTTTTAGGGCTTCATCCGCACTAAGAGGAGGCAGATCAAGACTTAGAGATTCATTTTTTATGAAAAAATTTATCGGCGATGAAAACGGCTCAAGCTCTTTTAAACTAGCTCTAAAGCTCACTCTGTCAGCCTCGCTCTCACCAACACCGTAAATGCCACCAGTACAAAGCATGAGCCCAGCTCTTTTTGCATCTAAATTTGTCTGATACCTCTCATCCCAAGTGTGAGTTTTGCAAATTTTTGGGAAAAATTCTCGGCTTGTTTCAAGGTTGTGGTTGTAACTAAAAACGCCAGCCTTTTTAAGCTCGCTAAGCTGCTCGTAAGTTGCCATACCGTTACATGCGATGAGCATCAAATTTGGTACTTCTTTATGCACTACCTTTGCTAAAGAGACGATGTAGTCGGTCTTTTTGTCATTCAGCCTAGCACCACTTGTGACTAAACAAAAGCCAAGAGCGTGGTTTTTATAAGCCATTTTGGCTTCGTCCACCACCTGCTGCACGCTTTTTTCTTTAAATTTCGTGATATCAGCGCCAGCTTTGGCACTTTGCGTGCAATAAGCGCAGTCCTCGGCGCAGTTTCCTTGAGTGACTGAGCATATCGCACAGAGCATAATTGTTTTCATTTTTCATCCTTTTTGGGGCGTATTATAGCTTTGGTAGGTTTAAAATTTAAGTAGGATGATTTATGAATTTGCAAAAATAGTTTGATGAAATGTATAAATTTATTTTTATTCAAAAAAAAAAGGGGGGGGGCAAAGGGGCTTGAGTTACGGTCTGTTTGCAGCTGCGAGCTAGCGAAGCCAAGAGCCGTCCCCTTATCCCCTTTAATCATCTAAGCTCTTTGTACGTTAGAAGTGCATGTGATAGCGATTTTGCACTGCATGCGTTCGTATATATGGCAAGTGTCAAGTAAATTTTAAAATTTCAAGAACGAGTAATTTCGGCTCTAAAATTTGAGTTAAGCTATAAGCAAATCCAAATTTTAGCAGTCAATTCTTGCGAGTGAAATTTTAAAATTTGCTCCAAGATATAAATTTATTAAAAACTATGCGAAAAGCTTAAATTTTATGACATTACTTTTTCTTATAAATTTCCGCTTTCTCTTAAAAGACCAGTTTTTTAAATTTAGCAAAGCGCTAAGCTCATCAAAAAGTCCAAAAAGTGGGTGCTACGATGTGAACTACCCTCTAACTGAGTATAGTTGATGACGAGGTTTTTGCCCTTTATGCTGGCTAAGCTTAGCGGTGGTGTCAGACATTTAAAGCCCAAATTTATAAAAGTCAAATTTAGGCTCAAGGACTCAGATTTGGCTAGAATTTTTTAGTTTTCAGAGACAAGGGTCTTTTTCTTGCATTTTGTGCACTCGTGAAATGTGCCTTTTTTAAGCTCTTTTTTGATCATATCGCCGCCACATTCGTCGCATTTTTGCTCAACTGGCTCGTAGTTTGAGACGAAGTCACATTTTGGATAGTTGGCACACCCGTAAAATTTACCGCGCCTACTAAATCTCTCGACGATCTCGCCGCCGCATTTTGGACATGGCACATCAAGCTTTTTAAGCTCACGTTTTGGCTTAGCTACCACAGTAGCGCCTGCCTCTGCGCTCTTTTCATTATCTTTTGCGATATTTCTTGAGTATTTGCATTTTGGGAAATTTGAGCAAGCGATAAACTCGCCGTATCTGCCCTTTCTAAGCACTAGCTCGCTTCCACACTCTGGGCATTTCTCACCGATCGGAGTGGCTGTTTTTAGGCTTTTTATTCCAGTTTTGCCAGCGCTAATTTTTTCCATAAATGGATAGTAAAAGTCGCTTAGTACCTTTTGCCAGTCAGCCTTGTCAAGTGCGATCTCATCGAGTTTTTCTTCAAGATGTGAGGTAAATTCGCTATCGACGATGTTGCTAAAGTGTTCCTCCAAAACGCCTATCATACTAAATGCGATCTCGTTTGGTATGAGTTGCTTTTTCTCGATCCTCACGTAGTCTCTTGATGTTAGCAGCGAGATGGTCGGTGCGTAGGTGCTTGGGCGGCCGATGCCTAGGCTCTCTAGCTTTTTAACAAGGCCAGCCTCTGAGTACCTGGCTGGTGGCTCGGTGAAGTTTTGTGTGCTTTTTATGCTTTGCAAACTCATCTCGTCGCCCTTTTTTAAATTTGGCAAGATTTTATCCTTATCAAGCTCGCCATAAACCTTGTAAAAGCCGTCAAATAGCACCTTTCTGCCACTTATCTTAAACTCGCCTTTTTCGCTTGCGACATAGACATTTTGCGTTTGGCTCACACATGCGCTCATTTGGCAGGCTAAAAATCTATTGTAGATGAGCGTGTAGAGTTTGAGCGCATCTTTTTCTAAAAATTTAGCGGCGATTTGCGGTGTGAAGTTTAAATTTGTAGGGCGGATCGCTTCGTGGGCTTCTTGCGCACCTTTTGAGCTTGTCGTGTAGCTTATCGCTTTGGCTGGCAGATACTCTTTGCCGTAGTTTTGCAGGATGTGCTCTCTAGCGGCTGCGACGGCCTCTTTGGCTAAATTTAAGCTGTCCGTTCTCATGTAAGTGATCGCACCCATGAAACCCTCGTTTGTTTGCACGCCCTCATATAGGCTTTGAGCGATCATCATGGTCTTTTTGGGGCTAAAGCCAAGGCGGTTGCTCGCACTTTGCTGAAGTGTTGATGTCATAAATGGCGGGCTTGGCTGGATCTTTCTATCCTTGCTCTCGATCTCACGGACGCTAAATTTCTCATTTTGTAAATTTTCAATGATGTATTTTGCGCGGTCTGGGTTTTGGATAGTGAGCTTTTCGATCTTTTGGTTTTCAAATTTAACTAGCTCGGCGTCTAGGTCTTTTTTAAAAACGGTGTCGATAGTGTAGTATTCAACCGGCTTAAATGCCTGAATTTCACGCTCACGGTCGACTATTATCTTTAGTGCCGCACTTTGCACCCTGCCAGCACTTAAGCCTTTTTGTATCTTTAAATTTAAAAGCGGACTTAGCTTATAGCCAACGATGCGGTCAAGTAAGCGCCTTGTTTGCTGGGCATTGACGCTGTTCATATCGACGTGTCTTGGGCTTTTTAGAGCGTTTTGTATGGCGCTTTTGGTGATCTCGTGAAAGACGATGCGAGGCAGGCTGGTTGGCTCTTTGCCGATGGCATTTGCTATGTGAAACGCGATCGCCTCACCCTCTCTATCCTCATCGGTCGCGAGGTAAATTTCATCTGCACCCTTGGCTAGCTCTTTTATCTCTTTTACAATGGCGGAGTGATCGCTGTTTACGCGGTACTCTGGGGTAAATTTATCATCCTCTATCTTGATGCCAAAGCTCGTTTTTGGCAGGTCTCTGATGTGGCCTTTTGAGGCGATGACGTTATAGCTTTTGTCTAAGAAATTCTTGATAGTCTTTGCTTTTGCGGGAGATTCCACGATGATTAAGCTTTTCATTTATATATAGCCTTTGAATTTTTTGGCGTAATTGTAGCAAAAATAATTTTTAAAGTATCAAGGCATAAAAATCAAATCCATGTTAATCTTTAAAAATTTTTTCATTCATGCCTATAAAGTTTTTAGAAAATTTCACGATATAGTTTTTGTGCGACAAGAAGTCGTAACTAAAAAATTAAAAGGATTTACAATGAGTTTTCGTATTAACACAAACGTAAACGCACTTAACACACACGCTAACGCAGTTAGCAACAACACTGACCTATCTAAGTCACTTAACAAACTTAGCTCAGGTCTTAGGATTCAAACAGCTGCAGACGATGCTTCAGGTCTATCTATCGCAGATAGCTTAAGAAGTCAAGCCTCAGCTTTAGGTCAAGCTATTGCAAACGGTAATGATGCTATTGGTATCATTCAAGTTGCCGATAAAGCTATGGACGAGCAGCTAAAAATTCTTGATACTATCAAGACAAAAGCTACTCAATCAGCTCAAGACGGCCAAACAACTCAATCACGCCAAGCATTGCAAGCTGATATCGTTCGTCTAATGGAAGAGCTTGATAATATCGGTAACACTACTTCATTTAACGGTCAGCAACTACTAAACGGAACATTCTCTAATAAAGAATTCCAAATAGGTGCTTATTCAAACCAAACTGTTAAAGCAAGTATTGGTGCGACTACGTCTGATAAGATCGGTCTTACACGTTTTGAGAGTTCAAGACTACTTACAGCTATGGGTGAAGTAAACCTTAAATTCTTAAACGTTGATGGTGTAAACGATGTAGGTGTTACAGGCGCTACTATCTCAACAGGTATCGGTAAAGGCCTTGGCGCTCTAGCCGAGAACATCAACAAAGTTGCTGATAGAACTGGTGTTAGAGCTACAGCTGATGTTACTTGGAAAGCAAGTGCTGCTATTGGCGGTGGTTTAATTCAGTCTTTAACAATCAACGGCGTTAAAATCGGCGATCTAGAAGTTAAAGCAAATGATGCAAACGGTGCACTTGTAAATGCTATCAACTCTGTAAAAGATCAAACTGGTGTTGAAGCTTCTGTTGATGCTGAAACAGGCAAAATGGTATTAACAAGCCGTGATGGCCGTGCTATCGTAGCTTCTGGTAAAGACATCTCAAAGGGTCTTGGCGGTAAAGGTGCAGCTGCTAAAGGTACATCTTTAACCGGTTTCGTAGGTAGACTAAACCTTGTTCGTCTTGATGGTAGAGATATCAAGCTAAATGCTGGTGGCGTTGCTAAACTATCGCTAGCATTCTCTGCTAATGGTGGAGCTCAACAATCAGTATCTCTAAGAGATATAAGAGGACAAATAGATAAAACCCTAGCAACAGCTATGGGCTTCCAAAGAATGAGTGGAGCTTTATCAGTAGCTCAGTCTGCTGGTGTTATGACACTTCGCGGTGCGATGGCTGTTATGAGTATTGCTGAGTCTGCTCAAAAAACACTTGATCAAGTTCGTTCAGACCTTGGTTCAGTTCAAAACCAACTTCAAGCTACAGTTAATAACATCACTGTAACTCAAGTTAACGTAAAATCAGCAGAATCTCAAATCAGAGATGTTGATTTTGCTAGCGAGTCTGCTAACTTCTCAAAACATAATATCCTAGCTCAATCAGGTGCTTATGCCATGAGTCAAGCAAACAGCGTACAACAAAACGTAATGAAGCTACTACAATAGTTTCATTAAGGTTTTAGATAGAGGCTTTGTCGCAGTAACAAAGCCTTAAGAGTGTTAATGCTTTTACAATACGCAAACCCACGCCCCAGAGTTTAACTTTGGGGCTTTATCTACTAAAAATAAATAGTAATGTATCTATTTTGTCTTTGCTCTAGTGGTTTATAATGGGTTGTGTTATAAATTTATAATTGTGACAAAGGCTTACTAAAACTAGTAAGCCAAATAAAAAGATCGTAAGTAAAATAATTCTACTTACAAATTAGCTTATATACTCAGTATAAAATTTTCTTTTGCTTTTCCTATCTCATTTTTAGCTATTAGTTTTCTCTTTTTTAGCTCAGCAACAAGTGCTTTTGAAGCTTTTTTAGTAACTTCGATATCGGCATTTAGACCGCCAGCTGCAGAGAACATCCAGTATTTGTGCATATTTACCCACATAAGAAGCTTATTGGTTTTTTGGATGGTTGTGTCACTTGGCGCTACAGAAATTTTTGCAAGCTCAAGTTCTTGATAATAGACTGAAATTTGCAATATATTATCTACATATTTTTGATAATTACGTTTTGCGATTACATCTTTTAGTTTATCTATCTTTTTTGTTATTTTAAGAAGCTCATCAAAGTGCTTTTTTTCTATTTTATTTTCTTTATTGAGCTCAAGCAATTTATCTATACTAGGCACTACTTCTAAAAAGACTTTTTCTATTTGTTGTTTGACTTCACTTTGAGCTTTTATTTTTGCAAGTATGACTTTATAAGCTTTTAAAAGGTTTTTATTTACCGTCGTTTCACTATCTTTTTTTATATTAGGCAGTTTTTTAATCTCTTTGTCTTTGCAAAGCTCATGCATTACTTCTAAAAACGGCTTTTCTATAGTGCCTTCTATTCTAGCACCACCTTCGGTACAGTTATATGATTTTATATTCTCTAGGCTTGATTGGGCGATGTCATTTTCAAACTGGTTTTTAAATAGAGTCCAAACATATGTTGTTTTAACCTCCCCCTCTCCGCCATAAGCTTTAACATATAAATTTTCATCCGCTTGTGCAAAAGCGTGACCTTTTGCATGGCTTGCTCCATCTTTACCAAATGCTAGATCCTGTCCTATGAAAACGATATTTTTATGTCCTAAGACATAGGCTAGCTGGTAGGCCATGTTTGCACAACTATGCCCCACACCCAAATATCCATATCTTTTTAGACCAAACATATACTCCTCTTGTTGAGGTCTCATAGTTAGTACTAGTTTTCTTGGCAAGATATTTTTAATAGTTTGTTTGTGTGTAACTGAGGCAACAATAAAGTGTATATTGTCATCAATATTTGGATGTTTTTTTTCAAAAAAACTAGAAGTTGGTTCTATTCTTTCAATCGACATTACATAATCAGGCTTGATATCATGCCTTGCAAGGATTGGATAAGAGGCATCAACGCTTATAATGCTAACATATGGAGCAAATTTTTTAAGCGTATTAAGCTGTTTATCTAGGCTTGGGCCAGTTGATACAATTATAGCTGTATCCATAAGACCATATCTTTTTTTAACAAGACTTGTGTAGCAATAATTGCTAATCATGGGCACTAAATTTTCACAATTTTGTCTTGTGCCTAATAAAAGATCGTCTATGCTATTGCCGTGAGCAACTACTATTTGAGAAAATGCCCTTGTAATCTCTTTGTTTATTCTTATGTAGTCTTCTTCAAATTGATCATAAAAAGGCATATGAATCATAAGATTATCATAGGTTTTTGCATATGAGTTTAGTTTCGCTTCTGTAACCAGATAATAAAAATGTGTATAGGTGGCAAATTTTGAATAAAAAAGTATTATCTGTCCACTTTCTAGTTCGTTTGATAGATCAATAACATTTAAAACAAGATATATGATCTCGATCTCTGGCTCTATGACTACGATTTTTTGGTGTGTTTCATTTTTTGCTAGTGCTTTATAGAGTACGCCATTACCTAGTCCATAAAAAAATAGTATCGGATAACGTTTATAGTCACTTTCTATATCTTCAAGTAGCTTTAAAATGTCTGCTCCAGGATTTTCATAGATATATTTAAGAGTATGTTTGTTTATTAAATTTATATCAATTGGATCTTTTCCTATAAAAATTTCATAGTCTTCATTACCTGCAATAGACCAAAGCCTTGCTGCTAGAATTTCATCTTGCTGAAATAGTGCTTGAAGATTTTTTTGAAAGATAGGATTTTGGATATTTGATACATTATCTTTAGATGGTTTTGCCTTTTTATTAGATGCCTTATCGTTTTTATTGTTCATATCAAATCCTCCTTTGTTAATCTCTCGCTAAATTTTATATCTCTTTTTGCTTTTTTACCGATCAGCTCTTTTAAAAATTTAGGGTGCAGGCCGTACCCTGGACGCACGCTCCTTATATTTTGCTCGCTAAAATTTTCACCCTTTTTTATATCTGCGCTTGCATAAAGTGAGCGTGAAAATCTCCTATTTAAAACCGCTTTTTCATCTAGCTCGTAGCTTACTTTGCCCAAAAGCTCCTCAGCCTCCCTAACACACTTTGTCATAAGAGCAAATTCGCTCTCATCAAGACTAAAAGCACTATCGACACTTTTTACGCTTTTATCAAGTATAAAATGTTTTTCAACTATCCTGGCGCCCAAACTAACCGCAACAACTGGGGCTGTCACGCCTAGTGTGTGATCAGAAAAGCCAACCTCTACGCCAAATTTCTTTCTCATATCAGCTATCGTTTGCAAATTCATACCATTTAGCGGCGCTGGGTAGCTTGAAGTGCATTTTAAAAGGGCGATGTCACTATTGCCTACGTTTTTGCAAATTTGTACCACATCTCTTATCTCTTCTTCATAGGCTATGCCAGTTGAGATGATGATGGGCTTACCTTTTTTGGCTACAAACTCTACAAAATCATAATCCGTTACCTCAAAACTTGCGATCTTATAAGCTGGTGGGTTAAACTGCTCTAAAAAGTTGGCGTCATCCTTGCAAAATGGGCTTGAAAAGCAGACAAGCCCTTCTTCTTTTGCTACTTTAAAAAGTTCGGCGTGCCACTCTTTTGGCGTTAGCGCCTCTTGATAAAGCTCGTATAAATTTCTTCCATCCCAAAGTCCGCCTTTTATGACAAAGTCGTCCAGGTGCGAATTTAGAGTCAAACTATCAGGCGTATATGTCTGAAGCTTTATCGCGTCAGCTCCAGCGCGCTTAGCTGCCTTTATCGTATCTACCGCCGTTTTTAGGCTGCCGCTGTGATTAGCGGAGAGCTCTGCTATTATAAAGACCTTTTTGTCTGTATCAAAATTTCCTATTTTCATCCGTTAGTCCGTTTCATTTTTAAGCTCAAGATAGCTAAAGTCATCATCTTTTGCGTAAATTTTAAAGCCAAAATTTTCATAAAGTGCGAGCGCTTTTTCGTTGTTATTATAAGCTTTTGCCTTTAGCGAGCCAACTTTTAGCGTAAAAAAAGCGTAGTTTTTTATGAGATCAAGCAACTTTTTGCCCACTCCTTTTAGCTCTGGGTTTTTATAAACGCCAAATTCGCAACTTTCTTTCGTGATATCAACAAAGCTTATCACTCCGATAAATTCACTCTCGTCTTTTACTAGAAAATAGATCTTATCTTGAATGCTCTTTAATCTCTCTAAAAAAGCAAAATGCTCCTCTTTACCAACGCTTTTATTTTTCATAAATTTAGCTATCCGCTCGTCGTTTCGCCACTTTAAGACCATCAGCTTTTGCTCGTCACTAAGCGAGGTAAAATTTATAAGCTCAAGCAAATTTCATCTCCCCAGTAAGCTTCATACCCATTTTCTTTTAGCCAAGCAAAGATCTCTTTTTGATTATCCGCTACGCAAATGGCTTTAAATTTAGCTCCTAAAACATAAGCTTCATTTACAAGTGAGCTTGCTGTTATGATGAGCATTTTGGCTTCATTCATCAGCCTTGCTACGTTTTTACTATCTACAAAAAGGCTGAAATTTTCACTCTTACTTGATAGCTCTTTTAGTGCGCTTAAGTTTTTATTTCCACTTGTTGTTATGACAGCTGTTTTTAGGTTTTTAAGGAGCAGTTTTTCTGAAATTTTTGCACTTAGCCCTGAGATATCAGTGCCTCCAAGAATGATAGCGTAGTCATAAATTTTCTCCCTTTTTACCTGCACTTCTTCATAAAATTCATCCCTAACTAGTAAAAACTCGCTTCCGCAAAATACCTCGCAGCTTTTTTCTACCAGCCCCTCATATCTTGCCTTTTGCGCATATAAATTTACGTTTAAAATGTAGTCTGAGCAATGTTTCTCGTAAGTGTCGTCAAATGATAAAATTTTAACGCCAGTTTTTTCTTTTATAGCTCTTTCGTCTTCGAAGCTAAAGCCGTAGTGGTCGATGATGAGAAGTTCAAATTTATTATCTTTTATAAGCTCGCAAAGCTCATCTATCTCGCCACTTGTTAAACTAAATTTAGGGTAGTTTATCTCATCAAAAATGTCACCATCTAGCCTCAAAGATGCAAATGAGATGTCGCTAAATTTTTTAGCAAGCAAAAGGTCTCGCCTGATGTGCCCATGCCCTATCTTGCTGCCACTATCAGCGCGCACGAGCGTTTTTAGCAGGGGGAGTCCTTTAAATTCTTTCAATCAGATCTTTCCACTATTTACCAAATAAAGCTTTTTGGCAAACTCAAAATCCTCTAGCGTATCGATGTCACAGACTAAATTTCTTGGCAGCAAATACGCCTTTGAGTGTGGCGCAAACAAAGCACTGCACTCCAGCCAAGCCTCTTTTTTGCCAAAATAAAATGCCCCAGCGTCATGAAACGCAGGCTCAAGATCTTGTGAGCGTGTCTTTTCAAACTGCGGATAAAACATGCTAACTCTAGCGTTTTCATCAAGTTTTATCGCCCTTTGTATAGGGAAATCAAACGCAGTCGCTGAAAATAAAAATTTACACTCCTGCTTTTTAAACTCTCCTGCGGCCTCTTTTAAAATTTCAGCCGTTATGAGTGGTGCTGTAGCATAAAGGCAGCAGACATCACTAAAGCTAGAATTTACGCGCCCTATCGCGTCTTTTATCACGTCAGTACTTGTCGCGTAGTCATCGCTTAGGTTTGCATCTCTAAAAAATGGCACGATAGCTCCAAATTCTCTAGCCACATTTGCGATCATTTCATCATCGGTGCTTACTATTACTTCGTTAAAAACTTTAGAATTTAGCGCAGCCTCGATACTATATGCGATTAAAGGCTTGCCTAAAAAGTCTTTGATGTTTTTGCCAGGTATTCTCTTGCTGCCGCCTCTTGCTGGGATGATACAGATCATTTTTGCTCGCTAAAACTTTTTAGCACATCAAAAAGCGTGCTTGCAACAAATTTAGCATCATCTACGCTCATGCCGTGATGGCATGGGATGCTAAGCTCAGCGCTATAAAATTTCTCCGCATTTGGCAGTGAAATTTCGCCAAGAAGAGCTTTATAAAAGCTAAATTTATATGTTGGCTTATAATGCACCTGCACACCAACTCCTTTTTGCAAGAGTACTTCAAAAATTTGCTCTTTTTTATCCCAAAATTTCTCATCCAAAAGCACTGGATATAGGTGCCTTGAGCTTGTTGTATTTGCTGGGATTTTTATAGTTTTAAAGTATTCACAATCACTAAATTTCTCATCATAAAATTTAGCTATCTCATTTCTTTTAGCGATAAAGCCGTCCAGCCTTTTTAGCTGGCTAAGCCCCAAAGCGCAGGCTACGTCTGTGATCCTGTAGTTGTATCCAAGCAGGCTCATGTCGCTATCCCAAAGCTTTGTTTTGGTGATGCCGTGGCTTCTATATAGCCTTGCTAGTCTTGCTAGCTCATCGTCGTTTGTAGCAAGTGCGCCGCCCTCAAGCGTGGTGATAGGCTTTACTGGATGAAAGCTAAATATGCTAATATCAGCCTTAACGCCCACTTTTACGCCGTTTTGCACGCTACCAAGGGCGTGAGAGGCGTCGTCTATCACTTTTATGCCGTGTTTTTTGGCTAAATTTATGATCTTATCTAGCTCCACTGGATTGCCACCGTAATCAACTGCGGTTATCACCTTTGTCTTTGGCGTGATAAGAGCTGGAATTTTCTCTTCATCGATGTTGCCATTTGCTTTTACGTCGCAAAATTTCACCTGTGCTCCTGCCATCAAAGCTGCATTTGCAGTGGCTGCAAAGGTGATGGGTGTCGTGATCACTTCATCGCCAGCCTTTACGCCAAGGCTAAGATAGGCTACGTGAAGAGCCGAAGTGGCTGAGTTCATAGCGATCACGTGCTTTACGCCAACATACTTTGCCAGCTCCTCTTCAAATTGACTAACCTTTTGGCCACCTGTTAAGATGTCATCTTTTAAGGCATCTGTGACTGCCTTTATGTCCTCTTCTGTGATCTGCTGACAGCTGTAAGGGATCATTTAGCATCTCCTATCATCTCAAGAAGGCCTGCTCTATCGAGCCAAATTTTATTTGTATTTGAGCTATATTCAAAGTCCTCACTAACTGGTTTGCCCTTTTGATGAAGAGCATTTGTCGAGAAGTCTTGCGCTGTTAAAAACTGGATAGACGGACTAATAACGTAGTAATCATCAAATTCGTATGTAAGATGCGCGTCATCTCTTGATATCATCATCTCATGCATCTTTTCGCCTGGACGAATGCCTATGATCTTGACGCCAAGATCTGGTGCAAGGGCTTTTGCGAGATCGATCATCGTCATCGATGGGATCTTTGGTATGAAAATTTCGCCGCCTTTCATCCTCTCAAAGTTTTTAAGGACGAAATTTACGCCTTGTTCAAGCGTAATCCAAAACCTAGTCATCTTCTCATGCGTTATAGGAAGCTCTTTTTCTCCTTGTGCGATTAGCTTTTTAAAGAGCGGCACGACTGAGCCACGAGAGCCCACGACATTTCCATATCTTACGACACTAAATCTTGTTTTTTTGTCTCCAACAATGTTATTTGCAGCAACAAATAGTTTATCACTCGCTAGCTTTGTAGCTCCATATAAATTTACAGGGTTGCATGCTTTGTCGGTTGAGAGCGCGATCACCTTGCTAACGCCACACTCCAAAGAGGCATCGATGACGTTTTGAGCGCCATCTATGTTTGTTTTGATGCACTCCATTGGGTTGTATTCTGCGATTGGTACGTGTTTCATTGCTGCTGCGTGGATGACGTAGTCTATGCCGTTCATCGCAGTTCTTAAGCGCTTATAGTCCCTCACGTCGCCGATGAAAAAACGCATGGCCTTGTCTTTAAACATTTGAGCCATTTCATATTGTTTTAGCTCATCGCGTGAGTAGATAACTAGCCTTTTTGGCTTGTATTTTTTTAACAAAATTTCGGTGTACTTTTTACCAAAACTTCCTGTTCCGCCGGTGATCAATATCGATTTGTTGTTAAACATTTTGCGCCTTTTTGCTAGTCATTTTTTGATTTATAAATGGCTAATTTGAATTATTTTTTATAATTTTTTAAGCAAAAGCTGTACCAAATTTAAAATTTATTTATCAAAGCTCTGCTCTTTCTAGCTTCTATTTCGTCAAAATTTCGTTATTGTTTAGGGTTTTTATAAAAAGTGGGCGATAAATTTAGCCTTTGCAAGGTCGCAAAGGCATGAAAATTACTTCAAAATTCTAGGTAGTGTAATGCCTTCTTGGGCTTGGTATTTGCCGTTTTTATCAGCATAAGTCACCTCGCAAGGCTCATCACCCTCGATAAATAGCACCTGCGCGATGCCCTCATTTGCGTAGATCTTCGCGGGAAGTGGCGTCGTGTTTGAGATCTCTATCGTGATATGCCCCTTAAATCCAGGCTCAAAAGGCGTCACATTTACGATGATGCCGCACCTTGCGTATGTGCTCTTGCCAAGGCAGATCGCTAGCACATTATCAGGCATGTTAAAGTACTCGATCGTGCGCGCCAAAGCAAAAGAATTTGGCGGCACTATGCAGACATCGCCCTTAAAATCAACCACGTTTTTCTCATCAAAATTCTTTGGATCAACGACGGTTCCGCCGATATTTGTGAAAATTTTAAACTCATCGCCCACGCGGATATCGTAGCCGTAGCTAGAAACGCCGTAGCTAACGACGCCGCGACCCACTTGCTCCTCAGCAAACGGCACGATCATATTCTTTTCAACCGACATTTTCCTTATCCAAGAGTCTGATTTTAAACCCATTTTTGCTCCTTTTTTGGGCGATTATAACGCTTTGCGTCTTTAAAATAAATTTAATAAAGCGAATAAATTAGATGAAAATTAGTATAATTTTAACAGCAAAAATTAATAAAGGACAAAAATGCAAGAGAAAAATGCAGAAATTTTTACTGGTGAGCGCGCGATGTTTGGGGCAAAAAGTGTAAATTTTACAAACTGTATCTTTGAAGATGGCGAGTCGCCGCTAAAACATAGCTCAAATTTAAAGCTAAATGAGTGCGTTTTTGCCTACAAATACCCACTTTGGTACGCAAGCGATATCACGCTAAATGGCGGATACTTGGAGCTTCTAGCAAGGGCTGGCATGTGGTACAGTACAAATTTAAGCTTCAAAGATGCGCTCATCAATGCTCCAAAAAGCTTTAGAAAAAGCTCGCAAATTTTGCTAGAAAATGTAAATTTCTCAGATGCTAGTGAAACACTTTGGGGATGCGCGGATGTGAAGATAAAAAACGTCTTTGCTAGGGGCGATTACTTTGGGGCAAATAGCGAAAATTTAGAGATCGATGGGCTAAATTTAGATGGAAACTACTGCTTTGATGGTTGTAAAAATGTCCATATCACAAACTCAAAACTTATCTCAAAAGATGCATTTTGGAACTGCGAAAACGTGGTCGCACAAAACTGCCTAATCTCAGGCGAATATCTAGCTTGGAACTCAAAAAATGTGACGCTTATAAACTGCACGATAAAGAGCTTGCAAGCTCTTTGTTACGTGGAAAATTTGGTCGTAAAAGATTGTATTTTTATGGATACGAGTCTTGCGTTTGAATATTCAAGTGTCGATGTAAGCACAATCGGAGCGATAAAAAGTATAAAAAATCCAAAAAGTGGCGTGATAAGGGCAGCAAAGATAGATGAGATCATCATCGATGAAAATTTAGTTGATGCTAAAGGCATTAAGATAATTATTACTGAAAAATAACTTAGCAAAAAAGAGTAACTTTGAGTTCTCGTTTTTGCTTCATAAAAAAATTTTTTATCTAATTTTCGCTACAATTAGACGCTTATATAAAAATTTAGGAGAAATTTCTATGAAAAAAGAAGATATAAAAGAGCTTATCGAATTTTTTAATGATATGGAGATGAATCATATCAAAATAAAAAGTGGTGATTTTGAGGTAGAGCTTGAAAAATTTTCAGATTATTGCGCGCCTGCTAAACCAGCAGCACAAGCGCCAGCTCCAGCACCTGTAAATGTTGTCGTTAATTCAGAGGTAAAACCAGCTGCAAACTCGCCAAAAGATAGCATAAAATCTCCTATGGTAGGTACTTTCTACGCTGCTCCAAGCCCAGGCGCTGCACCATTTGTAAAAGTAGGTCAAAGAGTAAGAAAAGGCGATGTAGTAGGTATCATCGAGGCTATGAAGATCATGAATGAAATCGAGGCTGAGTTTGACTGCCAGATCACTGAAATGCTAGTCTCTGACGGACAGCCAGTTGAGTTTGGATTGCCGTTATTTGGCGTGGAGAAAAATTAATGGAATTAAAAAGAATTTTAATCGCAAACCGAGGCGAAATCGCCCTTCGTGCTTTGCGAACGATAAAGGAGATGGGTAAAGAAGCCGTTGTAGTCTATTCAACCGCTGATAAAGACGCACTTTACGTAAAATATGCTGACGTAGCCATTTGCATCGGCAAAGAGCGCTCAAGCGATAGCTACCTAAATATCCCAGCTATCATAAGTGCAGCTGAGATCAGCGAAGCAGACGCTATTTTCCCTGGATATGGCTTTTTAAGTGAAAATCAAAATTTTGTTGAAATTTGCTCACATCACAAGATCAAATTTATAGGACCAAGTGTCGCTGCGATGGCTTTGATGAGCGATAAGAGCAAGGCAAAGCAGGTCATGCAAAGAGCTGGCGTACCAGTAATTCCTGGCTCAGACGGCGCTGTGGCTGACACAAAAGCTGCAAAAGAGCTAGCTAAAAAGATAGGCTATCCTGTCATCTTAAAAGCTGCTGCAGGTGGTGGCGGACGTGGTATGCGCGTGGTTGAAAAAGAGGCTGATTTAGAAAAAGCGTTTTGGTCTGCTGAAAGCGAAGCTATGAGCGCATTTGGTGATGGCACAATGTATATGGAAAAATATATCCTAAATCCACGTCATATCGAAGTTCAAGTAATTGGCGATAGCCATGGCAATGTACTTCACATCGGTGAGCGTGATTGCTCTATGCAGCGTCGCCACCAAAAGCTGATCGAAGAGAGCCCAGCTATTTTACTTGATGAAAAAACAAGAGAGAGGCTTCACGAAACAGCCATAAAAGCGGCAAAAGCGATCGGCTACGAGGGAGCTGGTACGTTTGAGTTTTTGGTTGATAAAAATTTAGACTTTTACTTCATCGAGATGAATACAAGACTTCAAGTTGAGCACACAGTGAGCGAAATGGTAAGCGGACTTGATATCATCGAGCTTATGATAAAAGTGGCTGAAGGTGAGGCACTACCATCACAAGAGAGTATTGAACTAAAAGGTCATGCGATCGAATGCAGGATAACAGCTGAAGATCCAAATACATTTACGCCGTGTCCTGGTAAGATCACAAAATATGTCTGTCCAGGTGGCCGCAATGTTAGAATGGATAGTCATATCTATCAAGATTATTCGATACCACCGTATTACGATAGTATGATTGGCAAACTCGTGGTTTGGGATACCGATAGAAATAGGGCGATCCATAAAATGAAAGTAGCTCTTGATCAGCTCATAATAAATGGTATAAAAACAACAAAAGATTTTCACATCGCTATGATGGAGAACAAAGACTTTTTAAGCAATAACTACGATACAAACTACCTTTCAAGACACTAAAATTTTTAAGTCAGGATTTGCAAAAAGGCAGATCTTGGCTTAAATCTATTAAAATTTTTAAGTTTATCTTAGGGGAAGTATGGTAAACAAAATCAAAGATCAAAATACAAAATTTTTCTCAGATGCCGACCTTGCAAAGCTATTTTTCCCTATTGCAGTTGAGCAGTTTTTAGAGTATAGTCTAGGGCTTGCAAACTCGCTAATGGCAGCAAGTGTTAGTGAAAGCGCTGTAAGTGCGATTAGTCTTGTGGAATTTGTCATGGCGCTATTTATTAGCATTTTTACAGCTATCGCTACTGGCGGCTCAGTGATTGCTAGCCAGTATCTAGGCAATAAACAAAGTGGCAATGCCAAAATCACAGCAAATCAGCTCGTTTGGTTTAGTTTTATCTTTGCCCTTTTTATCGCAGCGGTCATCATAGTTTTAAAAGATATTATCTTAGATTATGTCTTTGGCGATATTGGTGAGCAAGTAAGGCATGATGCTAGTCACTATCTTGTTTTCTCAGCTATTTCTGCGCCATTTTTGGCTGTCTATGCAGCAGCTGCGGCGATCTTTCGCACAATGTCAAATGCCAAGCTTCCTATGTATATTATGGCGGCTGCAAATTTATTAAACGTACTTCTAACTGCCATTAGTATTTATACATTTCATACTGGTATTTTAGGTATTGCCATCAGTACGCTTATAGCCAAGATGCTTGCTTGCTTTGTCATAGTCTATTTGCTTCTTGATATAAGGCTAAAACTTCACATAAGAAAGAGCTTCATCTATAAATTTGACTACGAGATCATAAAGAAAATTTTAAATATCGGTGTGCCTTATGGCTTTGAAAATTCGATGTTTTATGTGGGTCGCATCATCGTTTTGAGTCTTGTTTCACTCTTTGGCACAGCAAGTATCGCTGCAAATGCCGTGGGCGGGACGATTGTGATGTTTCAAGTACTCCTTGGCATGGCGATAGGAACAGGGCTTAGTGTGGTTATCTCAAGGTGTGTTGGCGCGAATGACTTTGCTCAGGCTAAATTTTACGCAAAAAAGTCGATGATAAGCATCTATATCGTCCAGCTTTTTAGTACGGCAGTAATTTTATTTTTGCTTGAGCCATTGCTTCTTGTTTATAATCTCTCAAGCGAAGCCATAAATTTAACAAGGCAGATCGTCTGGTATCACGGTATCGCTATGTGCCTTATTTGGCCACTTGCCTATACGTATCCGACTATTTTTCGTGCTGCAGGGGATGCTAAATATCCAATGATTGTAAATTTAGTTTGCATGTTTGCTTGTAGAGTCATCTTGGCCTATATTTTTGCACTTACATTTGATCTTGGCATGATAGGTACTTGGTTTGCAATGTTTGCTGACTGGGCCGTAAAGGCGGTGCTTTTTACGATTAGATACCTAAAAGGCACATGGATGAAATTTAAAGCTATTTAAAAAGAAATTTAGTAATATACAAGCGATTTTGTCGCAAAGGATAAAAAATGAAAAATGTATTTAAATTTGGTGCAGTTTTGCTTACGGCAGCTCTTTTTGCTGGATGTGCGAGTGAGAGTTCAAGGGTTGTTGAGACTCCAAAAGTAGCAAGCTACGGCACAGTTTATAATGGTCAAAAAATTTCAGTTTCGATAGGTCGATTTAATAATCAATCAGCTTACCAAAATGGTATATTTGCTGATGGCGAGGATAGGCTTGGCAACCAAGCTCAAAGCATTTTGATCACAAATTTACAGCAAAGTGGTAGATTTTTGGTGCTTGATAGATCAAATATGAAAGTGATCAAACAAGAGAGCGAGCTAAGTAAAACCGCTCAAAATCTAAAAGGCGCAAGATACGTGATAACTGGTGATGTAACCGAGTTTGGACGAAAAACTACGGGCGATCATCAGCTATTTGGCATACTTGGCAAAGGCAAGCAACAAACTGCCTATTCGAAGGTAAATTTAAATATCGTTGATACCAAAACAGCTGAGGTTGTCTATTCGGTTAGCGGCGCTGGCGAATACACCCTTTCAAACAGAGAGATCATCGGCTTTGGTGGCACAGCAGGATATGACTCTACGCTAAATGGCAAGGTTTTAAGCCTAGCTATTATTGAAGCGGTAAATAATCTAGTAAATGGCATAGAAAGTGGAGCATGGCAAGTAAAATAAAGCTTGCCGGCCTCGCGCTTTTTGCACTATTTTTAGCAGGTTGCGGCCATTCAAACGCTCCAAGATCACTTTATTATTGGGATGGATCATATAGTAGCTCGCTATATAGTTATATAAATGAAGATGGCGATACAAATGAGCAAATTTCACGCTTAGAAAATCTGGTGCAGATCTCAACACAAAAGGGCTACAAGATCGCTCCTGGCGTATACGCACACCTTGGACTTTTATATCTAAATAACGGAAATTTAGGCGCTGCAAATGCAAATTTTGACAAAGAGGTTCAAAATTTCCCAGAGTCAAGGGAGTATATAAATTTCATCAAAGGCTCTAAAAATTTAACTCCGAAAAAAGTAGAGCAAAAAGAGGGGGCAAATAATGAAAAATAGCCTGAAATTTATAGCCGCTATATTTTTGGTAGTATTTTTTACGGGTTGCTCTATAAAAGAGCCTGAGCCATACGACTACTCAGAATTTTTACAAAAAAAACCTCACTCTATCTTAGCGCTTATGCCAACAAACGATAGCACAGAAATTTCAGGTCCAGCTGCTGTTTTAGCAAATGCAGTCGCACCACTAAGTGAGGCGGGATACTACGTATTTCCAGTGGCTCTTGTAAATGATACCTTTAAGCTAAATGGCATAACCGAGCCAAGCGAGATCGCAGCCGTGCCACTAAATAAGCTTGATAAAATTTTTCATGCTGATAGTGTGCTTTACATAAATATAAAAGATTATGGTACGAGCTATGCAGTCATCTCAAGCTCAACAAAGGTTGTCCTTGAAGCAAAGCTTATCGATATAAAAAGCGGCGCTACTCTTTGGCAAGGCAGTGCTATGGCAGCAGAAGATAGCAGCAGCGGCCAAAGTAGCCTACTTGGTATGTTAGTCTCAGCCGTCATTTCACAGGTGGCAAATACCATCTCAGATAGATCATATGATCTAGCAGTAATGGCAGATGCTTATTTATTTTCAAGAGATTGCCATAACTGCATACTTTATGGACCATATTCGCCGTATTATGGCAAAGATGCACAGCTTCATAAAGATAGATAAATTTAATGAATACTCATCGTCTTGGGATACTCCTTACTTTGGTTGGCGGTATCCTTTGGGGATTTAGTGGGGTTTGTGGGCAGTATCTATTTTCACTTGGTATAAATTCTGATTTTTTGGTGCCATATAGACTGATGCTAGCTGGCATTGTTATTGTGATTTTTTATGCTTTTAAAGAACCAAGTGCCGTTTTTGCTCCGATTAAAGATATAAAGCTCCTTGGTGAGTTTTTAGTCTATGCCATACTTGGGCTTATGATGACGCAGTACGCTTATTTTTACTCCATCGAGCTTTCAAATGCCGCAGTAGCAACTGTTATTCAATACACTGCTCCTGCTTTAATTTTAATGGTCATTTGCATAAAAGAAAAACGCGCCCCAAGAAAACTTGAAATTTTAGCTCTATTTTTAGCCATGCTTGGCGTATTCTTCCTGAGCACACATGCGCAAATTTCATCTCTTGTCATTTCGCCAAAAGCGCTATTTTGGTGCTTAGTTAGCGCCGTTTGCGTCTGCGTTTATAACCTAGCTCCAGCAAGGCTAAATACGAAATATTCAGTCACTCTCACGCTTGGCTGGGGCATGGTTATGGGCGGGGTAGTGCTTGCTTGCTATATGAGAGTTTGGGATTTTGCTGGGCTTAATGGTATAAATCAATGGCTTGCATTTATTGCTGTTATTACGCTTGGCACCATTTTTGCATTTAGCTTTTATATGATAGGTGTTAAGCTAATAGGCGCAGCAAAAGCTAGTTTATTAGCCTGCATAGAACCATTAAGCGCAGCATTTTTTGGCTATTTTTGGCTTGGAACAAAATTTGTATTTTGGGATTTTTTAGGATTTGCTCTAATAATCTCTTGTATATTTTTACTATCAAAAAGAGAAAGATTATGATATTTCTAGCACAAACCGATACGACAGCTGGCTTTTTGAGTAAAGATTATAAAGAGATAAATAAGGCCAAAATGCGTGATGAGAATAAACCTTGTCTTATCACGACGGCAAAATTTAGCGTTTTAAATGAGCTTGTTAGAGTGCCAAAAAAGTATAAAAATTTTATACGCCGTTCAAGAAAAACTACATTTTTGTATCCAAATTTAAAGGCTATTAGAGTCGTAAAAGAGTGCGAGCACGAAAAATTTTTAGCTAAATTTGACTGGCTTTATTCAAGTAGTGCGAACAAAAATGGACAAAATTTTAATGAAGCTTGGGCTATGAGCGTGGCCGATGAAATAGTAGATGATCATTTTTTCGAAGATACTCCATCAAAAATTTATAAAATTTCTCGAAAAAAGATAAAGCGTTTAAGATAACTAGTGAATTTATACAGCCACCACCTTTTTAAACTCATCTAAATTTTTTAGCGCTTCATCTATGCCAATCAGCCAAAATTCGCACTTTGTCGTATCTTTTTTAAAGTGTTTTTTCATTAGCTCTTCCACGCTTTTTGTGCCACACTCTATTAAAAATTGTTTATAAATTTTGCAAAATTTTGCTTCATCTTTTTTAAACTCACTTAGAAAGAATTGTGATAGCAGATAACCGACGCTATAAGGATAGTTGTAGATATAGTTGTCTGTTTTATAAAAATGTAATTTTTTGCTTTCTTGCTTGTAAAAGTCTCGCTCTGGCAAGCATTTTTAATCTACTTTTAGCTTTTTAGCGATATGATTCCGCAAATTTTAACAAAGGAAACAACATGAAAACTCTTGTGATTTTATCGCACCCAAATCTCGCCGCATCGCGCGTAAACAAAGCCTTATCTCAGGTAGCAAAGGCCGCAGCGGACGCTAAGGTGCGGCATTTGGAGGGGCTTTACGGCTTAGATATCGCGCGCATAGACGCCCGCGCAGAGCAAGACGCGTTAGCGGCTGCCGAGCGCATCGTATTTTTGTACCCGATGCACTGGCTAAACGTGCCGCCTATGCTAAAAGCCTATATCGACATCGTCTTTTCGCACGAGCTGGTGGGTTCCGGCGCGCTTAAAGGCAAGGTCTTGCAGCTTGCGCTAAGCGTCAGTACTCCGCTTAGCGAATACTCTAAACAGGGCGCGATCGGCTTTAGCTTGGATGAAATTTTAACGCCGCTTAAGATCGCGGCAAACTACTGCGGGATGGAGTTTGCCGTGCCGTTTATTAGTAGCGGATTTGAGCCGGGCGAGTTTGGCGACGATGCCGTAGATGCCGCAGCTGCGCGCTTTGGCAAGCTTTTACGAGGAGAGCTAAGCCCAGGCGAATATCAAATTTAGCCTCGTCTTTTGCGACCGCGAGTTAAAATTTCGCGACAACAACGTGGCTAAAAGCATTGCAATACGTCTGACTGGTACGTGTTATACGATGTTTGCGTGATATTAAAAAATACGTTTTTTAGTAAAATTTGCGCTTAAAACCGGAAGATCACGCATCAAGTAGTAGTGCCAAGCATGCCCAAGCTCATGAGCTTGCTGGATTAAGTGCGAAAGAGTATTCATGTATGTGGTAAAAATTCTTGGTTGCTTAAATTTTGGCAAACTTACAAAAAATGCTCCACCAGCTTTATTTTCTCGCACATCGCTTTCTATCCAGTGTTTGTCTATCATAAGCTCTATAAAACTATCTTCGCCCAGTGGTTTTAATGCTTTTTTGATGATTTTATAGATGAGATTGCTACTTTTATGACTAAGATGCAAAAGATAAATATAAAATTTTAATATTAAGTACGACTATTGCGGTGTTATTTAAAGCCAATTAAAATATGTAAAATACAAAAGGACGTAAATGTTTGGTTTGGTAAAAATTCAAATGATGCCAGTAGCAACTTATTTTAGTATTTATTCCCTCGGAAGTCCGTTTTTACCCCGCTTATCGCTGATTAGCTTACCCGCTTCGTCGTATTTTTTGGCGCGGATGAGCCTGCCGCGCTCAAACTCGCCCTGGGCCTCTAGTTTGCCGTTTGCAAAAGACACCGTAGGTTTGGCGTCTAGCATTGCCGACGTCGGCGTAGTTACTATGAAAACGTCGAAATTTTCGGAGATTTTGCTTGAAAATTTAGGGGTCTTAAATTTTATAAAAGTGGTGGTAGGCCGCGACGACGTGCTAAATCCAAAACCTAACGCGGAGCCCGTAAATTTAGCTCTTGCAAAACTTGGAAAAGATAAGCGAAACGCATTTATGATAGGCGATACGCAGATGGATCTAATGGCGGCAAAGAACGCCGGTATCAAAGGTGTCGGCCTAACTTGCGGATACGCGGATGCGCAAAGTCTAAAAGAGCATTTGGATTTAATCTTTCAAAACGCTTATGAAGCGGTAAAATTTTTAGCAAGCAACTAAAATTAGTGGATTTTATTAAACAACCTTGCTTACCGTTCGGCTAAGTCATTTCCTTCGTCTAGCGACCGTTTTGATTAAGTATAGACAACGCCGCCTCAACCGCCGCGTCAATGTGTATCTGCGTCGTATCAAAAAGTCGCATATCCGTATCCGCCTGCGATACCAGCATGCCTATCTCGGTGCAGCCAAGTATTGCTCCTTGCGCGCCGCGCGACCTAAAATCCTCGATGATACGCAAGAAATTCGCCTTTGAGCTAGGCGCGATTTTGCCGTAGCAAAGCTCCTCAAAGATGACGCGATTTACTTCCGCCATATCGCCCGCGCTTGGCAAAAGCACCTCCGCGCCGCCCTCTATCAACCGACTTTTGTAAAAATCCTGCGTCATCGTATAAACGGTGCCGAGCAGCCCTACTTTGGCGACGCCTGCGTTTTTTAGCGCTTTTAGCGTGGCGTCCGCGATGTGCGCTACGGGTACGCTAACGGCGCTTTGCACGGCGTCAAAGCACCTGTGCATCGTGTTTGTGCAGATGAAGATAAAATCCGCCCCGCCGCCTTGCAAAATCCTCGCGTGCCGCGCCAAAATTTCGCCCGCGTCATCCCATCTATTTTCGCGCTGGCAGGCCTCGATCTCCTCGAAATTTACGCTGCTTAGCAGTATCTCCGCGCTGCTAAGCCCGCCCAAGCGCTCGTTTATTTTGCGATTTATTTGCTCGTAGTACGTTATCGTAGACTCAAAACTCATCCCGCCGATTAGGCCGATTTTTTTCATATTTGCTCCTTAAATTTCGGCGATTTTACGGTTTTAAATTAAATTTGCTCTAAATGTAATTTAGCTCGCCGCGTTAAATTCGGCTGCAACCGCCTAAAATAACGAGCATAAATTAACCGCATAAATTTTTAGCCTGCGACGCAAAAGGGTAAATTTAGCATAACCAAACGCGCTAAATTTAACGAACCGATGGGGCCTAATTTACAAAGAGAATTTAAACGCTCGGCTCGGAGAATAGTTTAAATTCAGTGCGCTTACGATCTGAATTGGCAAAGCTTTATCTTTTTGCAAGAAAAATAGCCTGCAAATTTTACCCGTTCGCTTCCATAAGTCTCGCGCCTACGTTTTGTAGTGCTTTGCCAGAGTCGCTTCGGCATCTTTTAAATGCTAGCTTGACGCCCAAACCGCCTCCGTTTTACGCCAGCAAATGCAAAAGCCCGCGTTTTGCCGTCAAATTCGCCTAGACCCCGCCCCTTGCCGCGCAAATATCGTCGCTTTACAGTTTAGCGCTTTAATCTCGCGCCGTGAAATTTAAGCGAAATTTATAAAATTTCGCGGATTTTTATCGCTTCGCCGCTTTTTGAGCTTTGCGCGCCGAATTTCCAGTCAAAGCGATATAAATGTTAAATTTACGGCTAAAAGCTAAAATTTAAAGAGCGAATTTAAACCGCAAAGGCATAAATTTAGCTAAATTTACTCCCTCGGAAGTCCGTTTTTATCAGACTTGTCGCTGATTAGCTTACCCGATTCGTTGTATTTTTTGGCGCGGATGAGCCTACCGCGCTCAAACTCACCCAGGGCTTCGAGCTTTCCGTTTGCGTAGTAGTGGCGCGCCTCGCCGATCTCCAGCCCGTCCTCAAACATCACTCTAGCTTTTAGCTTGCCGTTTTCGTGATACTCCTCGTATAGCCCGTGATAGCGCCCGTTTTTAAACATTACTTTTGCCGCCGGCGCCCCGCTCTCGTAGTAGTCCAGACCCGCGCCCGTTTGGCGGCCGTCTTTGTACTCGTATTCGCCTCGTAGCTTGCCGCTTGGGTAATATTCGCGCGCGACGCCATCCTTTTTGCCGTCTTTGTAATTTTCTACCACGCGCGTTTTGCCGTTTTCGTAAAATCGCTTCCAAACGCCGTTTTTGCGGTCATTTTTGTATTCGCCCGTCTCCTCCACGGTGCCGCTTTCGTAGTACCACGTTTCCGCGCCCTCTCGCTTGCCCTCTTTGTAGGTTCGCACGCCTCGAATTTTACCGCTTTTGTAGTAGTCGAAGTCCTCGCCGTTTCGAAGCCCGCCCGCGTATGGGCTGCGTGCGCTAACCTCGCCGCTAACGTAATAGTCGGTAAATACGCCCTCTCGCTTGTCTGCCTTGTAGGTGCCCTCCTGCTTTAACGCGCCGCCCTCGTCAAAGTAGTAGCGGCGGTAGCGCCCGTCGCGGACGTCATTTTTGTATTCGCTCTCGCCCATCAGAGCGCCGCTATCTGCGTGGTAGTGCTTCGCCGTGCCCTCGCGGATGCCGTTTTTTAAGGGGTATTCGTTTGAGGGTTTGTCCCTACCGTCAAAATAGTCCCTGTATCGCACCGCCGTGCCGCCCTGCACGTCTATCTCGCGTATGAGCGTGGGCGGCAGGGGTTTTAGCCTCGGATAGACCATGCCCATCGCATTTACGTCATATAGGTCCTCGACGCTGTAGCGAAGCATCTTTAACGTGCCGTCGTAGAGCTTGCCTTTTACGTAGTAAAGCCCGTTTTTGAGGCTCGCTTCGGGCTTCATTACGACTTTTGGCTCTAGTGCTTGCGCACCGATGGCTAGAAGCGGAAGTAAAAATAGAAATTTTAGGATTTTCACGGTTTTTCCTGCTTTGTTTTATTTGGGTAATTTTAAATTTTGAAACTAAATTTAAGGTGAAGGCACGATTATTTCGGATGAGTTAAATTTTAGAATTCACGTCAAATTTAGCCGTCTTTTAGCGCCTCCGCGACGACCGTCCACTCTTGCACGAGCCTTTCAAAGCTAAAATTTGCATTCGCCGAGCTAGTCGAGGGTAGCTTGACTGGTTCTTTACCCGTTGCGTTTAAAATTTGATTTTTAGGTTTTTTTCGCAAATTTCATAAGCCTTGCCGCCGTTTGAAAACACCTGCGCTATGCGCACGCCGCTAAAAATCGGCTCTAAATTTGCAGGCGCGACGGCGGTCATTTTAGCATCGCTCGAGCCCTTTATCTCGCACGATGTCGCCAGCGTGTTTGCGGATTTGCGTAGTAAAAACTAAATTTACCAATAAATTTAACTGCTTGTTTTGAGTTTATCGTTTTAGAAGTTCTTTTATCGTAACAACGATTTTATAAAATTTACTGGGAAAATTTAGTTTAAAATGCAAAATAGCAGGGCGCATCTTGCTGCGCCCATTAATAAATTTGAGATGCGATCTTGTAAATTTTGATCTATTTTAGCTCAAACGCAAGAGTTGCTGCGATCGTCTCGTCATCGCAAATTTTTGAGTCTGCAAACGGCATTTTATGCACCACTTGTAGTAGCCACTTTCCAGGTTTAAGAGCTAGCACCTCTATCGTGCCGTCTGGCTCAGTTTCGCCGTGAAATGCACTTTTTTCTTTTAAAAAGCCGTCAAATGTTCCATTAAGCGTAGCGCTTTCTAGCGGTTTACCTTCAAATAGAATTTTAACTTTAAACGGTACGCCAACTTTGAAATTTGCCGGATTTTCAAGCGGAACTATCTCTAAACGCTGATTGGAAGGCTTTGTTACAGAGTTGTCCTTCGCGTTTTTGTTTATGACGCCTTTTGCGCTCATGCTCGCTTTTTTGCAGTATTTGGCGTCTTTGATATCCTCTTTGGTTTTGCCCATGTGCCATGTGCCATCGCTAGCTTTTGTCCAAAATGTAGGCTTGTACTCGCCAGCTATAAGGTAAGAGCCGTCTTCAAGCTTTCCTCTTTCGTAGTGGTAGTTTTCACCGCTTTGTTTTAGGCTAAGCTTTTCGCCGTTTTTGGCTATGACGTACGGGGCTTCAAATAGTCCGGTCTTGTTGTCTGGTATCTTTTCAACTGTCGGAAAATCGTCCGCATAGCCGATATCAACGCTAGTTACGTCCTTGCTGTTTCCAAATAGCCAAAACTCATGGGCCAAAGAATGGCTGCTAAAAGCCGCCAAAGCCAAAAGTGCAAATAAATGCTTGTTCATTACCTATCCTTTTAGATTAAGATGTCTATTTTTTATGTTTCTAATATATGCCACAAAAATATTTTTAAATTTCTACATAACTAAATTTTGCTATTGCTTTAATAAATTTAGTAATCAAAACTGATTTTGTTCATTTAAATTTATAAAATAATACAAGTATTAAAAATACTTTAGCCACTGAAAATTTAAATCAATGGTGCAATTATATCAAAATAATAACCAATGTCAATATAAAAATAATTTTTTTATTTTAAAAAACGGTATAGTTAGTTAAGTTACTCAAGAAGGTAATTTTTACTAAAAGACTAATAAGCATAGAGACGAAAGACGAAGCTGTTTTGAGTTTTTGACTTACTTTAAAACCTCAGCTATCGCCGACCATTCGCTTGCAAGTTTATCTATACTAAATTTGGCATTTGCAGGGCTGGTTGATGGTAGCTTTATCACTACATTTTTGGTCGCTTTTAAAATCTCGTCTTCTAAATATTTTTTACAAATTTCATAAGCCTTACCGCCGTTTGCGTAAACTTGCGCTATGCGCGCTCCACTAAAAATCGGCTCCAAATTTGCAGGTTCGATAGCGGTCATTTTAGCATCGCTCGAGCCCTTTATCTCGCACGAGATCGCAGCGTCGTAGATGGCGATGCGGCTGGCGATTAGGAAATTTATCTTTTCATCCGTGCTTGTAGGCACCGAAGCGTTTAAAATCCCGGCCAGCACTCGCCAAAAGCGGTTTTGCGGATTTGCGTAGTAAAAGCCCAGCTTGCGAGAAACGACGGAAGGAAAGGAGCCGAGGATTAAAATTTTAGAATTTTTATCGAAAATCGGTTTAAAAGGATGGGTTTGGCTCATTTTGCGCCTTTTAAATTTCCTGCGTTAAATTTAAAATTTCAAATTTGAAAGCAAATTTAACCGCCCAAACGAGCAGCCAAATTTACGGATATTTTCCCTCGCCCGTCAAATTTAGGCGAGAGAAATTTGCGCTTTACTCGGCTGCGGTGCCGACAGAGGTATCCTCGGCGCTCTCAGGCGCACTAGACTCGACCTCGTCGCTAAAATCAGCTAAGCTTAGGCGTTTTAGCTGGCGGTAGCGTCTTTGCGCGTCGGCCTTATTTTTAGCCAGCAGCTCGTCCGCGTGCTGCGGGTTAGTTTTCTTAAGCGAATTGTAGCGAACTTCGTTTAGCAAAAACTCCTCGTAAAGCGACCAGTCCGGCTCTTTTGAGGTCATTTTGAGCGGATTTTTGCCCTCTTTGATTAGGTGCGGATCGTAGACGTAGGTCGGCCAGTAGCCGCACTTGGTCGCTAGCTCGCCTTGACCTCCGGAGTAGGCCATACCGCCTTTTATACCGTGCGCGATGCACGGCGAATACGCTATCACGAGGCTAGGTCCGTCGTAGGCCTCGGCTGCGGCGATGGCTTTTATCGTGTTTGCCTGGCTCGCGTTTGAGTTGATCTGCGCTACGAAGATATTTCCGTAGGTCATCGCGATATAGCCTAGGTCTTTTTTCTGCATCGGTTTACCGGAGGCCGTAAACTGCGCTATGGAGCCTGCGCGGCTTGATTTTGAGCTTTGACCGCCGGTGTTTGAGTAGACTTCGGTGTCAAGTACGAGCACGTTTACGTTCTCGCCGCTAGCTAGTACGTGATCAAGACCGCCAAAGCCGATGTCGTAGGCCCAGCCGTCGCCGCCGATGATCCACTGGGATTTTTTGACGAGGTATCTTTTTAGCTCTAAAATTTCTTTTACGCCCTCTACGTCTAAATTTTGCTCCAAAATCGGCGTTAAAATTTTAGCGATTTGCGTCGTTTTCTCGCCGTCGTTTTTGTGCGCGATCCAGTCGGAGTATAGCGCGGCTAGGGCATTTGGCGCGGCATCCTTGGTGCGCAACATCACGTCTTCGATGCGGTGGCGAAGCGTCTCTACCGCGACGTTCATACCCATGCCAAACTCCGCATTATCCTCAAACAGCGAATTCGCCCACGCTACACCCTTGCCCTCTTTGTTTGTCGTATAAGGCGTCGAAGGCGCGCTACCGCCGTAGATCGAGCTACAACCAGTCGCGTTTGCCACGATCATACGGTCGCCGAATAGTCTCGTGACAAGCCCGATATAAGGCGTCTCGCCGCAACCCGGGCATGCGCCGTGAAACTCAAATAGCGGCTGAGCAAATCCCACGCCCTTGACGCTTTCTTTGCTCATTAGATCGTCTTTGTAGGTTACTTTTTTAAACAAATAATCGGCGTTTTCCTGCTCATTTTTCTCCATTTCCTCGGCTAGAGGTACCATGACGAGCGATTTTTCCTTGCTCGGGCAAATTTGAGCGCACAGTTCGCAGCCGGTGCAGTCAAGCGGACTAACTTGGATTTTATATTTTAGCCCTTTTACCTCTTTGCCTTTGGCGTCTAGGACGTGATCTTGTACGGTTTGCGGCGCGGCGGCGAGCTCGTTTTCATCGATTAGAAACGGCCTGATGACCGCGTGCGGGCAGACGAAGGCGCACTGGTTGCACTGGATGCAATTTTCCTCGATCCACTTCGGCACCATTACGCCGATGCCGCGTTTTTCGTAGGCCGTCGTGCCTGATTTAAAGTGTCCGTCTTCAAAGCCCACAAAGGCCGAAACAGGCAAGCTATCGCCCCTAGCGGCGTTGATAGGCTTGACGATTTTTTCTATAAATTCGTCGCCGACGTATTTTTCCTCCGCGCTCGCGTCATCCGTCAAATTTGCCCAGCTAGGGTCGATCGCAACCTTAACCAGTCCGTCCGCGCCCATGTCTATAGCCTTGTAGTTCATCTCTACGATCGCTTCGCCCTTTTTGGCATAGGCTTTGTGCGCGTACTCTTTCATGTACTTTTGCGCGTCGGCAAACGGGATGATGTCAGCTAGCTTAAAAAACGCCGACTGCATGATGGTATTCGTGCGGTTTTTTAGCCCGATCTCGCGAGCTAGCTTAGTGGCGTTGATGATGTAGAAATTTACCTTTTTAGCGGCTAAAATTTTCTTTACTTTATTCGGCAGTTTAGCGACCGTCTGCTCGGCGTCCCAGATCGAGTTTAGCAGGAATGTCCCGCCCTCGCGGATACCGTCTATCACATCGTAAATTTCAAGATACGCCGCAACCGAGCAGGCTACGAAGTGCGGATTTGAGACGAGGTAGGTCGAGCGGATCGGGTTTTTACCGAAACGCAGGTGCGAGCGCGTGTAGCCGCCGGATTTTTTACTGTCGTAGGCAAAATACGCCTGCGCGTAAAGATCGGTTTTATCGCCGATGATTTTGATTGAGTTTTTATTAGCTCCCACGGTACCGTCCGCGCCAAGGCCGTAAAATAGGCACTCTTTCACGCTTGCGTCGCTTAGCGAAATTTTCTCGCCGACTTTTAGCGAGGTGAAGGTCACGTCGTCCTCGATACCGACGGTAAAGCCGTTTTTGGGTTCGCTTAAATTTAGATTTTCAAAGACGGCTAGCATCTGAGCCGGATCGACGTCTTTTGAGCTTAGGCCGTAGCGGCCGCCTACGATCACGGGCTGATTTTTGCGTCCGTAAAACGCCGCCTTGACGTCCAGATATAGCGGCTCGCCCAGGCTTCCCGGCTCTTTCGTGCGGTCTAGTACGGCGATCTTTTCTACTGTTTCAGGCATCACGTCAAAGAGGTATTTTAGGCTAAACGGACGGTATAGATGTATCTTTAGCACGCCCACTTTTTCGCCCTTTGCGCGTAGGTGATCGACGACTTCTTCTAGAGTTTGCGTAACAGAGCCCATCGCGACCACGATGCGCGTAGCGTGCGGATCGCCGTAATAATTAAACGGTCTATAATCGCGTCCCGTGATTTTTGAAATTTCTTTTAGATACTCGGCCACGATATCAGGCACCGCGTCGTAGTAGCGGTTGGCTAGCTCGCGCGTCTGGAAGTAGATATCGTCGTTTTGCGCCGTGCCGCGAGTTTTAGGGCTCTCGGGGCTTAGCGCCTCGTCTCTAAATTTTTGCAGCGCCTCGCGGTCTAACAGTCTATCAAAGTGAGCGTAGTCAAGCACCTCGATCTTTTGTATCTCGTGGCTCGTGCGAAATCCGTCGAAAAAGTGCAAAAACGGCACGCGACCCTTGATCGCAGCTAGGTGCGCGACGCCCGCGATATCCATGACCTCTTGCACGGAGCCGCTTGCCAGCATAGCAAAGCCAGTTTGCCGACAGGCATAGATATCCTGATGATCGCCAAAGATAGAAAGCGCCTGGGCCGCGATAGAGCGCGCGCTCACGTGGATGACGCCGGGTAGTAGTTGGCCTGCGATCTTGTACATATTTGGGATTTTTAGTAAAAGACCTTGCGAAGCCGTGTATGTCGTAGTTAGCGCACCCACTTGCAGCGAGCCGTGCACGGTGCCCGCAGCCCCGCCTTCGCTTTGCATTTCGACGACTTTAACGGGCATGCCGAATAAATTTTTCTTACCCTGGGCCGCCCACATATCGGTGTAATCAGCCATCGGCGAGCTAGGAGTGATCGGGTAGATGCCAGCAACCTCCGTAAATGCGTAAGCCGCATGCGCCGCAGCCTCGTTTCCGTCCATAGTTTTCATTATTTTAGCCATTTTTCCGCCTTAAATTTTCTTACGATTTTTAAAAATCTTTTATTATAGAGCTAGTTTCCAAAATATACTATTAATCTATGTCATTAATAAATTCCGAGAATTTTGCCTTTTAAATTACTAACTTTAAGCAAAATTCCATTACCTTAATGAAAAAATTAAGGATAAAATTTGATAAGCGTTCATAGGGTAGCCTATTTAAGGGTTATAGCTCTTGCTTTTTGTGCTTTTATATTTAACACTACTGAGTTTGTCCCAGTGCCACTTTTAAGTGATATTGCAAAAGATTTTGACATGAGCACGGCCGATACCGGTCTTATCATCACGATTTATGCGTGGAGCGTCACGATACTCTCTTTACCGCTTATGCTTTTAACTGCAAATTTAGAGAGAAGATCTCTTCTTTTAAAAGTTTTTATCGTATTTGTTGTAGCTCATACGCTTTGTGCCTTTGCTTGGAATTTTAAAATTTTAATTATTGCTCGGTTGATGATAGCTATTGCTCATGCTATTTTTTGGGCTATCACTGCTTCACTTGCTGTTAGGCTAGCTCCGATAAATAAAAGCTCGCAAGCTCTTGGACTGCTAGCTCTTGGCACATCGCTAGCGATGATACTTGGTCTGCCACTTGGAAGAATTTTAGGTGATGCACTTGGTTGGCGTGTGACCTTTGGGCTGATCGGAATTTTTGCTGTTGGTGTTGGAGCTTGGCTATATAAAATTTTGCCACTTCTACCAAGTAAAAACTCAGGCTCACTTAAAAGCTTACCAGAACTTGCAAGGAATGGCCTTTTAATGGTCGTATTTTTACTAACGGCAATTATCATAAGCGCGCATTTTAGCACCTATAGCTACATTGAGCCATTTGCAAAAGATATCAGTGGCTTTGATGGGAAATTTATCACAATATTCTTGCTTATATTTGGTGTTGCTGGCGTAGTTGCAAGCCTGCTTTTCTCTAAATTTTATAAGCTCATTCCAAATGCATTTTCAGCAATTTCTATCATGCTTATTTTATGTTGCTTGCTTGTGTTAAATTTTATTGCTAAAAATGAAGTTTTAATGCTAGTTTTAGCCTTTATTTGGGGGCTTGGTATAGCCGGTGTAAACATGAGTTTTCAAATAAAAGTACTAAATTTAGCCTCAAATGCTACTGACGCTGCAATGGCGATATTTTCGGCTATTTATAACATAGGTATCGGAGCAGGGACGCTAATAGGGCATCAAACGATAGTTTATTTAGGCGAACAAAATATCGGTAATGTCGGTAGTTTTTTTGCCGCAAGCGGACTTATCATATTTTTGTTTGCGGTATCTAAGATTAAAAGAGTTTAGATGTTTAAATGTCTAAGTAAAACGTTACAAATTTCTACATATAAGTGATAATAAGTATCATAACTAAGAAAAATTTTAGTTAAGCTTCCTTATAATCATTATCAGAAAATGAATAAATTTTAGGAGCTTATTATGTCAGTTTTAGTTATCGGTGCAGATGAGATAACGCCTATCAAGGCAGTTTTACATGATTTGGGAGCTGAGAAGATAGAACACTGGGATGCTAGAAATGAAAACCGTGTAAATCGCAAGCCAATCCCTCAAGATACCGAGTGTGTGGTGATGCTAACTAGTTTTTTAAACCACAACACTATGAAGACTATTAAAACTCAAGCAAAAAAGAGAAATATTCCAATTGTTTGTGCAAAAAGAAGCGTTAGCTGCGTATTTTGCGAGTACTGCAAGGTCTTTGGGCTAGATAAGGAATTTGGATGCAAAGAATAATCAATGAGATTCGGGCTTTTATCAGATATTGGCGAAATAACTCCAAATATTTTTGCAAAGCTTGATAGGCTTTCACGTGCAAAAATTTTTATTGCACTTTATAATTCTGGCGTAGAAAGTGAGCTAAAAATACCACTTTCTTACGCTAAATTTCTAAATTTCAAAGAAATTTTTGAGGCTAGGGTAAATTTCCTACTTTATGAAAAATGTCTAAATTTTAAGCCAGCAGATCGCTTTTGTATTTCATCAAATATCATCATAAATGCTTATTTAAAAGGCGACTTTTCAAAGATCAAATTTATAGCAAAAGAGCCAAAAATGGCAGCTGCAAAGATGATAAAAATGCTTTATGTAAGTGGGAAATTTGAGTTTTGTATCGATGCGGCACAGATGTTTTGTCAATTTGTTTATGATAAAATACGCCTCCGCCATCAAGATAAAGAGGTCGTGCTAAATGGTGGTGTCATTTCGGTTAAAAAAGATGGTAAAAATTTGCTCAGCGTCATGCCAAGCTTTAAAAAAGTGAGCTTTGATGATATGAGAAATTTAAACGACGATATAGATAGAGCTGTCGGTGTGCTTGGTCACGAGTGCGAGATGGTTTATATTGTTTTTCCTAGAAATGAGGAATTTAGGCGACACGTTGAGGTTAGGCACTGTTATGCGAGAGGTTTGATTAAGCTTGTGCCTTATACGATTATTAGTAAAATTTTTTAAAAAGGATAAAAATGATAGGTATAGTTTATGGAAGCAGCATGGGAAATACCGAAGATGCAGCAAAGCTTATAAGTGAGGGTTTGGGCCTTGAAAATGAGCTTTTAAACGTTGCTGATGTAGACGCAGCGAAGATAAATAGCTTTGATAAGCTCATCCTTGGTACATCAACCTGGGGTAGTGGTGATCTTCAAGATGACTGGGACGCGTTTGACTTTAAAGCGTTAAATCTAAGCGGAAAAACAGTCGCTGTTTTTGGCATGGGTGATAGCGAGAGCTACTCTGATGAATACTGTAACGGCATGGCAAAGCTTTATGATGAGGTCGTAAAAGCTGGCGCAAAGGTAGTTGGTGAGGTTAGCACTGATGGCTATACATTTGATGGCTCTGATGCTGTAAGAAATGGAAAATTTGTAGGCCTAGCGCTTGATGCTGATAACCAAAGTGATAAAACTGAGGGTAGAATTTCAGCTTGGATAGAGCAGATAAAGCCTCATTTTGCTTAATGTAATTTTAGCTAGATTTTCTAGCTAAAATTTTCATATATCCATAGCTGAGATGAAGCTTTTTATTCTTTCGTTTTGGCTGTTAAAAAACTCATCTACCAAGCCATCAAATGCGATCACACCTTTATCTAAAAACAAAATTCTATCAGCTATCTTTCTAGCAAAATTCATATTATGAGTGACAATGATCATAGACTTTTTCTCTTTTGCAAGAGATAAGATGACTTTTAAAACTTCAGCCTCAAGCTCTGGGTCAAGCGCGCTTGTAGGCTCGTCAAGTAGCAAAAAGTATGGATTTACGGCCAGTGCTCTAGCGATGGCTACACGCTGTGCTTGACCGCCAGAGAGCCTGTTTGGATAGGTATCTTCTTTGTGGCTAAGCCCCACTTTGGCTAAAAGATCTTTTGCCTCTTTTATCGCTTCGTTTTTATCTTTTTTTTGAATGTAGATCGGAGCTTCAGTGACATTTTGAAGTGCTGTTAGGTGTGGGAAGAGGTTGAAGCTTTGAAAGACCATGCCTGTTTTTTTTCGAATTTCTAAAAGCTCTTTTGAGCTAAGCTTCTCTTTAAAATTTACACTCCTATCATCTACCTCTAAAGTGCCACTTTGTGGGATCTCAAGTAAATTTATGCATCTAAGAAGTGTTGATTTGCCACAACCAGATGAGCCAACTATCACAGTTGTTTGCCCCTCTTTAAAGCTTGTGTTTATGTTATCTAGCACCAAATGATCGCCGTAAGATTTGCTTATATTTTTAAAATTTATAGCCATTAGACATACCTTGAGACAGCTTTTTCAAGCCTTGATTGAAGATAGGTTAAGAGTGTGCAAACCACTAGATAGATGAGCGCTGCTAGGATGTAGAGGATGAGTGGCTCAAAGGTCCTTGCTGCGATCCTTTGAGCGACCATAAACATATCTACCATCGTTATAGAAGCTGCTAGTGAAGTATCTTTAACAAGGCCTATAAATGTGTTAGAAAGCGGTGGCAACGAGATCCTCACCGCTTGAGGCGCGATGATGCGCTTTAAAATTTGATAGTGCGTCATGCCAAGCGATGTGGCAGCCTCCCACTGACCTTTTGGCACAGAAAGTATGGCAGCCCTTACAGACTCAGACGCATAAGCGCCCACGTTTAGGCTAAATGCGATAGTCGCCGCACTCCAAGTATCAAGCGTAACGCCGAGGCTAGGAAGTCCGTAAAATACGATGAAAAGCTGCACAAGAAGCGGCGTGCCACGAAATATCCAAACATAGGTGGCAAATATAAATTTTAAAATTTTTATATTTGAAAGCCTTGCTACTGCTGTGATAATGGCGATGACAAGCCCTAGCGAAAACGAGAGCAAAGTAAGTGGGATCGTCACTTTTAAAAGTGCGATGATCATCGGTAGCGTCGAGCTTGAAACAAGCTCGATCACTCTATCTAAATTTTCCATTTTTGCCTTGTTGGTTTATAAATTTATTTTGAGACGTCTTTGCCAAAGTAGCTTTTTGAGATGGCTTCTAGTTTTCCCTCTTTTGAAAGTTCGTTTAGTGCATTTGAAATTTGCTCTGCAAGTTCGGCGTTGTCTCTTTTGACAGCTGCTGCTGTGTAGTCTTTCTCGTCAAGTGAGGCAGCTATCTTCACAGGTGCGTTTGGACGCTCTTTTATGAAGTCGTAAAATACGATGTTATCTCTTACAACAGCATCTACACGTCTTGATATAAGAAGCTCCATGCTTTTAGCAAAATTATCTGTTACGACGTGTTCAGCACCGTATTTTACAGCGACTTTCGCCCAGTTGCTCGTAGCTGAGTCGGCATTTCTTTTGCCTTTTAGATCAGCAAAACTTTTTATGTCGTTATTATCTTTTCTAGTGATGATGGCACCAAATGTTACAGTATAAGGCACTGAAAAAGCATATTTTTTCTTTCTCTCATCAGTTATGCTTACTTGATTAAATACAACGTCTGCCTTGCCCGCGTCAAATGCCGCTAGCATCGCGTCCCAAGGAGCTGTTAGAAACTCAACTTTTAAATTTAGCTTTTGTGCTACTGCTTTTGCGATATCTACATCGTATCCTACTAGCTCATTTTTGTCATTATAAAATGTAAAAGGCGCGTAAGTGCCTTCAGTTGCTACTATTAGCACGCCATCTTTTATAGTTTTTGCCTGTAAATTTAGAGCTATTGCAAGCACTGCTACTATTTTTAATAAATTTGTAAATTTCATTTTGGTCCTTTATTTTGAAATATCTTTTCCAAAATATTTCATCGAAATTTCGCTTATCTTACCCTCGGCTTTTAGCTCATCAAGTGCTTTGTTTATCGCTTCTAGTAGCTCAGTGTTGCCTTTTTTAACGATTGCAGCTGTTGGCATCGGCTCGTTGCTTGTGTATGCGATTTTTAGTGGTGCATTTGGGCGTTGTTTAATGTAGTCAAAAAATGTAACGTTATCGTTTATCGTATCATCAGCTCTTTTTGAGATGATAAGCTCCACGCCTTTGCTAAAGCCATCAGCTACGACCACTGTTGCGCCGTTTTTCTCGGCTATCGCCGCCCAGTTGCTAGTCGCAGAGTGCACGCTCTTTTTGCCTTTTAGATCAGCAAAACTTTTGATGTCGTTATTGTCTTTATGCACGACAATTACCGGATATGGCATAGTGTAAGGCACGCTCATACCATACTTTTTCTTTCTATCTTCGTTTATGCTAACTTGGTTAAAAACAACATCTGCTTTGCCAGCGTCAAATGCTGCTAGCATCGCATCCCAAGGAGCTGTTAGAAACTCGACTTTTAAATTTAGCTTTTGTGCTACTGCTCTTGCAATATCTACGTCATATCCTACTAGCTCGCCCTTTTCATCATAAAATGAGTAAGGTGAGTAAGTACCTTCAGTTGCGACGATAAGTTCGCCTTTTTTGATAGTTGAAGCATTTAAATTTAAAGCTAAAAAAGCACCTGCGATCAAGCCAAAAATGGGCTTAAAATTCATTGATTCTCCTTATTTAGAAATGTCTTTGCCGAAGTATTTAAGCGAAATTTCGCTTAAAGCTCCTTCTTTGTTAAGCTCATTTAGGGCAAAATTTATCTTAATTAGCAGCACTTTGTTACCTTTTTCTACGTTATAGCCCATTTGTTCACTATTTGTATAGCATCATCTTTTATGATCTGCCAGTAAAATTCTGTAAAGGCAGAATTTAGCAAACAATCGCACGAATTGCACCAAATTTAAAAAGCAATAGAAATTTTTATACAAAACTCTTTGCAAAAAAATTTTAAGATTTATGCAAATATCAGTCGCAACTGCAACCTGGGTAGTATTTTGTCACAAAGAAAGAGGGCGGTGCCTCACTCCGCTAGAAGTGAGACTGCTAGAGCTTTTACCCCCTTAAAATCAACCTTGCCGCTTGCAAGCGTTGGTATATCATCAACGATGAAGATATAGCTTGGCATCATTATCGGAGCTAGGCTGCTCTCTTTTAAAATTTGCTCTAAATTTTTGGGCTCTGTGCCACTTTTTACTAAAAGTGCTATCGCTTCACCCTTTTTGCTATCTGGTACATTTGCACTGCTAAAGATGGCGTCGCCCCCAAGCACCTTTGCAAGCTCTTCTTCGACGCTTCCAAGGCTTATCATCTCGCCACCGATCTTGGCAAATCTTGAGTATCTATCGACGATAAATACAAAGCCGTTTTCATCGATGTGACCTTTGTCGCCAGTTTTATAGTATCTTACGCCATCAATGTGCGTGATGACATCGTTTGTTTTAGCTTCGTCGTTTAGATAGCCTTTCATCACTTGCGATCCGCCGATGACGATGAGTCCGTCCTCGCCAGTTTCAAGCTCTTCAAGAGTTTCTGGGTCGATTATTTTTATGATAGTGCCAGGCAGAGGCATGCCAACGCTGCCAGGTCTATTAAATGTAAGCTCTTTTAGACTCTCTTTTTCTAGGATATTTGGCATATTTACAGCAGCCACCGGTGCCGTTTCGGTTGCGCCGTATCCTTCATAAATTTCTATGCCAAATTTGAGCCTAAACTCATCTTTTATCTCAGGTTTTAGCTTCTCCGCCCCAGCTACGACCATTCTGGCACTTTGAAACATTAGCGGATGAAGCTTTTTATTTCTTGTGTAGAGCCTAAAGAACGTTGAGGTGCCAAAGATGATGCTAGCGCTGTGTCTTGCGGCCATTTTGCCGATAGTTGCTCCATCTGTTGGGTCAGGCACGCTTACCATTTTTATGCCCTCGCAAAGTGGCATGAGCGTGGTGACTGTTAGGCCAAATGAGTGAAATACAGGGAGTGAGTTTAAGATCACGTCATCTTTTTTGAAATTTAGAAGTTCGCTTATTTGCTTAATGTTTGCAAGTAAATTTTTATGGCTTAGCTCGATGCCTTTTGGCTCGCCTTCGCTGCCACTACTAAATAAAATAGTAGCTGTATCCTCTAAGCTTACACGCTTAAAATAGCAAAGCTTAATAAGCCAAACTGGAGCAAAAAACGCGGTTAAAAGCGCTAAAAATTTCTCTTTTTTTGAGACGCTGGCTGAGAGATCTTCTGCAAATTTAGCCTTTTCGCTCATCGCATCTTTTAGATCAAATCCCTTAAGTGCGAGCTTTTCAAGAAATTTGCTAGAGGTTATGACTGTGTTTATATTTGCCTTTCTTAGGGCGTGATTTAGCGAGGTCTCATTTAACGTATAGTTTAAATTTACGCTTACTTTGCCCATGGCAAGAAGCGCCATATTGACGATAGCTGCGATGCTTGAGCTAGGTAGCAAGATGCCTATATTTTTCTCATCTTTTAGCTCGCGTTTTAAAATTTTGATAAAGACTAAAACAGCTGTTATAAATTTCAAGTTGCTTAAATTTAGCCCAGTGCTGTCGCTCACGCACTCTTTAAATTTACTTTCTTTTGCGTTGTTTAGCCACTCGCTCGTTAGTGGTTTTTGCCTTGAGATGAAGCTCTCCCACGATGAAAAGCTAAGCTCAAGCACCTTTTGCTTCATCTTTGCAGCGTTTATAAATGTGGTTATTGGTTTGCCAAAGGCGACGATGATGTCGCGTCTGCCGTTTTTAGAAGTGAGGTCTTTGTAAAATTTACTAGCTCTTGAAAAGCTCGAGCCCCAAAGGCCGCGAAGATAAAATGGCACGATGCAAATTTCTTCTAGATCTCTGATGATAAGCTCAAAGCCCTTTTGAAACTCATTTATCTGGCCGTTGTAGCTGATGTGACCCTCTGGGAAAAGTGCGACCACTTCGCCATTTTTTAGGCACTCTCTAACTAGCTCGATCGACTCTTTGCTTGCCCCTGCACCTATTGGGATCACCTTAAAAAATTTAAAAATTTGCTTTAGATACCATTTGTTATAGATCGTTCTATACATGACAAATCTTATACCCCTCGGGCTTGCAGCTTGAAGCACGAGCCAGTCGATCCAGCTGATGTGATTGCCAAGAAGTAGTGCGCCGCCACTTTGTGGTAAATTTTGAAGGCCTTCTACAAAAAAGCGGTACTTTGTCTTTAAAAATGGTAGTAAAAGTAGCCTTGTAAAAAGGTGCGGAAGCTGCAAAATGGCGTAGAAGCTGCCAATTAAGCAAACAAGCGCTGTAAAGACAAAGAGCCCGGTGGTTGAAATTTTAAAATATACTAAGCCTATGCCAATAGCTAGAAATAGCAGCATTGAGACGTTTTGTAAGAAGTTATTTGCCGCCATTATCTTGCCGGTGGTCTTTTGCGGGGCAAAGTACTGGATCATCGCATTTAGCGGCACTATAAAAATTCCACCAAAAAAGCCAAATGCAAATGAGCTAAGGCTCACTACGCCGATATTTGAGCCAAATGCGAAAAATAAAAGCGAAAAAAATATACCAATAGCACCCATCGGCACGATACCAAGCTCGATGTGAAGCTTTGACATAGAGCCAGCCACGTATGAGCCAAATGCGATGCCTATGGCGCTTGCTGCTAGAATTGCTTGCACCGCTAGCGAGCTGTCGTCGTTAAAAACGGCTTTGTAATGAGCTGGGAAAGCTGCGATGATGATCTGAGAAATTCCCCAAAATATACTAAGCCCAGCGATACTTAGCCAGATATTTTTATCTGACCTTACTTCTTTTAAATTTTCTCTTAAATAGCTAAGGCTAATGTATCTTTTAAGGTCAAATGTGTCGTTTTCTTCGTTTGTTTCGCTGATGTATGGTAGCTTGTAGGCGAAAAATGCCTCAAGCGCGCTAAAGACCACTAAAAAGATACCGATAGGATAGACGCTTTTTAAAATTTCTTCTGAGTTTTCGCCTTGGATGTATAAATTTTCAAATATAAATGAAAATAAAAATGAGCTTGATAAGATGGCAACGATGGTTAGTGCTTGGATGATACCGTTTGCGGTACCAAGGCGCTCAGGGCCGACGAGAGCTTTGATGATGCCGTATTTTGCAGGCGAGTAGATCGCACTTTGGGCTGCTAGGATGAGCGTCAGAGCAAAGGCTACACCAAAAGCGCCCGCAAGATAGCTAAAAAGTACTGCAACACTAATAATAAGGCCAAAAATAGCACAAATTCTTATGACTTTTGTCTTTGAGAATTTATCATTTATAAAGCTTGACGGCGAGAATAAAAATATAAAAGGAAATAAAATCATTGCATTTATAACTGCTGTTAATATAAAAAGTATGTCACCATCGTATGTTTTTAAAAGAACATTTTGTATAGTGATTTTATGTGCCAGATCGACGCTTGCATTTAAAAATGCGATTGCAAGGTAGGGCAAAAAGCCAGCAACTTTTAATAAACTCATCATAGAAATACCTTTGTGATTTTAAAAATTTTGTAAATCTAACAGCAAAATATTTAAAATATTATTAATAAAAAACTCTACATTAAATTTGGCAATAAAAATTTTTAAAAAATTTAAATTTTATATGCTTTTGGATAAAATCACGCAATCAAAAAATTAGGAAAATTTTATCATGAACTATGAAATAATCGTCGTTGGCGGCGGACATGCAGGCATTGAGGCAAGTCTTGCGGCTGCTAGAATGGGCAAGCAAACTTTACTTATCACGATCTTAGCCGAGCAAATAGGCGCTGCAAGCTGTAATCCAGCCATCGGAGGCCTTGCAAAGGGGCATCTTGTAAAAGAGATCGACGCGCTTGGTGGTCAAATGGGGCTTACAACTGACGCTGTTGGCATCCAGTTTCGCGTGCTAAATGAGAGCAAAGGCCCAGCAGTACGTGGTAGCCGCGCTCAGATAGATATGGATAGATACCGCGTTTATATGAGAAATTTGCTTTTAAACACTCCAAATTTAGAAATTTCTCAAGAGATCGCCACTGAAATTTTAAGCGAAAATGGCGAAGTAACGGGCGTTAAAACCCACCTAAATAACATCTATAATGCAAAAAAGGTGATAATCACCACTGGCACATTTTTAAATGGGCTAATCCATGTTGGATTTAACAAACTAGAAGCTGGCCGTGTGGGCGAGCTAAGCGCAAAGGATCTAAGCGGCAGTCTAAGAGAGCTTGGGCTAAATTTAGGCAGGCTAAAAACCGGAACATGTCCAAGGATCGATGCAAAAACGATAAATTTTGAAATTTTAGAGAAGCAAGATGGCGACGCAAAGCCAGTTGCATTTAGCTTTAGAACTAAAAATTTCTCACCAACACAGCTACCTTGCTACATCGCCTATACAAATGAAACCACGCATGAAATAATTCGCTCAAATTTCGACAAAGCGCCACTTTTTACAGGCCAGATCGAGGGTATAGGACCAAGATATTGTCCAAGTATCGAGGATAAGATAAACCGCTTTGGCGACCGCGACAGACACCATCTTTTTATAGAGCCTCAAACATTTGAAGCTACAGAGTACTACATAAACGGCTTTTCAACGAGCCTACCTTATGAGGTGCAAGTGCAGATGTTACGCTCCGTAAAGGGCTTTGAAAACGCAAAAATCGTAAGGCATGGATACGCTATCGAATATGACTACGTTGAGCCAACACAGCTAAAACATAGTTTGGAGACTAAAAAAGTAAAAGGGCTTTATCTGGCTGGGCAGATAAACGGTACGACTGGATACGAAGAGGCGGGCGCTCAAGGGCTAATGGCTGGTATAAATGCAGCGCTTTCGCTTGATAACAAAGAGCCGCTTGTTTTGCGCCGTGATGAGGCGTATATTGGCGTTTTGATAGATGATCTTGTGACAAAAGGGACAAAAGAGCCATATAGGATGTTTACGAGTAGGGCGGAGTACCGCTTGCTTTTGCGTGAGGAAAATGCCATTTTAAGGCTTGGCGGATATGGCCATGAGCTTGGACTTATTGATGACGAGACTTTTAATGAAATTGAAGCTATCAGGCAAAATTTAAAAGATGGACTTGCATACCTCAACAATACTCAAATTACGCCGAGCAAGCAAAATTTAGAGCTTTTAGCTAGTCTTGATGAAGAGCCAATAAGCCAAAATGTGAGCCTTCAAAAGATTGTTGCACGCAAAAGCTTTACGGCTGAGAAACTAAGAAAGCTTGATCGGAAATTTGTAAATTTAGATGATGTGAGTGTGGATCAAATTTTAACCGAGTGTAAATATCAGCACTACATAAATGAGCAAAAAAATCAAATAGAAAAAATGAAAGATATGATGGATGTGAAAATTCCTGAAAATTTTGACTTTAGAAGTGTTAGTGGCCTTAGTAATGAAGTGGTAGAAAAGCTTGAGAAATTTGCACCGCCTACGCTTTTTGCTGCGAGTGAAATTTCAGGTATCACGCCAGCTGCGATTGATATCTTACATATTTATATAAAGATGAATGAGAAAAGGCTTGGCTGATTTTGATTTTTGGTTTAGTTCAAAAAGTCATAAAGCTTAAAATTTTTATCTTAAAATCAAGATTTACGTTTAAGCTAAAATTAACATTATTTTTGCAGATTATATTTAGAAATTATACTTTTTTAATTTTTTGAGAGTATAATCGTTAAGAATTTATTTATAGAAAGGAATTTAATGTCAGTAAAGCAAGAAAGACGTAGCTTTATCGGCCTTGCGTTTGGTGCTGTGGCAGCTGTCGGCGGCGCTATGTCACTAGTGGCTGTTAAAAAGACTTGGGATCCGCTTCCAAGTGTAAAAGCTGCTGGTTTCACAACAGTTGATCTAAGTCCGATCAAAGATGGAGAAATGAGGCAGGTTGAATGGCGTAAAAAGCCTATTTTCATCCTCAAAAAAAGTCCTGATATGGCTAAAAATGACAAAAGAGATGTTGTCGTAGGGGATGCTAGATACGTAGTTCTTATCGGACTTTGCACGCATCTTGGCTGTATACCTGAGTATAAAGCAAGCAAACAAATGTTTGTATGTGCCTGTCATGGCGGCGAATTTAACGCCGACGGAATGCAAACATACGGACCTCCTCCAAGACCACTTGATATACCACCATTTAAGATTGATGGAACCAAGCTAGTTCTAGGCGAAACAAGCCCAGAATACGAAAAATTAGTAGCAAAAGCTTAGGAGGATAGCAATGTCTTTAGCTCATAAATCAACTGGCGTTATTGACTGGCTTGATCAACGCCTAGCTTTTACAAAACTTATAAAGGTTCTAGTTAGCGAATACTGGATTCCAAAAAATATAAATTTCCTTTGGGCAATGGGCGTTATTTTAACAACGCTTTTTATGCTCTTAATCGTTACTGGTTTTTTACTTTTAATGTATTACAAACCAGATGTAAATTTAGCATTTGATAGTGTAAATTATACTATCATGCAAGAGGTTGAGTATGGCTGGCTTTGGCGTCACATTCACGCAGTTTCAGCTTCTACGATATTTCTTATTATGTATATTCACTTGCTTACTGGACTTTACTATGGTTCATACAAAAGAGGCAGAGAAGTCATTTGGATAAGTGGTATGGTACTATTTATCTGTTTTTCAGCAGAGGCATTTAGTGGTTATATGCTCCCATGGGGACAGATGAGTTACTGGGCGGCAACTGTTATCACTCAGCTTTTTGGCGGTGTGCCAGTTATTGGCGATGCTTTAGTTGAGTGGATTAGAGGCGATTACGCAGTTGGTGACTCAACGCTTACTAGATTTTTTATGCTTCATGTTTGTTTATTGCCACTTGTAACGATAGCTGTTTTGGTTATTCACTTCTACTCTTTAAGAGTTCCACACGTTAATAACCTAACAAGCGAAGATATAGATTTTGAAGTAGAGGCACAAGAATATCTACACGGCGATAGAGCGAAATCTAAAGTTATACCATTTTGGCCAGGATTTTTAGCAAAAGACTTTATGTATGTATCATTCTTTATGATATTTGTCATCTACCTCGTTTGCTATCACTTCAATTTTGCAATGGATCCTATTAACTTTGAGCCAGCAAATCCACTAAAAACCCCACCACATATCTATCCAGAGTGGTATTTCTTGTGGCAATATGAAATTTTACGTGGCTTCTTCTTTGATATAGCTGGAATTTCTGCTTATAACATTGGTCTTATCGCATTTGCATTTGCAGGTGTTGCGTTTATGCTTATACCGCTTTTTGATAGAAGTGACCTTGTGGCTCCAGCTCACAAAAGACCACTATTTTTTATATGGTTTTGGGTCTTAGTTGTTGATCTTATCGTTTTATCTATATATGGTAAGCTCCCAACAGGTGGTTATAATGACTGGATAGGGTTTTATTCATCATTGCTATTCTTGTTCTTATTTATAATTGCGTTGCCAGTTATAACAATACTTGAAAGAAAGAGGGGCTAATTATGAAAGAGCTTAAAATTTTTGCCATTGTTGTTATTCTTTCAGGTGTTTTATATTGGGGTATCGAGCCTTATGCTCATACAAAACTTCATCCTCATACTGCAAATGCTGAGTATAACTTTTCAAAAGAAGATACTGACTATGCAAAGCACTTTTTAGAGCAAAAAAAGGCAGCTCTTGAGACTGCTAAGGCTAGCGGAAATAAGGCAAGTATAGACACGGCTACAAAAGATGTAGAAGTAGCACAAAAAATTCTTGATGACTATACAGCATTTTGGAATGACATTAACTCTATCGACCTTACAAAAGGTGACGCCACAAAGGGTGCTGATACTTTTGTAGCAGCAGGATGTACAGGATGCCACGGTATAGAAGCAGCAGGTATGCCAGCTGGTATGGATGCTGAGACAGCTAGTCAAAGCTTTGGTGTAGTGCCACCAGATCTTAGTACCGCTGGTAAAATTTATGACGATAAATTCTTAGCTGCACTCATTAAAAATCCAAATATGGCTTTAAAGCTAACTCATAAATTTAACGACGAGCATCCATTTCCGATGACCGCATTTATGGGTGCTGGTGGCGATATAAATGCTGAGACTGCCGATATAGTAGCTTATTTGAAAAAGGTATCTGCTGATTATGAAAAGGCAAATAATAAGATCACTGAAGAAAAGGTTTTCGCTGATGCATGTCAAAGATGTCATGATATAAAATATGACAAAAAATATGCATTTAGCAACAAAGTAAGCCTTGCTGCTTATATGGGCTCAAACCCACCTGATCTATCGATGATGATTCGTTCAAAAGGCGATGAGTATTTACATAAATTTATAAACGATACTCAAAAGATGCTACCAGGTACTGCAATGCCAAGAGTTGGTTTAAATAAAGCCGCTGAAGACGATGTGGTAGCTTATATCCAAAAAGTAGGTGACAAGAAGAAGGCTGAGCGCGAGAGCACAGGGCTTTATGTCATGATCTACTTCTTTATATTAGGAATTTTTGCTTGGCTTTGGAAACGCAAAGTTTGGAGCGAACTACACTAAAATTTAAGAGCCTCTTTGGCTCTTAAATCCTCTCTGGTAAATTTACATATATAAATAGGTATTCTTTAAATTTATTCTTTTACAAAATTTAATCAAGCAGTCTTGCAAATTTTAAACTTTCATTCACTCGTAAGAGCCGACTACTAAAATCTGGCTTCACTTACCGCTTAGCTCAAATTTTAGAACCGAAATTACTCATTAAAGTTTGATTGAAATTAACAAAACTGCATGCAGTGCTCTAGCACTAGAGCATGCCCTTTGAACGTGTCAGGGAAGAGGGATTGTTAAGGGAGAAGGGAGTTCTTTTGCTTTGCTAGCTCGCAACTGCAAGCAGACCGTAATTTAAGCTCCCTTCTCCCTTAATAAAAGAATAGGAGTTATATGGTCTATATGCTTTACAAATTTTAAACTTTCATTCACTTGCAAGAATTTGACTATTGATTTTAGGTCCCGCAAGGCTTGCCACTAAAATCAAAGCCGAAATTACTCGTTTATGAAATTTTAAATTTGTCTAAGATTCTAAAAATAGCAGCATACTATTACTGCCACGTAAGCATTTCGGTAGAAAATAGAAATATATCTGAGTTTTAACGGTTGCTATTTAAATAAATTTATTTTAAGCAAATCACTCACTAAAACCCACCAAATTTCACAGAAATAGCAAAATTTAGCTCCGCATCAAGCCTATTTAAAATTAAATTTCCTTGGCGATCTTGCTCATTTTATTGAGCAGTTTTTCACGTTCATTTGGCTTTAGGTTGCCGTATTGAAGCTTTGTTATCATCTGCATGAAGTCAAATTGTTTAAACATTTGCGCATCGCTTTTTAGCTCTTTTTCTAGCTGTTTATAAATTTTTTCAGTCTCTTTGTTTGCTTTTTCTAAATTTTGTAAAAAGCTTCCAGTTGCGCTCATATCAAGGTCACTTTTTGCAGCTTTATTGATGACATTTTTTAGATTTGCTAAATTTTCAGAAATTTTCATCAGCATTTCCTTTTGGATTTTAAAATTTAGAGCAAATTTTATTCCTAAATTTTCTCCCACCACTTTTTTCTAGGCGGATTTTGGATAGTGAAAACTTCTCCGATCATCGGCGTTGCGTAGTTTAGCTCAAGTTTTGTCGCTGCCTTTTCAAAACGCTTGATCGGCTCATCCCAAGCATGATAAGATAGATCAAATTTGCCCCAGTGCACCGGCACACCAAGCCTTGCACCAAGATCTTTTAGTGCTTGCGCTGACTCCTCTGGCTTCATATGCACGTAAGGCCAGCCATCGCTGTAAGCACCATTTTCGATAAAAACTAGACCAAAGGCGCCAAATTTCTCATTTATCATCTTAAAATGCTTGCCGTATCCGCCATCTCCGCTAAAATAAAAGCTAAAGCCAGCCTCTTCAACCGCCCAGCCACCCCAAAGCGTCGTATTTCTTTTAAATGTGCGCCCACTAAAGTGCCTTGAAGGACAAAACGTGAAGTTTAAATTTCCTATTTTTTGATCACCAAACCAGTCAAACTCATAAATTTTAGACTCATCAACGCCCCATTTTACAAGGTGAGCTTTTACGCCAAGTGGAACTAGAAATTTGCAAATTCTATCCTTTAGCTCAAGGATCGTTTTGTGATCAAGATGATCGTAGTGATCGTGCGAGATGAGGGCGATGTCGATCGCATCTGGGTAGTCGCTAGCGGTGATAGCATGCTCGTAGGTAAAGGGCTTACCGCCAATTGGCAGTGGAAATGCTCGGTGCAAAACTGGATCTGTGACGATGGTTTTGTCATCAAGGTTGCATATGAGGCTAACGTGCCCTAGCCAGATAAACTCGCCGTTTTTCAAGGCATTTGCGTCAAATTTTAAATTTGGCAAAGGCTTAGTTGGTAGCTTACCTTTTGGTGGAAAGAGCGCTTGCGGAATATAATTTAACATAGATGCTTGTGGATTATTTTTTACCATATCAATCGTTGGTTCTAAATTTATAAAAACTTTGCCGTTGAAATTTGGCGAAGCCTTTATCAGCTTTTGGCTTTTAATATCTGGCGCGCCACCAAAAACAGGGACAAATTTCATAAAAATAAAAACTGCAACAATAAGCAAAACTATAACTATAAAAATTTCCATAAAAAGCCTTTAAATTTAAAGGCCGTATTATATTTTAGATTTTTAAATTTCAGTTTTATTTAATTAACCCGAGCTTAAATAATTAACTTGTAAATTTTAACTTAATTAAGATATTTTTACTCTTTATAGGAAAATTTTATTAATAAATATTATCCTTTAGCAAATAAACATACCTAAAAATCGATATTAAATAGATAATCTTAAAAGTATATAAAATAAAAATTTAATTCTAAAAATACAAAATTTGTCAGATAGATGACGGAATTTATTCATTGTAAGTTATAGAATTATTACAAAAATTAGGAAGGAGCGTTTGAGATGTTAAATAAAAATTTAACTATCTCTATTTTGGTGACTAACCATCACTTTAAAAGTGAGCAGGGCAGTTTAGCCTTGTTTAATGGGAGGAATTTATGAAAAAACATAAATTTGTGATTGCCGATTATAAACGCTGTATAGGATGTGCAACCTGCATGGCTGCATGTTTTAAGAGCGCTTATGAACGCGGCAAGCTGTCACGTGCAAGGCTAAGTGTGCTAAGAGAAGCTACTGGCGTTATGCCAACTCAGTGCAGACAATGCGACGATGGTCCTTGTGCGAATGTGTGTCCAACTGGAGCATTACGATTTAATGATAATTGCATCGAGCTTCACGAGGAAATTTGTATAGGCTGTAAGATGTGCACGATCGCTTGCCCTTACGGTGCGATAAGCTCAAGTGCAGAGCTTATGCCTTCAGTAAATTACGCTATCGAGCCAAAGTACAACCTTGAGATAGAGTCACAATCAGGCGCAAAAAATATCGCTGTTAAATGCGATATGTGCTTTGGTCGTGAGAACGGACCAGCTTGCGTTGATGTCTGCCCGACAAGTGCTCTTGTTATGATTGATCCAGAAGAGGGCAAACATAAACTTGGCAAGAGGATAGATTATGAAGCAGCGAATAAATTTGCTACTAAAATTTTAAACGGACAAGGAGCATAAGATGACTACGGTTTATATGCTATTTCTTGTAAGTGCTGTCGTTAGCATCTTGCTTTATTGTGCTCCAAAGGCCGCTGTAAAGGTTGGTTTTGGTCTAAGTGCTTTAAGCTGCTTTTATGCGATGTGTCACTTTGTTGTAAATATGGGAGTAAGCGATAGCTTTGCTCTTATGGATGGCTTTTTGTATTCGCCAAAATTTGCGCTAAATCCACTTGGAAATTTCTTTAGCTTTGTTGTTGTTTTCATCGGATTTGCAAGTAGCGTTTATGGTATGAGCTATGCAGATGAGTACATCAAAAAAGCAAATGTTGGCGTGTTTGCATGTTTGTTTAATACATTCATCCTTTCAATGCTTCTAGTAATTAGCGCTGATAATGTATTTTGCTTTGTTGTTTTATGGGAGCTTATGACTCTTATCTCATCGTTCCTTATCATAGTAAATGATGGCAAAAATACACTTAAAGCAGTTATGGTATATCTTGGCATCGCACAAATCGGTGCATTTTGTATCACCTGTGGTTTGCTTATCACTGCTTACTACGCAGGAAGCTTTGACTTTAGCGCATTTATGGGTGTTAAGATGCCATTTGGTGCTTCTGCTGCTGTATTTGCACTATTTTTGGTTGGCTTTGGTAGTAAAGCTGGTATGTGGCCATTTCACGTTTGGCTTCCACAAGCTCACCCAGCAGCACCATCAAACGTTTCAGCACTTATGTCAGGCGTTATGATCAAAGTTGCTCTATTTACACTAGTTAAATTTACACTTTACTTGCCGCTTAGCACATATTTTGGACTTACTATACTCGCTCTTGGTGCAGCTAGCTCACTATTTGGTGTTTTATACGCTCTTTGCCAACACGACTTCAAGGCTTTGCTTGCTTATCACTCAGTCGAGAATATAGGTATCATCTTGCTAGGTCTTGGCACAGGAATTTATGGCGTTGCAGCTGGAAATTTAACACTTGCAGCAGTAGGTTTTCTAGCAGGTTGCTACCACGTAGTTAACCACGCTATATTTAAAGGTCTACTTTTCCTTTGCGCTGGTTCGGTTATCCACGCTACTCATACACAAAATATGGACATCCTTGGTGGTCTTGCTAAAAAGATGCCATGGACAAGCCTTGGTATGTTTATAGGTATCATGGGTATCGCAGCTTTGCCTCCAGTAAATGGCTTTGTTTCAGAGTGGTTTACATATCAAGGTATGCTTCAAGGTGCGATGGGCGAGGGAACATTAGTTAGATACGCATTTGCACTTGGTGTCGTAGCTCTTGCACTAACAGGCGTTTTAGTCGGTATGCACCTCAAACTTTACGCTGTTATCTTTGCAGGTACTCCAAGAGATCAAAAAATTTGGGAAAATGCCAAAGAGAGTCCGATAGGTATGGTTCTTGGTATGATCATCCTAATGATAGGCTGCGTTGGCTTTGGCCTTGGCGCAAACTACATAGTTGATTACATCATGCAAGCTGTAAATTCTATCGCTATAAGTGACTATAAAGCTAGTCTTGGTGCTATAAATGTAACTTCACCTATAGGCAGTATGATCTCAACTCCGTTGATAGCCTTGGTTCTTTGTTCAACAATGATTTTGCCATTTATCATCCTTGCTGTTATGAAAGCAAATAGAGATAAACCACGCGAGACTGATCCTTGGGCATGCGGCTTTAAATATAGCTCACGTATGCAAATGACAGGTGGTCCATTTACAGGCGATCTTAGAAAGATCATGCAATGGCTATTTAGAGCTGATAAAAAGATCGTTACTAGAAATTATTTTGACGCGGTTGAATATCACAACCATCCAAAAGATATCTGGTGGGGAATGTTTTATGAGCCAGTCATCAAATGGTGTATGAAATTTGCCGATAAACTAGGCATCGTTCAAAGCGGATACACAAACATCTATACGCTTTATATCCTAATTTATCTTTGTGCCATACTTGCTGTGGGCTACTTTTTAGTTTAGGAGACGAAAATGCAAACTATACTTTTAATGATATTTCAAGTAGTCGTTATCGTTTTGGTAGCTCCTTTGTTTGATGGTATGGCAAGAAAACTAAGAGCTAGACTTCAATCAAAACAAGGTAGCGATTTCTTTCAAACATATCGCGACATTATAAAACTATTTAGAAGAGGAAGAACCGTGCCTGAGTGCTCACACTGGGTATTTAGATGGGCTCCATTTTTCCTTTTTGCAACTTCAGCTGCAGTATTAGCTGCTATACCTATAACATATAGCAAAGACACTGTTTTTGGAGCATATTCAGATATATTTGTGATCCTTTATCTTGGCGCATTGCTTAGATTTGTATTTGGTGCAGCTTCAATGGATAGCGGCAACCCATTTGCAGCAACAGGCGGCGGTAGGGAGCAAATGCTTGGCGTATATGTCGAGCCAGTTATGATCATGTGCCTAATCGTAGTAATGCTTGCAGCTAAAACATCAAATTTAATTGAGATCCAAGAGATGGTAAAAACTGGCGTTATCGGATATCAAATCCCAAGCTTTGCCGTAGCTTCTATCGCATTTTTATGGTGCATGTATGTTGAAACTGGCAGAAAACCATTTGACGTAGCTGAAGCTGAGCAAGAGCTTCAAGAAGGCTTACTTGGCGAGTATGCAGGTAGCGACCTTGGTTTAGTTCAAGCATCACTTATATTAAAACAGTTTGCTATGATCGGACTTTTCCTAACTATATTTGAGCCATGGAATTTTAGCAATCCTTTCTTAGCTATTATCGTTTTTGTGATAAAAACTGGAGTATTTTACGTAGCGGCTGTCTTTATAGATAACTTTGGCCCACGCTTTAAAATGACTTCATCTTTACGCAAAAATGCACTTGGTGCACTTGCTATCTCGTTTGTTGCACTAACACTTTATGTAGTAGGAGTGTGAGATGCAAACACTTGATATTTTAGCCATTTGCATGATCGTAACTTCGCTTGCGGTTTTTGGTCTTAGAAGCTTAAAACTCTCAATCATCGCTTATGCGATTGAGACACTACTTTTAGTTAGCATATTTTTCTTGCTATCTGAGAAATTTAACGCCGAGCAGCTCAAAACTTGGGCGATCGTTGCATTTTTTACCAAAGTTTTGCTTGTGCCAGGAATTTTATTCTGGCTTATCAAAAAACTTGGCGTAGTTAGTGAAGATGAGCCAGTTGGTGGATTTTTTGTAAGTCCTATTATTGCTATGGGATTTTCTCTAGCTCTTTCAATGAGTATCCACCCAATATTTTTAAAATTCTCTCTTATCAAAGAAGAGATCATGTTAATCGCGGCTGGAACGGTCTTTATGATGGGAATTTTTGGCTTTATGCTAAGAAATTCATTTATAAAACAAATTCTAGCTTACTGCTTGTTTGAAAACGGTATCCACCTAAGCCTTGCTCTAATGGCTTATAACTCACATGAGTTAGTCGAGCTTGGAATTTTAACAGATGCAATATTTGCCGTTATCATCATGAGCGTCTTAGCGATTAGATTTTATAAAGCTTATGATAGCTTAGATACTTCTAAAGCTTCAAATTTAAGGGGTTAGAGATGGATAGTTTAGCTTTAATACTTATCTTACCGCTCCTTGGTGCTTTGGTCTTGTTTTTGAGTCCTAAAAATTATGCGGTATTAAGCGGACTTCACGTTTTGTTTTCTGCTGCGACATCGGTGGCTTTACTTAACAATGTTCTTAAAGTCTTAAGTAGCGGAACTTTTTATAGTTTTGATAAATTTTTGTTTTTAGATAGCTTAGGCTGTGTTTTCTTGGTACTTATAGCAGTAACTGGATTTATAGTAAATTTCTACTCTATCCACTACATGAGATGGGAGCTTGAAGATGGGCACATCCACTTAAGTGATCTTAAAAAATATTATGCATTAAGCCATGTATTTATCTTTACAATGACTTTAAGCGTTATTTGCAACAACGTTGCGTTTATGTGGGCAGCTATCGAGGCCACAACTCTTGCTTCAGTATTTTTGGTCGCTATTCACAAAGATCAAAAATCAACAGAAAGTGGCTATAAATACATTGTTCTTTGCTCAATCGGTCTAGCATTTGCACTTTATGCGACTGTTCTTTTATATTCAGCCACATTTAGCACTCTAGGAGATGGCGAAGCTTCTATGCTATTTTCAAGCATAATGGCAAACGCTAAAAATTTAAACCCAGATGCAGCAAAACTTATCTTTGTATTTGCTCTAATTGGTTTTGGCACAAAAGCTGGTCTCGCGCCAACTCACACTTGGCTACCAGACGTTCACGCTGAAGGTCCAGCACCTATCTCAGCTTTGCTTTCAGGTGTACTTTTAAAATGTGCGATGCTAGCACTTTTGAGATACTATGCTATCACAGCTCAAGCTGTTGGATTTAGCTTTGTTGAGGGCATAATGATCGTTTCAGGAACTATCACTCTTTTTGTAGCGGGATTTTTCCTAATCAGACAACACAATGTAAAAAGAATGTTTGCGTACCACTCAATTGTTCATATGGGTGTTATCGCATTTGCACTTGGTGTTGGCGGTAAATTTGGTCTATTTGCAGCGATATTTCACTGCTTGGCTCACAGCTTTACTAAAGCTCTTGCGTTTTGCTCAACCGGCAACATAGCAAGAATTTATGGCCACAAAGATATGAGCAAGATGGGCGGCATGGTTAAGATCGCACCGATCACCACTATAATGTTTGGCGCGGCTGTTTGCTCACTAGTTGGTGTTCCAGCATTTGCTATATTTGTTAGCGAATATAACGTCTTTGTAGGAGCTATCACAAGTGGTCAATACATCGCAGTTGCGCTATTTGCTATTGCACTTGCAGTTATTTTCATAGCTGACTTTGCACACTTTAACATGGCAAGCTTTGGCGAGCCAAAAGGTGTGGTTGTTCATAATAAAGAGATGAGTTTGTTAGAGAATTTACCTCTTATAGCACTTTGTGCCCTTATCATAATCTTTGGCGTATGGCACGTAGATAGCTTTTATACGCTAGTAGATAACGGTGTTAATATAATGATGGGAGCTTTAAAATGAGAGGCGATAAATTTATAGAAATCCTAAAAACCAAGGTAAAAATTTTAGAAGTAACTCGTCAAGCAGACGATCAAATCACAGTTTTGGTTGATAGAAACGATCTTCCACTAGCTGTTAAAACGCTTTATTATGATATTGGCGGCTTCATAAGCACGATGATACCAAATGACGAGCGCCAGATAAATGGCAGTTTTGCGCTTTATTATGCTCTTTCAATGGAAGGTAGCAAGATGACTGAAGCGGATGATTTTGCAGCTGAGGATAAGTGCTTTATCACTGTTAAAACGCTTATCCCAGGAAGCGATCCGACATTCCCATCAGTTACCCCGCTAGTGCCAGCTTGTGTTTGGTATGAAAGAGAAGCTTATGATATGTTTGGTTTGGTAGCCGAAGGTTTGCCTGATAAAAGGCGTCTAGTTTTAAGTGATGACTGGCCAGACGGACTTCATCCACTTAGAAAAGATGCGATGGATTATCGCTACCGCCCTGATCCGGTTGACCATAGAGATGAGCCTGATTCTGAATTTTTGTTTCCAACAGGTGATGCAGTAGTTGATGTGCCACTTGGACCACTACATATTACTTCAGATGAGCCAGGTCACTTTAGACTTTTCTGTGACGGCGACGAGATCATCGATGCTGACTACCGCCTCTTTTATCAACACCGCGGTATGGAAAAGCTAGCTGAAAACAGAATGAACTATGATCAAATGGGCTATCTTGCAGAGCGCGTTTGTGGAATTTGTGGTTATGCTCACGCTATCGCTTGTATCGAAGCAGCAGAAAAAGCTATCAAGCTTGAAATTCCACTAAGAGCTCAAGCTATACGTGTCATCTGTCTTGAGATCGAGCGTCTTCATAGCCACCTTTTAAATATCGGTCTAGCTTGTGAGGTCACTGGTAACTATAATGCGTTTATGCACATCTTTAGGGTTCGTGAGTACTCTATGGAGCTAGCTCAACTAGTAACTGGAGGACGTAAAACATACGGCAACGTCGTTATGGGTGGCTTAAGACGTGATATGACAAACCAAGAGATCAAAAAAGGCATCGAGATCATTAACAAACTTGACGTTCAAATTTCAGAAATTTGGGACGCAGTTATGGAGGATAAACGTCAAATCGGTCGCTGGAAAGGTGTGGGTATCCTAGATCGCCAAATAGCACGTGACTTTAGCCCAGTTGGTCCAAATATGAGAGGCTCTGGCTTTAAACGTGATAACCGCTACGATCACCCATACGACTTCTTTAAACAGATAGAATTTGAAGTAGCAGTTGAGCATGGTTGCGACGTTTTTGCTCGCGAGATGGTTAGATATAAAGAGTTAAAAAGCTCTATCCACATCATCCGCCAATGCTTTGAGCTAATGCCTCAAACTCCGATCATGATCGATCCTGTGACTATGATCAAACCTGAGAATTTTGCACTTGGTCATGATGAAGCACCACGTGGCGAGAATGTTCACTGGATCATGCAAGGCAGCGCTCAAAAAGTGTATCGCTGGAGATGCAGAGCTGCAACATATAACAACTGGCCAAGCCTAAGATATCAATTCAGAGGCAACAACATAAGTGACGCTGCGCTTATCGTTTGCTCACTTGACCCTTGCTACTCATGTACAGAGCGTGTTACATTAGTCGATGTAAGGACTAAAAAGAGCAAAATTTTAACAGAAAAAGACCTTAAAAAATTCTGTCAAGATGGCGGGGTTAGTAAAAAGGATTTAAGATGATGAAGTTATTTGACATCACAGAAAAATATGGAAAGGCGACATACGCCTATCCATTTGAGCCATATATTGTTCCTGAAAATTTCCGTGGTCAGCCAAACTATACATACGATCTTTGCATAGGTTGTGCAGCTTGCGGTATCGCTTGTCCTAGTAACGCGATAGAGCTTAAGATGAACGATGAGCAAACAAAGCTTGTTTGGGAATTTGACTGCGGGCGCTGCATATTTTGCGGTCGCTGCGATGAGGTTTGCCCAACTGGAGCTGTAAGGCTTAGCGATAGCTTTGAGCTTGCGGTTAAATTTGACAAGAGTGCTCTTATACAAAGAGGCGAGCTTGAGATGCAAACTTGCAAATGCTGCGGCAAGCCATTTACGCCAAAAAGGCTTATAAATTTCACACTTGAAAAGCTTGGCACTGCAAATTTACTCCCAGGCAGACTTGAAGAGGCAAAAGACTACCTTTATATCTGCCCAGAGTGCAAGAAAAATCAATCTGCTGAGAGGCTAACAAAAGGCATTGAGGAGGCTATAAAATGAGTCTATATCAAGTCCCAGAGGACATAAAAACAGCAAATGATCTAACTGCAAAGCTAGAGCATCTAAAAAATATCAAAAGAAGCTTTAGCGTTTATAGGATCGACTGCGGAAGCTGCAACGGCTGTGAGATAGAAATTTTTGCAGCTATTACACCTATGTGGGATCCTGAGCGTTTTGGTTTTAAGCTTGTAGCAAACCCAAGACACGCTGATATTTTGCTCTGCACCGGTCCTGTAACAAGGCAGATGTATTATCCGCTTCTTCGTGCTTATGAGGCGACTCCAGATCCTAAGATCGTAGTTGCTCTTGGTGCGTGCGGAAGCAGTGGCGGAATTTTCCACGACGCTTATAGCGTTTGGGGTGGCATTGATAAGATAATCCCAGTCGATGTCTATATCCCAGGCTGTCCTCCACATCCAGCAAGCATTATTTACGGCCTTGGCATGGCTCTTGGTATCATCGATCAAAAACTTCATAAAAAAAGCTATGAAGAAGATAATACATTGCCGCCTTCAGTTGAGAAGTCAGTCATAGGCGATATTTTATTTGAGCGTGACTTACAAGCTGAAAGCAGAAGGCTAATGAGCTATATCTTTGGTAGAATCCTTTTTGAAAAATATATGAATGCTATCAAATGTTCAAAAGATGTTCATGACCCAAGCATTTCAAGAGAGGCTGTGCTTACAGCTATCAAAAAAGAGGAAGATCCTAGATATGCTGAGTGCATGGGGCTTTTGCATAATGATGTCTATCTAAAATATGCAAAAGCTGATAAAAGCTTTGCGATAGACGTTGATAGCGAGGTTTGGAGTAAAAGATGATACAAGTTTATAAGCTTACAAAAAGGCATATGGACGACAACGATAAGCTTCCACGCGAGCTAAAGGAGATAAAAGTTTTCTCCACTTGCGTGGGACACGGCGTTGGCACGATAGACTTTAGCGAGAAAATTTTAGAGCTAAGCGATGAGGAATTTGACGAGATGATCAAAAACTCAGGCGAATATGTGAAATTTAAGATCGGAAATTTAAGCAAATATTTTGAAGTTGAAATTTTTGCCGAGCATATCGCTAAACTCTTGCCGCAGCTTTGTGAGTGTAAGCTTAAAGAAATTTTGGCAAATTTAAAAGAGGGTTATATCGTGCTTAGGAAGGACTTTTGATGAAAAAAGCCATCCTTTGCATCGGTAATCCTATGCGTGGCGATGATGATGTGGGCAATGAAGTAGGCCGCATCGTAGAAGCTGAGCTAAAAGAGTGGAAGGTCTTTTTTGGGCAAGATGTGCCTGAGAATGAATTCTCAGCTATTAGAGAATTTGCGCCTGATATCTTGATAGTAGTCGATGCGATGAGCGGCTTTGATGAGGATAAGATAGAGTTTTTTGACCTAAGTGACGATAGAGACTACATCTACTCAACTCACAATCTACCAACTCCAGTACTTTTAAGCTATTTGCGTAAAATTTGCCCAAAGACGCTTTTTCTTGGCATTAGCGTCTTGCTCGAAAATGTCTTAAATTTCGAAGAAGGACTAAGCGAGCAGGCTAAAAAAAGTGCCAGAAAAGCATTTTTAAGAATTGTAGAGATTGATAAAAATTTAGTCGGTTAAATTTAGCAAATAGCTAAATTTAGTCTTTTTAGTTGCTAAAGGCAAAATTTGCTTTTAACCGCAAGCAGTGATTTGACTTTAGTGATTTTGCAAAGTGTTAAACTTTGGTCGCAAAGATGAGCTTGGCTCATGTGCGAGATTGAAAATAAAAAGGAGAATGTGATGTTAAATCCGGCAGAAACCGCTCAAGCGGTCTCAAGCTCTATGGAGCATAAGGCTCATATGCCGCTTACTAGTATTATCTTCCTTGCTATCATGGCTGGAGCTGCTATTGCTATGGGTGATATTTTCTGGGCTCACTCGACAGTTGGTATGGCTGAAAATCAGTCTATTGGTCTTTCAAATTTTATCGGCGGTATCACATTTAGCTGTGGTCTTATGATGGTTGTCTTTTATGGCGGACATCTTTTTACAAGCTCAGTTTTAAGCGGCGTTAGCGCATATGAAGGAAAGCTAAAACTAGGTAAGACTATCGGATACTGGGCTATCGTTTGGATATTTAACTTCGTTGGCGGCGCACTGATTGCTTATATGTACTACTACTCAGGCTTGCCACTAAAGTATGATGGCTACATCTTGCAGCACTTTATACCAGCTGGCATTGGCAAGATCACAGCACCATTTCATGAGCTATTTATCCGCGGAATTTTTTGTAATGTCTTTGTTTGTATGTCTATTTGGACTGCGACAAGCGAGAGCAATCTATCTGGTAAATTCTTTGCCATTATGTGGATGATCGGCGCATTTGTGGCTTGCTCAATGGAGCACTGCGTGGCAAATATGTTCATAATCACTGAAGCCATCATCTCAAAAGCTCACTATATAGCAGCAAACGGCGGAGATATCGCTGCTGCAGCTGCGGCTCTAGGACATGGTATTACGGCTGAAAAACTAGAAGTTTTAAACTGGGGAAATTTCATCGGTAAAAACTTAGTTCCAGTTACACTTGGTAATATCTGTGGCGGACTTTTCTTTGTTGGTTTAGTTGGCTTTATGGCTAATAAATTTGATATGAAGAAAAAAGCTTAAAAATTTTTAGTCTTTGCTTTTTGGCAAAGACTAATCCTCTAAGGCTACTCTTTGCTAGCCATTATAAAAATTTTTGATTTTTAGTTTGTGTAACTTTCGAGCTTTTCGTAATCTATGATCAAAAACTCATGTGGCGTTATTTTTCTTATGATGTCGTTTTTTATAAGCTCATTAAAGGCAGTTGAAGCGCTTTGGCGTTTGAGCCCCACAAAGCTTGAGAGCACCTTTAGAGAAAATGGCAAAAATATGTAGTGATATCCATTTTGCTTTAGATCCTGCTCCTTTGCAAGCTCGATCAAAAAATTTGCAATCCTGCCTTTTGCATCTTCAAAAAGTATGGATTTTATGATTTGGCGTTGCACGATAATGGCGTTTAACGCCGCTTTTAAAATTTCATCTACAACATTTACATTTGATAAAATTTCACTTATTTCGCTTAAGTTTATGGAGTAAATTTTTGCATCTTCTAAAATTTCAAAAGCGCAGTTATCATCAAGAACAGCAATGTTATTTGCTTCCAAACGGTAAAGGATAAATTCTTCCCCATCTTCAAAAAACGAAAGCTTTGCACAGCCGCTTTTTAAAATGATGATCTTGATCTCTTCTGCGTAGATGATGCTTGTTTTTGGAAGGTTTTTGTACTCAAATTTATCAAGCTCGGATTGAGTTAGGATATCTAAAATTTGTGTTTGCAAAAGGCCTAAACGTGACTTTTTCATGATTCTCCCAAAAAATGTATAGGGCCTGATTTTACTTCACAAAGCATTTAAAGAAGTTGAAAAATATTGCTTTTAGTTTAAGAATTTCAATAATTTTTAAAAGTAGTATTAATTTTTTAATTTGGTTGCATAAATCGCAACCAAATTTTTAAAATCCATGAAGCTGTTTTAGTTTCTCATCGATTGGCTTTTTAAGTCCATCTTTCGTTACGCTTACGTAAGTTGCAGTAGCGCTAGTAACGTGTATAGTCTCTCTAAAGCCACCGTCATTTAGCCTAAGTGCAGTCACTTCTATTTGCGTTGTTATCGAAGTTTTGCCAACAGAGATGATTTTAGCGTAGCAGCTTAGCACATCGCCAACAAAAACTGGTTGCTTAAATATGATCTCTTTCATAGAAATTGTCACAACGCGTTCGGGAGAAATTTCTCTTGCGGCTTGTGCACCTGCAAGGTCGATCTGACTCATTATCCAACCGCCAAATATATTTCCAGCCGAGTTTGTATCTTTTGGCAGCATGACTTGTTTTATGCGCGGCTCACCAAAATCTTTTAAAATATCCATTTTTTGCCTTTTAGATGTTAAAATTTTTGGTTGATTGTAGCAAATTTTAATGGCTTTATGCTAAAATCTTGCAACTTCAGGGGATGAAAATATGAACGATTTTAAAAGATTAAATGAGCTTACAAAAGAGCAAAAAAATAAGTTAAATGCTATTTATAAAAATTTAGACGATGACATTATAAACGAAGCTGTTAAAATTTGTGGTCTTGCTGGTACACCAAGCCAAAAACTGGCTCTTGCAAGAAGGATAGTAGATCTTAAAGTAGATCCGCTTCAAAATGAGCTAAAAAAGCTAAATTTAGGCGAAGATGAGCAAAAACGAGTGCTAAATTTAATGTATGGCTACGTTAGAAATTTATATGAAAACCTGCACGCCAAGCTTTTAGAAAAGGCCAAAGAAGAGAAAATTTTAGATCCATTTAACCAAGTTTTTGTGCAGGTGATGCATGAACTTGGGCTTAGTCTAAATGCGTGGCAAATTTCATGGCAAGAAAAGATAATAGACACTACAAACAAAGAGTTTGAGGCTAAATTTAAAGATTTAAGCCAGGCAAATGAGTTTATTACTAAAAATGCTTTATTTCAGTGTGATAGCAACGGCGTAAGAGCTGATAGAACGTATGGCGCAGTTTGCAAAGAGGGCGAGAAATTTAGCTTTTTGCCTTATGCGCTTGCTTTTAAAGATGAGGTTAGAGAGCTTAAAAGTGTTTTTGTTAAAAATCTTGAAATTTTAAGAAATTTAGCCAAAAACGACGAGCAAAAATCTTACATAAAATACCTTGAAAAGCTACAAAATGCCTTTTGCGAAGAAGATAATACAAAGGTGATAAACGCTTGGCAAGAGGCTGAGATAGCGTGGATGGATGTAAAAGGCGCACTTCAGCCAGGCCATCCTCTAGAGTACTACGAGGATGCCTACACGCACGCAGTCGCACTTGAGTGGGATATTAGACTTGTTGATAGCGAGGGCATAGATGAGCTTAAATTTAAAGAAAAAGTGATAAAAACTTATAAGAGTGTTTGCGAAAAGATAAAATTTGATAACGCTGAGACAAATAGGGCAGTTAGCGAAAATATCGCTAGAACGCAGCTTTATATAAGCGTGCCGATGATCTATTACGGAGCTGAGCTAAACGGGCTTTTTAGCGCTCAGGTCGTGCCAAACGATGAGAGTGTTAGTGCAAAATGTGGCAAGAAAATTTTTGCCTTTGTAAATCACGTCTATGAAGGAGCAAAAGCAAAGCCTTTTATGAAGCTTGGGGCTGAAATTTTTAGCAAGGAATTTTTGAATTTTGGTAGAGAAATTTTATTTTTAAAGCCAAAAATTTGGAAAAAAGTCTATGAAATCTCAACGATCGGCCATGAGTTTGGACACATCCTCTTTATCGGGCTTGATACCGAGATGAGCATGAATAAAAGTGGCGTATTTAAATTTATAGAAGAGTACAAGGCGACAACTGGCGGGTTAGTAAATTTTTTCTTGCATGAAGAGGCGGAGTATAAAATGGCCGTCTTTCATGAGCTAATAGCCCGTGCTGTTGGGCTTATCGCATGGCGAAAGGTCGATGAGGTGAGGGCGTATTACTGCGAGGGACTCATACATCTTAGCCTACTTTTTAGGGCTGGTGTGCTTAAATTTGACGGCAAGCTAAGCGTAGATATGAGCGAGCAAGCTTACGCTAAATTTAAAGAAATTTGCTTAGAAAACTACTACGATCTAGCGCAAACATACGCTAAAAAAGATGATGCGAGCACATTTTTAGAGAAATTTTGCCAAAAAGATGAACTAAGCTATCTACCAAAAGATGAAGAGTGCAAGAAATTTGTTGAGCATTTTTACGCTAGATACGAAGCTATCGGCAACGACGTCGATGAAAGTGGCGAGTGGCAAAGATGGCAAAGTTTAGCCAAAAAGGCAGAGAAAGATAGATAAAGACAGAACATGATAAGTAAAATAAGTAACGAAAATCAAGTATCTTTTTTATTTATGTTGATACTTTTTTGTGTATATGTTGTTAGTTGTTTTATTGCTAGTGGTTTTTATGAAGACATAATTACTGCTCTATTTGATTTTATGATCACATTATTTATCTTTTTAAAGCTAAAAGAGACAAAAAATTTAAAAACATATTGGATATATATATTATTAGGCCTTACTTGCTGGGTAGCATCAGACACTATGTGGATGCTATATGATAAGGTTGATTTTCTTAAACAATTTCTCCCTAAAGCCAATTTTATACAAATCTCATACTTGGTCTCATATTTTATGTTTGCATTTTCTGCTTTTTATATTTTGATCAAAAATTTGAAAAATTTATTTTTAATGCAAGTATTTGTGGACTCAGTCTCTATTTCCGCAATATATTTTAGTTTTATGTGGTTTATGATTTTTAATAGAAATTTAACTCAAGTTTTAAGTCAAAAAGATTTTTTTAATCTAAGTTACATCGCCATAGATTTATTTATGTTTTGTACTTCATTTATTGCATTTTTTTCACTCAAATTTTCAAAAAGAAGACTATCTATACTTTTATGCTTGATAGCACTTATTGTAATAAGCACTTATGATGTTTTTACCACTACAATGGATTTTTGGATAGATGAAATATCCTTTTCTGGATACGACATTGTATTTAAGAGTTCATTTTTTATGTTGTTTGTTGCTGCGCTTCATTTAAGAGAGGGTGAGGCAAATCTAAAATTTAGGGCACTCAGAAACGATTTTGATAAAATTTTAATACAAAAGCTATTTGTTTTCGCCGTATTTTTGATGATTATGATCTTGTACTCTTGGAAGATAAATTTGACATGGTTATTTTCTATTTTAGTTACTTTGCTTGCATACGGGGCATTATCTTATACATTTTCTAATGTTAGAAAGATGGATATTTTAATTAAACGTGAAATACATATCAAAAAATTATTAAATAATCAGATAGAAAGTAAAGTAAAAGAGCTTGAAGAGACAAATAGGCACCTACAAAGGATCAGTAAATATGATTATCTAACAAATGCTCTAAATCGCCAGTATTTTATCGCAAGGCTTGAAGAGATGATAAAGTCAAAGGCGCTTGGCGAAAAGATAGATATTTATAATATTGATATAAACCATTTTAAGGCGATAAATGACTCGTACGGGCATTATATCGGCGATGATGTAATAGCAAAGTTTGCTTTAAATATTGAGTCAATATTGCCACCAAACGATTCCTTATTTGCAAGATCTGGCGGCGATGACTTTATTGTTGTTGTCAAGCAAAATGAAAATGTACATTGCAGGGAATTTTTACGCTATCTACTAAAAGCTATTTCAGAGCCAATAGTTATAGATGATTATAAAATTGTACTTGATGCAAAAATAGGGATTAGCTCGACACAAACTAGTGAAATTTTGGCTGATGATTTTATCATGCAATCAGAAGCAGCACTAGAAGCAGCAAAAAAAGACGCATCTGAAAAGTATGTTTTTTATAATGATATAAAAAGCATGATTCAGGATAGAAACTATATAGAAATATTGCTAAATAGCATAAGCTTTGATGAAGAATTTGAGCTAAAATTTCAGCCCCAATATCTAATAGAAGGTAAAAAAATAGTAGGAGCAGAGGCTCTTGTTAGGTGGAACTCTCCTATAAAAGGTCCGGTAGATCAATCAAAATTTATCCCAATAGCCGAACAAAGCTCGATTATCAATGCGATAGGAAAATGGGTGGCAAAAAATGCTATAAAACAAATGGCCTTTTGGAATGAAAAATATAATACAAACCTAAAAATAGGTATAAATATCTCACCAAAACAGATTGATAATATAAATTTTGCATCTAAATTTTTAAGCTATATAGATAGATACGGCATCGATCCATCTTGTGTAGATGTTGAGATCACTGAGGCTAGCCTCGTTAATGCAGAAGAGATGATGCAAAGTGCGTTATCCGAGCTTTCAAATAGAGGAATTTGCATCTCCATAGATGATTTTGGTACCGGTTTTTCATCGATGAATTACATCAAAAAATATCCTATGAGTCGTCTAAAGATCGCTAAAGAGCTGATAGATAATATTGCTAAAAATGATATAGATAAAGACGTAGTAAAAAGCGTTATAGCTTTGGCTAAAAATGTGGAGCTAAAGACTATTGCTGAAGGCGTCGAAGATGAAACCCAGCTTGAAATTTTAAGAGAGCTTGGATGCGATGAGGTGCAAGGGTATCTTTGGGGCAAGCCAATGAGTGCAGAGGATTTTGAAAAGCTTATAATAAGTGCTATTTAAGCACGCTCTTTGCGCTAAAATTTTCAAATTTCAAAATATCTTTATGGCAAAGTTTGGCCAGCTCATTTATCATTTTTGAACTAACTTCATCTTTTGGGATTATTAGATGAATTTTTTCTTCTAAAAAAATGATAAAAATATTTTTGAGTTTATAAATTTCACTAACTTCATTTAGGCCAAATTTTTCATTTTCTTTGGGTTCGTTTTCGTAATAAGCCAGAAATTTCTCATTTACTTCAAAATTCATTTGCTTTTGAACGTCTGAAATTTCAATTCTTTTTAATGCAGCTATGCGACTTCTTTTTAAAAAAATAGGATAAAAAATGATCCAAAATATAGCAAAAACAGCCCCAATAACAGTAAAAATTTTACTTTTTAATAGCATATCAGCAACAAAACCAGCTATGATGGCTTCAGTAAATATCATAAATGTGTTTATAAAATACTGCTTTCTTGCCGCCCTTGAGAAAAATAAGATAAAAGATTTATAATCTATTAAATTTTGTCCATTTATGACGATATTGCACTTCATAAGATACCTTTGTGAATTTTAAAATTTTTGGGAAATTATAACCAAAAGCAAAGTCAATTTTTGTATAATTTGGACTATTTCTTAGGAGAGGGACACTATTTTTTTAATATCAAAATCATCTATAACTGGTATGCGAAAATGGATTTTAATTGCAGTTGTAGTGCTATTCGTATTTGCACTATTAGCATCTTTACTAGACTATAATCTAATTGGAAAAATTTCTATTTTGCTTAGTTTCTTTATGATAACTTTTGGCATTTATACTTCAATGGATAAAGTAAAAACCAAAATAACGCATTGGCTTGCAATATGTTTTGGTGTTTTTTTATGGTCTATTTGCGATGCATTAATGGTGTTAAATCAAGATATACTATTGCGGACTCATAGTTCTTACGCGTATCTTGATGTATTTTTTATGTTGCCGATGATATCTATTTTAACTGGCGTTAGTATATTTTTGTATTCAAAATTTGTAGCCAGCCAAGAAAAACTAGCCATTGTTATGGATAGCATAAGTGTCTTTTTTTTAATAGTAATTTTAATATATGGTATTTTTGACGAAATAGATATTTCATCGATGATAAATAATGGATCAAATATCGTTTTTCTCTCTATTGTAGCCATAAATTTTCTTATACTTTTTATTACTTTAAGTGAGATTTTTACAAGTAGTTTGCTTCATATAAAAATTAGCGGCTTTTACCTTATATCGGCTAGCATTTTATTTACGATGCTAAATTTATTTATTTTTTATAGCCAGATCTCAAATGTAAATTTTGGCCATAAAATAGATTTTTTATATATCGTTCCTTTCTTTTTTTTGATGATAGGAGCTTTTCATTTAAAAGCTAAAAATGAATATGTTACAAATACCGATAAAGATATCTCAATAGGATCAAAATGGCTACCAATAATAATAGTTTTGCCTTTGCTGTTACAGGAAGATCTAACATCTTTTAGTGCACTTATCTCACTATTTATCTTGGTTGTAAATGCTATTGTTAATTACTACGTTAAAAGCTCTATTGCAAGTAGAAAAATATTAGATTATGAGAGAAATATTCATAGAGAGATGGAAAAGTCGATGCATGAGCGAACCAATGAACTTATGCTCGCAAATTTAAGACTTCAAGATATGTCCGAGAAAGACTATCTAACAGATCTTGGTAATAGAAATTTTATAGTAAATGAGCTTGAAATAATGTGCAAAAGTATCTCTGAAGATGAGGAAATCGTAGTTTATTATATAAATTTAAGCCGTTTTAAAAGCATAAATACATCTTACGGGCATGAAATAGGCGATAGAATTTTAAAGCTAGTTGCAAAAAGGATACTTGAAGTTTGCAATAGACAAGAGGCCATAGCAAGGATTAGCGCGGACGAATTTATCGTATTAGCAAAAATGGAGATAAATAGTCATACAAAACGCTTAAATCTTGGAATTGCCTTAAAAGATACTATTGAAAAGCCAATTCAAATAGATAGATATCACTTTGGACTTAAGTGTATAATAGGCATAGACGTAGCAACAAAAAATAGCACGGCAAATCCAAGAAATATTATAAAAAATGCAGATATGGCAATGTATTACGCCAAGAAAAATCCAGCTTTAAATCCTATGGTTTATAGCGATAAAATTAGCAATGAAATGCACCTAAGCTCAAGTATCGAGATCGCGCTTAAAAAAGCTAATTTGCAAGAAGACCTTCATGTATATTTTCAACCAATATTTGATCTAAAAATCGAAAAAATGATCTGCGCAGAGATTTTTTTATATTGGAAATCAAAAAAATTTGGCTTGATGGAAGCAAGCAAATTTATGAAAGAGGTCAATGTAAATAGTGATATTTTAAACGATATTTGCTCGCTTTTGGTTTCAAAGACCATAGAGTACGTAGATAGATGGCAAAAAGAAAAACTCTTGATACCAAAAATAAGTATAAATGTTGCACAGATTCAAAGTAAATCAGAAAAATTTGTTTTAGATTTTGTTTCTAGCTTACGCTCGCACCATATAAATCCAGGGCTTTTTGAAATAGAATTTGGCGAAGAAATATGGACAAATAATTCTAAGACGCTTGATAAAATTTTTTCTATTCTTAAAGAAAATAATATAGATGTTTGTATAGATAATTTTGGCTCTGGATATACTTCATTTATTTATATTAGAAAATACGGTGTTAAGCGTATAAAAATAGCAAGTGAATTTGTTGCTCAAGCATCAAATAGCAAAATAGACGCACAAATCGTATCTGCAATTATAGATTTAGCAAAGGCAATGAAGATAAAAGTTGACGCAAAAGGTGTAGAAAAAGAAGAAGATATTCATTTCTTAAAAGAGCTTGATTGTAATGAAGTGCAAGGACTTTTCTTATCTCGTCCTATGAGTGCAGAAGAATTTGAAGACCTTGTAAGACAAGATCCTCAAATGATAGCTAAAGCTTAAATTTCAGCCTTTATCTCTTCGTTTGATTTTACGACCATGCCTGAGCCATGGATCACGCTTGGAACACAACTGGTGCAGATATCAACTTCTTCACCATTTTTATGAGCGTGGATAAAAACTGCATTTGTATCATCACTGCTTTTTAGTTCGCAAACATTGCAAACAACTAGATCTTTTTCTCTCATCTTTTCTCCTTTGAAATTTTTGCCTATTTTAGCTCCTAAATTTTATACATAAAATGATTTAAGTCAAGCTTACCTCGTGGCATTTAATAATTTTTTGTTATAATCCTTTAAAATTTAAAAGGGTCTAAAATGAATGAAAGAACGATTATTTTAGAGATGTTAAAGATGCAGCAGAGCCTAAATGACGAGACAAATGGGCTTGGCTGGGAAAATGGTTATACTAATAAAAATAAACTAATCAGCTGGAAACGCTGCATTTATATGGAGTGTGCTGAACTCATAGATAGCTTTGCGTGGAAACACTGGAAGAGCATCGATGCAAAGACTGATGAGCAAAATTTACGCGTAGAAGTTGTTGATATCTGGCACTTTATAATGAGCCTAGCTTTGCAAATTTATAAATCAAAACAGCTTGGAGATATAGAAACTTTAGCCGATGATATTTGCCAATCAAGCGGATTTAGTGAGTTTTGCAAAGAGCCACTAAAGATCGAAGATGAGAGTATTTATGAGATCATGAATGACGTTGAGATGCTTATACATGAGTGTAGCGGGTTTGACTACGATATATTTGATATTTTAAAAATTTATTTCTCTATGTCTTTAAAATGTGGAGTAAATTTATACTCGCTTTACGAATGCTACATCGCTAAAAACGTGCTAAATCGCTTCCGTCAAAATAATGGCTACAAAGAAGGTAGCTATAAGAAAAATTGGAACGGACGCGAAGATAATGAAGTGATGAGTGAGATTTTGTCAAATGGCGTTAGCAAGATAGGTGAAATTTACGCAGCACTTGAGCACGAGTATAAAAAGGTGAAATGATAAACCTTCTTCGCCTTGGTTTTAAAGATTTTTTTACAGCCAAATTTATAGCGCTATCCATCTTGCCACTTTGCCTTAGTATTTTTAGTCTTGCGTGGCTTACGATCTGGGGCGGCGGTGAGATTTTTGATTTTTTAAGTGATAGTGCCAAAAATGAAAATTTTACCTTTTTAGAGCCAAACTCGGCGCTCTCTTTTATCGCTATTAAAATTTTAAGCTTTAGCGCCACAAAATGGATAGTTAGCATACTTTTTTATATTTTGAGCACCTTTTTAACGATCATCATTAGCATCGTGATCGCTCTAGTCGTAGCTGGCTTTTTAACGCCGGTTGTAGCCAAAGAGATAAACAAAAGGCACTACAACTACGTGCTTAAAAGCGAGGCTAGCACGGCTAGAGTGCTAAAGGTGATGATGATTGAGATTATGAAATTTCTTGGGATATTGCTCGTTTGCCTACCTCTTTTATTTGTACCAGTCTTAAATTTTTTCATCATCAACGTGCCATTTTTTTATATCTATTACAAACTTTTACTAATAGACGTTGGCTCAAATACTCTTGATAGTGATAAATTTGAGCTAGCACTACTTGAAGGTGGCGGGATAAAATTTATAATTTTTACACTTTTGTTTTATCTCATCTCGCTTGTGCCGCTTGTGGGACTATTTTTTCAGCTTTATTTTGTGATAGTCTTATCGCACCTCTTTTTTGAGAGAGAGGCGCTTATAAAAATTTAGAGCTAAAAGGCCCTAAATTTACGCATAGTAAGATACTTTGTTGCTCTCATCAAGCAATGTATCAAATAGCCTTTTTGTCGCACTTAGTAGATTTTTATTTGCGTCATTTTTAGCTAGAAGCTCGTCAAACATCTTTAGCATATTGTCATTTATGAAATTTTTATGATTTAGATCTTTTGCGTCAGGTAGCATTTGCTTGATCTTGTTTGAAAGATCACTTATGCTTTGGCTGCTGCCAGCGATCTTGTCGCCCTCTTTGACGTTTTTCATAAATTCATCAACTTGTGGGCGAATTTGCTTCATCGCTTCTTCGATCTCTTTCATATCTTGCTCGTCTATGCCGTTTCCTTTATATAAAAACTCATAGCCGTATTCGTGCGTGAGAGTAAGGCTTCTTTGGCTTGAAGTGCCATTTTTCTGGCTTGAAAACTCCAAGCTTTTGTTATCATACATCGAAAAGCTTATCTCATCGCCTGAGCTAGTTTTCATCGAAAAGCTCATGTTGTTGTAGCTTCCTTGAGAGTAAAAATTTGTTTGCATTTTTAAATCCTTTTGAGGCTAAATCGTCAAATTTTTAATTTCATAAAGCAAAATTTTGTAAAATGCGTCAAAAAAGGACGGGCGATGTGTTGTTTTGGGACTAGGATCTTTTTGCTTATGCTTATCACTGTTTTAAGCTTTGGCTTTGCTAGGCTCTACCCAGCTTTACCAGTTGTTGGCTATTATTTGATACTTGCAAATTTGCTTGCTATTTTGATGTTTTCACTATTTTTTAAAGGGCTTTTGCCAAGCTTTGTAAAGGTTAATGCGATCCACTATTTTTCGTTAATCGGCGGCTTTTTAGGAGCACTTTTAACGATGCTTGTTTTTAAAAAAGTTGCAAAAGATAAATTTACTCTAATAGAGCTTATTATTTTTACGCTTTGGATGCTAATAACCGCCATAGTCATTTTTAAATTTCAAACCATTCTTGACATTTTTAGAGGAATTTAGATGGATGAGAGGATAGTTAAATTTCTAAAAAAGATGCATCTTGCAAGTATTTGCGCCATCGATGATGATGGGCAGCCTTACGCTTTTAGTGCATTTTACGCCTTTGATGAGCTAAATTTTAGCCTTTTGTTAGCTAGCTCTGATGAGAGCTCACATGTTAAATTTTTAAAAAACTCAAAGCTTGTTGCTGGTACGGTCGCTCTTGATACAAAGATTGTTGGCAAGATAAAGGGCGTACAGTTTCAAGGAGTGATGAGAGAGGCTAGCGCAAGTGAGCGAGAAATTTACTTTAAAAGGTTTTTTTATGCAAAAGCAATGGATCCAAAGATTTGGTGCATAAATCTTGAAAAACTAAAATTTACAAGTAATGTTCTTGGTTTTGGCAAAAAGATAAAGTGGGAAAGAAGCGATAAAATTTAGACGTTAAGCTTATATAAGCTACAATCATTGAAAAATTAGAAAAAAATAAGGAGAATTTATGAAATTTAGCGGAAAAAACGTGCTAATAACAGGTGCAAGCAGAGGTATCGGTGCACAGATCGCAAAGACGCTTGCAAATATGGGCTTAAAGGTGTGGATAAACTACCGTTCAAAGCCTGAGATAGCAGACGCTTTGCAGGCTGAGATCGAGCAAAATGGTGGCAAGGCTGCGGTGATAAAATTTGACGCGACAGACGAAGATGAGTTTATAAAAGGTATAAATTTGATAGTCGATAGCGACGGCGAGCTAAGCTACCTTGTAAATAACGCTGGCATTACAAACGACAAGCTAGCACTTCGCATGAAAACTAGCGAATTTACAGATGTAATAAATGCAAATTTAACTTCAGCTTTCATAGGATGTAGAGAGGCTTTGAAAGTGATGAGCAAAAAGCGCTTTGGAGCGGTCGTAAACGTTGCATCTATCGTTGGTGAGATGGGAAATGCAGGACAGGTAAACTATTCAGCCAGCAAGGGCGGACTGATCGCTATGAGTAAGAGCTTTGCAAAAGAGGGTGCAAGCAGAAATATACGCTTTAATAGCGTAACTCCGGGCTTTATCGAGACTGATATGACGCATGGACTAAGTGATGAGGTGAAAAAAACTTATAGCGATAATATCCCGTTAAAACGTTTCGGCAGTGCTAGTGAAGTAGCTGAGGTAGTAGCGTTTTTACTAAGTGATCATGCAAGCTACGTAACTGGTGAGACGCTTAAAATAAATGGCGGACTTTATATGTAGGTAAATTTCAGACAAGTTTTGCAATTTAAAATAAATAAAAGCGTAAATATTATAAGATAACAGACATTTTTTATAAGGAGACCTTAAAATGGCAGTATTTGAAGACGTAAGAGACGTAGTTGTAGAGCAACTAAGTGTAGATCCACAAGCAGTAAAATTAGAGTCTAAAATCATTGAGGATTTAGGCGCTGATTCACTTGACGTTGTAGAGCTAGTTATGGCTTTAGAAGAGAAATTTGAAGTAGAAATTCCTGATAGCGAAGCAGAGAAATTAATAAGCATTCAAGACGTTGTTAATTATATAGAAAAACTAGGTAAATAATTAAATTTACACAGTTTGATTTAAGGAGATGTATTGAAACGAGTCGTTGTAACTGGTATAGGCATGATAAACGCACTTGGCCTTGACAAAGAGAGTTCTTTTAAGGCTATTTGCGAGGGTAAAACAGGTGTGAAAGAGATCACGAGCTTTGATGTAAGTGACTTTCCTGTTAAAATTGCTGCCGAGATAACTGATTTTGATCCAAATAGCATTTTAGACGGCAAAGAGGTGAAAAAAGTAGATCGTTTCATACAGCTTGGCATAAAAGCATCTAATGAAGCTATGGCTGATGCGAATTTTAAAGAGTTTGATGCTCATAAATTTGGCGTTAGCTCGGCAGCTGGCATAGGTGGTTTGCCAAATATTGAGAAAAACTCAATTACATACTTTGAAAAAGGCGTAAAGAGAATTTCGCCATTTTTTATTCCATCGGCACTTGTAAATATGCTAGGTGGCATAGTTTCTATAAATCACGGGCTTAAGGGTCCAAATTTATCTAGTGTAACGGCATGTGCAGCAAGCACTCATGCGATATCACAAGCTGCAAAATGCATTATGATTGGTCAAGCTACAAATATGCTAGTTATCGGCGCTGAGTCTACTATTTGTGGTGTAGGTATAGGTGGTTTTGCAGCAATGAAAGCTCTCTCAACTAGAAATGATGAGCCAAGTAAGGCATCAAGGCCATTTGATGCAAATCGTGATGGTTTTGTAATGGGTGAAGGAGCCGGTGCACTTGTGCTTGAAGAGTATGAGTCAGCTATTGCAAGAGGTGCTAAAATTTATGCTGAAGTAGTTGGATTTGGCGAGAGTGGAGATGCTCATCATATCACGTCACCAACACTTGAAGGCCCATTAAGTGCGATGAAACAAGCACTTGATATGGCAAAAGGTGTAAAGATAGATTATGTCAATGCGCACGGTACTTCAACGCCTGTAAATGATAAGAATGAAACTGCGGCATTAAAGGCAGTTTTTGGTGATAAATGTCCACCAGTTAGCTCAACAAAAGGTCAAACTGGACACTGTCTAGGTGGTGCTGGTGCGATTGAGGCTGTTATATCTATAATGGCAATGAGAGACTGTATTATCCCTCCAACAATAAACTACGAAACTCCTGATCCAGAGTGTGATCTAGACTACGTTCCAAATAAAGCTAGAAAAGCTGATATAAAAGCTGTTATGAGCAACTCATTTGGCTTTGGTGGCACGAATGGTGTCGTAATATTTAAAAAGTTGGATTAAGATGTCAAATTATTTAGATTTTGAAAAAAGCATAAAGCAAATTGATGAAGATATAGCAAATGCTAAGATCAGAGGCGATGAACATGCTGTTGAAATTTTAAATAAGAATTTATCCAAAGAGATATCAAAAGTATATAAAAATTTAAACGAATATCAACGTTTGCAACTTGCTCGTCATCCAGATAGACCATATTCTATTGATTATATTAATGCGTTTTTGATTGATGGATATGAGATTCATGGAGATAGAGCATTTAGAGATGATCCAGCAATAGTTTGCTACATCGGCTATATCGGAGGCAAAAAGACTATTGTTATAGGCGAGCAAAAGGGCCGTGGCACTAAAAATAAATTAAGAAGAAATTTTGGTATGCCTCACCCTGAGGGTTATCGAAAGGCTCTTAGAGTTGCAAAAATGGCTGAAAAATTTAATCTACCCATTTTATTTCTCATAGACACTCCAGGCGCATATCCAGGTGTTGGAGCTGAAGAGCGAGGACAAAGTGAAGCTATAGCTAGAAATTTATTCGAGTTTGCAAATTTAAAAACTCCAATAATTGCTGTTGTTATCGGCGAAGGTGGAAGTGGCGGTGCTTTAGCTATTGGTGTGGCTGATAGACTTGCCATGATGAAAAATTCTGTGTTTTCAGTTATATCACCAGAAGGCTGTGCAGCGATACTTTGGAATGACCCAGCTAAGCAAGAGCAAGCTACAAAATCTATGAAGATAACGGCTGATGACTTAAAAAATTTATCACTTATAGATGACGTGATAAACGAGCCGATAAATGGAGCTCATAGAGACAAAGAAGGTGCTGCAAAAGCACTTGCAAATTATTTTATCTCAGAGCTAGCTGAGCTTGAAAAGCTTGATATAAATGATCTTGTTTCAAAAAGAATAGAAAAAATTCTCTCTATCGGAGCATTTGAAGAATAAATTTATAGTCACAACAATTTTATAAGAATACTTATCAAATTTGTTTGTGGCATCATCTACTAAAATACTAAAACAATTTAAAAATCAATATAAATTTAATCGCTTTAACAGCCATAATTTTTATACTAGCTTTTATATCTTTAAGATTTAAACACTAAAATTGTTAATATCAAATCCACATAAAGAGTATTAATGAATAAATTTCAAGAAAAATATATCACTCTTTCAAAAGAATATTATAAAAATAATGGCAATGCTTCTAGCATTGAGGCACTCTACCAGTTTAAAGAAGAGTTGGAAAATTGTGATGACATTTGCGCAAAGTATGTTTTGGTCGATGTTTATCAGCTTTTATCTATGAGAAAGAGTGCTTACGACTTACTTTTAAAAATACATGACAAAAGTGATAAAAAGCAGCTAAAGACACTTGGCTATCTAGTGCAATTCATTGACGAAAATGATAGATGGGCACTACCTCGCCCAAAAAGTAGAGGTCAAATTTTAGCTCAAAAAGACAAAGCCATCACGTTACCAAAATTTATCTACCATCCTAATCCTTTAAGAACTGGCGCATTTAAAGATGATATGAACATAGTGTGTGAGTGTTGTGGCAAAGATACTGAAGTTTATTATAGCGGCAGCATTTATTGCGAGCAGGATATTTCGTATCTTTGTCCTACTTGCATTTCTAGTGGTAAGGCTGCTAAGAAATTTGACGCAACATTTGTGCAAGATGCTGACAAACTAACTACAAGTGATGCTAAAAGGGATGACGAACTTTTTAGAAGAACCCCGGGCTACGAGAGCTGGCAGGGCGAGCATTGGATAGTTTGTTATGATGATTATTGCGAATTTTTAGGTGACATTGGTACAAGAGAGCTTGAAGAAATGGGCATAGTAGACGAGGTCTTTGAGGACTATGCAAAAAGAGCCGAATATGACGATAAAATGCTACGCGAACATCTTGTTAAAGCTGGCGATATTGCCGGATATTTGTTTCGTTGTTTGCATTGTAAGAAGTATCATATATACGTTGATGCTTGTTAAAGAGGAAAATATGGATATTATAAAAATTTCTAAAGGTTGTAAAGAACGTGGGCTGGATGAACTTTTTAAACTTTTATCGCCACTGGCAAGAAATGCCATAAGGATAGATACGCAAGCTAAAAATAACGATGATATCGCCGTTGGAGCGTCTAAATTTGGCGGCTCACCAGATCTGCCAGATGGTTTATCATGGCCTTCAAATGAAAATGGCGCTTTGAGTTTTGTGGCACAGATAAATTTTGCTGAAGCTAGCAAATTTGACATTGACTCACTACTGCCAAAAAGCGGAATGCTCTATCTCTTTTATGATAGAAATTTGCGTGTTTGGGGCTATGATCCTACCGATAAAAACGGCTTTGCAGTGATCTTTTCTGATGTAAATCATGGGCCACTTTCTCGCAGGAGAGCGGAGAGCTTAGAGGGAGAAAATTTCACATTTAATGCGCGCTTGCTTAGCTTTGAAAATGAGATAAATTTGCCAAATTTACAAAGCTCAATTGTGCCATTTAGTAAAATTAGTGAAGCTGAGTGGGAGGCTTATCATGAGGTTATTGAGCCAAGCTGGCAGGCTAAAGAAAATAAGCTCCTTGGGCACTCTGATAATGTCCAAGATGGTATGGAGCTAGAGTGTGAGCTAGTTACAAATGGGCTTAGTTGCGGCGATAGTAGTGCTTATCACCACCCAAGAATAGCAGAATTTGAGAAAAATGTTGCCCAGTGGCAACTACTTTTACAGATAGATAGTGATGATGAGGGCGATATGGACTGGGACGGAGAGGGCAGAATTTATCTGTGGATAAAGAGGGATGATCTGGTAGCACGCGATTTTAGCAAGACGTGGCTAATTTTGCAAACAAGTTAAGGCTACCGAATTTATAAAAGATAAAAATTAAAATTTATAGGGAAATTTTATACTAGGGTTACACAATAAATTTTTACTAACATTTTTAGTGCGATTATCAAAATTTCACTTCCATTTCTACCACTAACTACTTAAATATATAAAATAATCAAAGATGGTAATGCCCAAATTTAGGCAAAATTTAGTAAAATCCTTAAAAATTTTAAAGGCAAAATATGTTTAATGGCTTGATCCGTGAAATCGCACAGGTTGTTAGTTATTCACAAAATATTTTAAGGCTAAAGACAAATTTTCGTCCAAATTTAGGCGATAGCATTGCTGTAAATGGTGCTTGCTTGAGTGTGATAAAACTACATGAAAATGGCTTTAGTGTGGAGCTAAGTGCAGAGAGTAGGGCAAATATCGCGGTTGAAAATTTAAAAGAAAGAGTGCATATCGAGCCAGCGATGAAGCTAGGAGACCGAATAGATGGGCATTTGATGCAAGGACATATCGATTTTATCGGTAAAATTTCAAATATCAAAAAGAATGAGAATGGGGTTGATTTTTACATCGACCTGCCGCATGAGGCTATGAGCTTGATGTCAAATAAAGGCTCAGTGGGTGTTGAGGGTGTGAGTCTAACTATAAATGAAATTTTGCCAAAGGGTATAAGGCTCACAATCATACCAATCACATTTAGAGATAGCCTTTTTAGCACTTTCAAGGTCGGCAGACGCGTAAATATCGAAAGTGATCTTTTGGCTCGATACGTAGCTAGGCAGCTTTTTTGCAAGCAAGATAGTGACCTTAGCTGGGATGATGTTGAGCGAATTTCTAGCCTTTATTAGGTGGATAAAATGCGTGAAAATTTAGAGATAGTCTTTGATAAAAATGGCGTATTAGCTGGCTTTACAAATAGATTTGGCGGTGTGAGTGAGGGTGCTTTTGAGAGCTTAAATTTAGCAGATCATGTTGGCGATGATCCGCTAAAGGTCGCACAAAATCGTGAAATTTTAGCGACGGCGCTTGGTATTATGCCTGTTAGTTTAAAATTTATGAACCAAATCCACTCAAATAGAGTGGAAATTTTGCAAGATTTTAACGATACTCTACCTCCATGCGATGGTGTGATAACATCATTAAAAGGCGTGGCGCTTTGCGTCTTAGTCGCTGACTGTGCGCCTGTTTTGATAATAGATGAACATCTTGACGTAGTCGCAGCTGTGCATGCGGGACGCGCAGGTGTTACTAGTAAAATTTGCACAAATGCAGTGGGGCTAATGACGAGTGAGTTTGGTTGCTGCGCTAGTAATTTACGCGTATTTATAGGCGCAAATATCAAAGTGCAAAACTACGAAGTAGGCAAGCTAGATCTTGGTGAATTTAACCGATACAAAAAAGATGGAAAATTTGATATAAACGCAGCTTTATTAGACGAATTTGCTAAGCTTGGAGTAGAGCAAATATGGCTAGATCCTCGCTGCACTTTTGAGAGAGATGAATTATTCTCATACCGCAAACAGAGTAGGACTGGACGTTTTTGCGGATTTGTGATGAATAGAGCTACATCAATAAATACTAAAAAATAAAAGCAAATTTTTAGCTTTATTACTTGCTTGTTAAAATTTGCCAGCTAAATTGTATTGAATGTTTTGATATTTAATTTGATCTAAAAAATGGCTAAATATAATAATTTTTAGCTACAATTTGACATCGAATCTCAAAAATAACAACAAGGAAAATCATGAAAATAGGTAGAATTTTGACTGCCATTATGTTAACAGGAGCCTTTTATATGGTGCAAGCACACATGTTTTGGGTAGATGGAGCTAATGATGAAAAGCTAGGAAAATTTATCGCAAATATGGGTTATAGCGATGATTTTCCAAAGCTAGAGCCTATTATGGCCGAACGCGTCCATCTTTTTGCGCCAATTACTGTAATAAGTAAAGATGGTAGCAAAAAGAAGCTTACACAAAGTGGCGAGAACTACCGCTATGAGGGCGAAAGATTAGACAAAGGCACATATATCTTACTAGCACAGCAAAATCCTATGTATTCGCTTAAAAAGCGTAGTGATGGCAAGTGGTTAATAGACAAAACTAAGCTTGATCTAAAGGATCTAAGCGATATACAGATTTGCCGGCTGATGACGATAACATCTAAAAGAGTCTTAAATTTAGGTGAAACAAACGACTTCGTAACTAAACCTATTGGAGTTAAAATCGAGATCGCACCGCTACAAAACCCAGCGGATTTTAGAGTGGATAAGCCTTTTAAATTGCAGGTTTTTGCTGATGGAAAGCCGCTAGAGCGAGCCAAACTAACTGGTACTTTTGCTGGATTTTTAGACCATAAGCACGCATTTTACGGTATGACAGATGAGCAAGGCATCACTGAAGTGTTAGCTCTAAGGCCAGGTTTTTGGGTATTTGAGGTGATTTATGAAAGACCTTATCCAGATGCTACGAAGTGTGACAAAGAGACGTTAAAAACGACACTTAGTTTTGAGATAAAAGAATAAAAGTTTGATATAAATTTGAGTCCGAATTTATTATAAATTTTTTATAATCGCTTTGTAATTTTGAAAGTAGAGAAAGAATGCCTTACGAAAACTTTAAATCAAAAAATCCTCTTGTGCTAAAAATCACTACAAACGCAAGAAAATTTGGCGTAGAAACGCTACAAAACGAGGAGTTTGTAAGTATTCTTTTAAATGTTAAGAAGCTTGAAATTTCATCCGAACAAAGGCAAGCAATGGCAGAAATTTTTGCTAAGTTAATAAAAATCGAAGAAGACTCACAATTAAGTAAATAAACTTTAGTTTAAATTCATATTACTTTAAGTATAATCCCCCTTTATTTCACACACGACAATCCTAAATTTGGTTGTGCGAAAGCATTAATGGTCGTGGAGGATAAAACTAAATTCAAGGCAAAATGCCTAAAACAAGGAGAAACTCATGGTAACTATGAGAGATTTATTAGAGTGTGGCGTACATTTTGGTCACCAAACACGCCGCTGGAACCCAAAGATGAAAAAATTTATCTTTGGCGAGAGAAAAGGTATCTATATTATAGATCTACAAAAGACTATCCGCTACTTCCGCTACACTTACAACATTGTTCGTGACGCAGCTGCTGAAGGTAAGTCAGTGCTATTTGTTGGTACTAAAAAACAAGCTATCGATGCTATCAAAGAGTACGCTGAAAAATGTGGAATGCCTTATGTAAATCACCGCTGGTTAGGTGGTATGATGACAAACTTCGGTACTATCCGCCAGTCTATCCGCAAACTAGAAGTTATCGAGACTATGGAAGAAGATGGTTCGATAAATTTACTAACTAAAAAAGAGGCTTTGATGCTTCGCCGCAAAAAAGAGAAGCTTATCGCAACTCTTGGTGGTATCCGTAATATGAAAAGCCTACCTGATATGATATTTGTCGTTGATACAGTTAAAGAAAAGATCGCTGTTCAAGAGGCAAACCGCTTAAAGATCCCAGTTGTAGCACCGATCGATACAAACTGCGATCCTGATGTTGTTGACTATCCGATCCCAGGAAACGATGACGCGATCCGCTCTGTTCAGCTTTTCTGCCAAGAGATGGCTGAAGCGATCAACGAAGGTAAATCACTTCTTGAGCAAGATGGTGGCGAACAAGCTGCTGGCGAAGAAGTAAGCCAAGATGAGAAAGACGCAGTTGTAGCTGAGGCTATGAGCGAAGAAGACTTTGGCGAGGACGAAGAATAATGGAAATAACTGCACAAATGGTAAAAGAGCTCCGCGAATCAACCGGAGCTGGCATGATGGACTGCAAAAAGGCACTTGGCGAAGCAAATGGTGACATGGAAAAAGCTGTTGACATCCTTCGTGAAAAAGGCCTAGGCCAAGCTGCTAAAAAGGCTGACCGCCTTGCAAGCGAAGGCTTGGTAAGTGTTGAAGTTTGCTCAAAATGCAAAAAAGCAACTATCAGTGAGATCAACTCTGAAACTGACTTCGTTGCTAGAAACCCACAGTTTCAAGCACTTGCAAAAGACGCAACAGCTCACATCCAATCAAGCGGCATAAAAACAGTTGAAGAGCTAAATGCGAGCACTTTAAATGGTGTTAAATTTGAAGATTATTTCAAAACTCAGATCGCAACTATCGGTGAAAATCTTGTAGTGCGCCGCTTTGAGACTATTAGTGCTGACGATAAGGGCGTGGTAAATGGCTATGTTCACTCAAATGGCCGTGTTGGCGTACTTATCGGTGCAGCTTGCGAAAGTGCTGAAGTTGCAAACAAAGCAGCTGATTTTATAAGAAATTTATGTATGCACGCAGCTGCTATGAAGCCAAGCGTTATAAGCTACAAAGACCTTGATAAAGATTTTGTTGAGAAAGAATTTATCGCACTTCGTGCTGAGCTTGAAAAAGAAAATGAAGAGTTAAAACGCCTAGGCAAGCCACTTCATCACATCCCTGAGTATGCTAGCCACTGCCAGATAGGTGATGCTGAGCTTGCAAAAGCTACAAAAGCGATCGAAGAAGAGCTAAAAGCTGAGGGCAAACCTGAGAAAATTTGGGATAAGATCATCCCTGGTAAGATCGAGAGATTTTACGCTGACAACACAGTACTTGACCAACGCCTTACACTTTTAGGTCAGTTTTATGTAATGGACGATAAAAAGACTATCGAACAAGTTATCGAAGAGAAGAGCAAAGAGCTTGGCGGTAAGATCGAGATCGTAAAATACGTTCGTTTTGAGCTTGGTGAAGGCTTAGAGAAAAAAGTAGATGACTTTGCTGCAGAAGTTGCTGCTCAAATAGGCTAATGGAAATTTTAAGAGCGTCTAATCTAGGCTTTGCGTATGATTATACGCTCTTTAATAATATAAATTTAACTCTCAATCAAAAACAAAGCATCGCGATAACCGGCGTTAGCGGTTGTGGCAAATCAACGCTCTTACACATACTTTCAACACTTTTAAAACCAAATTTTGGCGAGGTCATCTATCAAGATAGATCGATCTATGAGCTTTCTCAAAACGAGCTTTTGGCCATTAGAAGGCTTCATTTTGGTATTATTTTCCAGTCACACTATCTTTTTAAAGGATTTAGTGCTTATGAAAATATCGAGCTTGCAAGCATCTTATCTGGCGAAAATATAGAAAAAAATGATCTTGAAGCGCTTAAAATTTCAAGTGCGATAAATCAAAAAGTTGGCGAGCTAAGCGGCGGCCAGCAGCAGCGTGTGAGTATCGCTAGAGTGCTTACTAAAAAGCCAAAGATCATCTTTGCAGACGAGCCAACGGGCAACCTTGATAAGCAGACGGCAAATGAAGTGATGCAAGTTTTATTTGACTATATAAATGAAAATAACGCTGCCCTTGTTCTAGTTACTCACGACAACGACCTAGCCGCTAAATGCGACAATTCATACAAGCTTGAGAACAAAGAGCTTGTGCAAATTTCTTAAAATTTAAAAACTAAAATTTATTATTTTATCTTTTTGCTTGCCTGATTAATAGAAAGTTTAGACTACCCACCAACATGTTTTGTATTATTCTTATCAGCCTTTTGTTTTAAAAATTCCTCTTCTTCTTTTGTAGGGTTATAATCATCTTTTAAAATTTTTTCTTAGTATCAATCTTTTGCTCAAGCATCTTATTTTCATAAATTTTTATATATTGGCTTCCAGTATTCAAGGTAATTTCTAAAGCCAGCGCTATATCCTGCATTATAGTGGTAGCTTACACATTTTAGCTCTTTATCACTGCCAAGAAGTTTTTTATAGTGGGCATACATCTTTTGAGCTTGTGCTGATATTTTATTGCTATCTATCACATTTGTATGACAGCTAGTGCAGCCATTATCACCTATCTCTTTAAATTTACTAGGATCATCACCTTAATTTTGATGGAAATCAATACAATCAAAGCTTAGATACTCGTGATGAGACTTTAGCTTATGTTTGGCTCTTAGCTCGTTGGAGACTACTATTTTTGTTACGTTTAGATCGTTATTTGTATGTCAGTACTAATCTATTAAGATAAATTAATATAAAAAGTGTGTCAGTGACTACCAATGCGTTATTCTAAAAGAATTTATAAGCGAATAGTCGGACTTTATAATTAGAGAAATTTTGCACTTTATGATAAGAGAGAAGGACTTTAAATTTCTTCTTTGATTTTTTTGTAAAGTTCTAAAATCTCATCTTTTTTAATAATAAAACTATTTTTATTTGCTATTAGATAAGCTGAGCTTTGTATGATATCACCAGCGATCTTTAGCCCATTTTGTTTCATGGTTGAGCCAGTTTCGACTACATCAACTATCGCATCGCTTAAGCCAACTAATGGTGCAAGTTCGATCGAGCCATAAAGCTTAATGATCTTTACAGCTACGGCTTGTTTCGTAAAATAATTTCTTGTTATATTTGGCATTTTTGTGGCTATTTTTAGCTCTGGCTGGTTTAGATCTAGTTCAGAGTCGTTTTTTATGCCAATACAAACTTTGCACTGTCCGATTTTTAAATCCAGTAGCCTTACAACATTTGGCTTGTGCTCTTCAAGTACGTCGAGCCCCACTACACCAATATCAGCCGCACCTTCAGTGACATAAGTTGGGATATCTTGGTTGCGAACCATTAAAAATCTAAAATTTCCTTCTTCAAGGATTAATTTTCTATCTTCAAATAAAAAACTTGAACCAAAAATTTTTCTAAAAATTTCTAGTGTTGCCTCGGCTATTCTTCCCTTTGGTAGTGCTACTGTTATCATATTATCATATCTTTCTTTTCAGTTATTAGCTTTTGCATGGCACGAAAAACTAGCATCTTGTCGCAAATAGCATTTTTAAAAAATTTTGACAAAAAATCGCCATCTCCACCAGTAAAATAGACTTTTTTATCACCGGCTAGCTTATCTAGTAGAGTTATTATTGGTTTAATAATGCCATAACTCACGGCATCAGCTGTTTTTTGTGGTAGTGCATCTATGTCAATTTGTGAATTTATAGTAATATCAAGTCGTGGCGAGATACTTTTGTAGGCGTTTAGCATACTTGAAATGCCTGGCAAGATATATCCTCCAAGATGGATAGAATTTGCCATAATGTCAACTGTTATGGCGCTTCCAGCATCAACGATTACGCCATTATTTATAGAGTAACATGCTGCGATTCTATCTACACCTAGACCCTGATATATCGTATCAATAGTAAAAAATGGTTCTAGATCCACAAACATCTTATTATCTTTTAAAATATTTAAAATTTCATCATTTACGGATATAAAATATACTTTTTTTTCTGGCTTATAGCTTTTAAACTCAGAAATTTTCATACGTGAGATTTTGCCATCTTCTAAAAATGTAGCGTTAGTATTGCCTATATTACACAAAATCATAACATCGCCAATTATTGTCTTGTAGTTCTTTTAAGGCTTTAGAACAAATTTCTGAGCTATAAAATATAGTTTTTTTTCTTAGATTTGTTTGGAATTTCATCTCTATTTTTTTAGAAATTTCTTCAAGCTCCAAAGCCTCTTTACGTAGCAATCTACTTTTTGCTTTTCTTAAAAAGATAAGACTATAAAAGCTCTTATTGTCCACTCCCCAAAAGATATCAAGCGTCTTTTTTGTACTAAATTCACTTGTATTAAGTGCTTTGATATCTTTTAAAAGGATTTTTTTGGCTTCAAAAAGCTCCCAAATTTTTTGGTTCATTGCCCTAAATTAACAAGTTCATTATCATAATAAAAGGTATCATTGCCCATAAAGCTTTTATCTTTTATCTCATCGCTAAATTCATAAATTTCAGCTCCACTGAGGTCTAAATTTGTTTTTATAACGTAGCCTGTTTTTTCGATTATGTAGAGCTTATTATTGATAATAGTAGCTGCTGAGAAGATGGCAAATTTGAAATTTACTTTATTTTGCTCTTTTAGCATAAGATTTGTTCTTACGATCGTACCATCTTTTTTAAAGATATAAATTTCATCGTTATTAACTAGTACATCTTTGATCTCACCGTCATAATAAACCGTTTGACTTGGGTTAATGACGATTAGTTTTTTTGCTGTTGCTGCAATTAGATTATCGCCCTCAACGCCTAAGAATATGATGTTATTAAAGAAATTTTCAGAGCTTACGACCACGTCACGTAAAATTCTACCAGTCTCTTTTTGTACTATATAAATTTTGCCATCTAATGCCGGATAAACGATAAGCGAGCTCATAAAAAATGGTGCTACGACCCTTGAATCAACCGCTGCTATATTAGACGAGCTATATTCCATTATTGTTGTTGCGGTATTTATGTCTATTAGATAGATGTGGTTTGCCGTGCTGATAGCTGCTAATAGGTTTTGATCAAGAGAAGCAGCAACGATTGCTGTTGGAAATTTATTGCTATAAACGCTGTGTCCACTAGGATCTGTCACATTTAGATCGCCATTTATACTAGCTGATATGATAAAGCCGTTGTTTTCATTTAAGAAATTAAAATTTTCAGGCAACTTGATGTTTGTATTTAGACCGTTTTTGGTGATGATATTGCCGTTGTCAAGAGTGGCGCCATTTGCATTTGCTGATTTGATATAAGATGGCATATCTTTTGACAAAGAAATTTTGCCAGAGGTTTGAGCTGGCTCGAAATATTGTCTTTTTGTGCCACATCCGCTTAAAACTAAAGCCAAGGCAAAAGCCAAGAAAAGAGTAATTTTTTTCATTATTTTATTCCCTGATAGTGTTTTAAATTTTTAACTAAAGTTTGAAGTTGAGAGTCGAGTGAAATTTTATTAAACTCATCATTTGCTTCTTTGATTTTGTTTTGTTTTAAAAGCTCAAAACCTTTTAAAAGTGTGCTATATTCGCTTAAAATCTGAGTGTTTGCATTACCATTTTGTGAAAGAATGATATCTTTTACTATAGGATTTACTTTTAAATTTGCAAGTTCACTAATGCCATTTGTCTCATTTTTATCAAGCTTTTGCTGAAGTGAAAAAAGTGCATATAAATTTGGTTCTTTTTCTTTTAAAATGCTTAAGGCATTTGCATCGTTTGGATTTAAAATGAGCTTTGAGTAAGCCAAATTTGCATCTTCAATTCTATTATCATTTATTATTTTGTTCGAATAAAATCCAATAATTGCAATGACGGCAACGATAATGGCAATTATCATAAATTTTTTATACTTTCTAAAGAAACGCTCACCTTTGATCATGCTTTCTAAAAACTGTTCTTGAGCACCAATCTCTTGTTTTATCTGTGTTAGATCTTCTTTTATAGCCAACGCTTTTCCTTTATTTTTAAAAAATTTTAATTCGCAGATTTTAACATAATTAAATTAAAACTATCCCAAAATTAAAGCTTGAATGTGATATAATGGCTCAAAATTAATTAATAAGGTTACTTATATAATGCAAATAGATGATACTCTTTTAAATAAATTAGAAAAACTTTCTGCCTTACAAATCAGTGATGAAAAAAGAGAAGAAGTAAAAAAACAACTAAGTGAGATTGTATCTTTTGTTGATATTTTAAACGAACTTGATCTAAGCAGCGATGAAGCTGTAGTTAGCTCTATAAAAGGTGGCACACCTTTAAGAGAAGATGAGCCAAGACCAAGCGATGTGATTGATACGATCTTGAAATACGCTCCTTCGCGTGAAGGGCATTTTTTTGCTGTACCAAAAATAATAGAATAATGGTAAAAATATGGATCTAATCGAACAGCTTCAGGCAAAGAATTTAAGTGTAAAAATACCAGAAGATAATAGCCTTAATAATCTTGCTGGCGATATAAAAACACTTTTAAAAACTGTTGTGAGTGATAAGGCAAGCGATCTTCACCTTGTTTCAAGATCTGAGCCGCAAATAAGAGTAGATGGTGCTTTAAAGCCTATTGATTTTGGCGTGCTAAGAGGCAAGGATATAGAGAATTTATGTTTTGCTTTGATTACTGATGAACAAAAAAGTGAACTTGAGAATAATAAAGAGCTTGACTTTGCGATCGAGCTTCCAGATATTGGTCGCTTTCGTGGCAACTATTACTATACCATGAATGGTGATTTAGCTGCTGCTTTTCGTATAATCCCAATAAATATCCCATCTCTTGATGAGTTAAATGCCCCACAAATTTTTAAACATATTATTAAGCGTGAAAAAGGTCTTATTTTGGTTACCGGACCAACAGGAAGTGGTAAATCAACAACTCTTGCAGCCATGCTTAATGAGATAAATTTAAATTATAGAAAGCATATTATTACAATTGAGGATCCAGTCGAGTTTGTGCATAACAATAAAAAAGCCCTATTTTCTCATAGAAATATCGGCACTGACGCAACTTCTTATTCAAGGGCTCTAAAATCTGCGGTTCGTGAAGACCCAGATATCATACTTGTGGGCGAGATGAGAGATAGAGAAACGATTTCAACGGCTATTACGGCGGCTGAGACTGGACACTTAGTCTTTGGTACGCTTCACACAAATTCAGCCATTCAAACTATAAATAGGATCGTTGATAGTTTCGATGGAAGTGAGCAATTACAAGTAAGAAATATGCTTAGTGTTTCGCTAACTGCTGTCGTTTCACAAAGTCTGATCCCAAAGATAGGCGGTGGAAGGTGCGCTGTGCATGAAATTTTAATAAACAATATGGCTATCTCAAACTTGATACGTGAAAACAAAATACATCAAATTTACTCTCAGATGCAGCTAAATCAACAACAAACTGGTATGAGTACGCAAACCCAGGCTTTGATGAAAGTACTAAAAGAGGGTAAGATTACAAAAGAAAATGCGCTAGCTTATTCAACTAGCCAGCAAGAACTTCAAAATTTAATAGGAACTATATAATGGATTTAGTAACGTGGTTTGATATTATTATTATTGCTCTTGTCTTGATGCTTGGCATAAAAGGCATATTAAATGGACTTATCAAAGAAGCTTTCGGGCTTATCGGACTTATCGGTGGCTTAATTATAGCTAGCAGGTTTTCAGATCTATCTGGTGAGTTTATAACTAAAAATATATATAAATTTGAAAATCCTTCGTTTTTACAGTTTGTTGCATTTATCTCTCTTTGGCTAGTTTTCTGGATAGTTTGCTTGCTAGTTGGTAAATTTTTATCAAAAATAGTTTCAGTAAGCGGACTTGGTTTTTTGGATAGACTTGGTGGATTTGTTATGGGAAGTGGAAAAATTTTCTTAACATTTTCGGCAGTAGTTGCTGTGATATCTGGCACTTCGCTAAATAATATAATTGCTCCTTATTTTGCGAACAGTAAAGTTTATCCGGTTTTGATAGAAACTGGCAAATGGATAACAAACCTTGATGTAAAAAATATCAAAAGTGAGTTAGATGAGATAGTGGCAAGACCAATGGATACAAATAAAACTGATGCATTTATCTCAATGGATGCAAATGCTAGTGTAAATACCGACTCTAATATCACAAAAGGGGAATAAAATGATAGAAAATTTAGAATATGATGCGTTGCTTGAGAAATTCAAAAGAGTGCTTCGCGACAATGGTTTAAAATATACGAAACAGCGTGAAATTTTACTAAAAACGCTATACAACAATGGCGAACACTTTACTCCAGAAAGACTTTATCTTTTTATAAAAGAGACACACCCTGAGCTAAATATTGGTATCGCAACTGTTTATAGAACACTAAATCTACTTGAAGAATCAGAGATGGTGACATCAATCAGCTTTGGTTCACAAGGCAAAAAATTTGAGCTTGCTACAAAGCCACATCACGATCATATGATATGCAGAAAATGTGGTCTTATCATAGAATTTGAAGATCCAATGATAGAAAAAAGACAAATCAGTATCGCAAAAGATCATGGCTTTAAACTAACCGGTCATATGATGCAGCTTTATGGAATTTGTGAAAAATGCTCAAAAAATAATATAAAGGGAAAGTAAGGTGATATTTGACAATCAACATGAGATTCAACGACTACAAAGCATAGACGAGCTAAGAAATTTAGGAATTAATCCATATCCGCATTTTCTTAGAAGAGATATGAATATCTCTAAATTTAGACTAAAATTTAATTACATTAATGATACAGAAGAAAAAAAGGCCGAAGGTCAGCTAGTAGGTCTTGCAGGTAGAATAAAACTAATTCGTGATGCTGGAAAAGCGGTTTTTGCAAATATCGAAGATGAAGATGGAAATTTACAAATTTACTTTAGCAATAAAACGCTTGATCCAGAGTGGTTTAAAATCGTTAAAAAATACGTAGAGATAGGCGATATCGTCTATGTCAGAGGTTATGCATTTATAACAAGAACTGGCGAATTTTCCATGCATGTAAGCGAGCTTAGCCTTGCTTCAAAGTCGATAAGTCCACTTCCTGAGAAGTATCATGGTCTAGTTGATGTTGAGACAAGATATCGCCAAAGATATCTTGATATGATAATGAATCCTGAAGTTAGAGCTGATTTTAAAAGACGCTCAGTGATTATAAGTACGATTAGAAGATTTTTTGAAGAAAAAGGCTTTTTAGAAGTTGAAACTCCGATGCTACACCCAATAGCAGGCGGTGCAAACGCCAAGCCATTTATCACTTTTCACAATGCCCTTGGAGTAGAGAGATATCTAAGGATCGCACCTGAGCTATACCTCAAACGCCTTATAGTAGGTGGCTTTGAGGCTGTTTATGAGATGAATAGAAATTTTAGAAACGAAGGTATGGATCTTACTCACAATCCTGAGTTTACAAGTATAGAGTTTTACTGGGCATACCACAACTACCACGATTTAATGGGTATCACAGAGGATCTTTTTAATGTCATTTTAGACAAGCTAGATATGGAAAAAGTTGTAAATTTTGATGGCATGGAAATTGATTTTAGTAAGCCATTTAAGCGAATAAGCTACAAAAAAGCTCTCGTTGAGATCGGCGGACTAGATGAGAATATCATAAACGATAAAGATAAAATTTTAGCAAAACTAAGAGCTGATGGCCTTGAAGCAAATGAGAAGCTTGATCTTGGTCACTTGCAGGCTGAGCTATTTGATAACTATGTAGAGAGCAAGCTTATACACCCAACATTTGTTATTGATTATCCGATTTCGATCAGCCCACTTTCAAGAAGAAGTGATGCAAATCCTGATGTGGCTGAGAGATTTGAGTTATTTATCGCTGGTCGCGAGCTAGCAAATGGCTTTAACGAGCTAAATGATCCAATTGATCAATACAACCGCTTTAAAGCGCAAATCGATGCTAAAAACGCAGGCGATGACGAGGCACATGAGATGGACGAGGACTATGTAAAAGCCCTAGGATACGGCATGCCACCAGTTGCAGGTGAGGGTATAGGCATCGATAGGCTCGTGATGCTTTTAACGGATAAAAAATCAATACGTGATGTTGTGCTCTTCCCAGCGATGAGGCCACTTAAAAATGAGATAAAGGAGAATGAAAAATGAGTTTGCAAAGCTATGATAAGGACATTTACGATCTAGTAAATTTAGAGTTAAAACGCCAATGTGATCACCTTGAGATGATCGCTAGTGAAAATTTTACATATCCAGAAGTTATGGAAGTAATGGGCTCAATCCTAACAAACAAATACGCTGAAGGTTATCCTGGCAAGAGATATTATGGTGGCTGCGAATTTGTCGATGAGATCGAGCAAATAGCGATCGATAGATGTAAAGAGCTTTTTGGATGTGAATTTGCAAACGTTCAACCAAACTCTGGCTCTCAGGCAAATCAAGGTGTTTACGGCGCTTTACTTAATCCAGGCGATAAAATTTTAGGAATGGATCTAAGCCATGGTGGACACTTAACACACGGCGCAAAGGTAAGTAGCTCTGGCAAGATGTATGAGAGCTTTTTCTATGGTGTAGAGCTTGATGGCCGTATAAACTACGATAGGGTCATGGATATCGCAAAGATAGTAAAACCAAAGATGATCGTTTGTGGCGCAAGCGCATACACAAGAGAGATCGAGTTTAAAAAATTTCGTGAGATAGCCGACGCTGTTGGGGCGATACTCTTTGCAGATGTTGCTCACATTGCTGGTCTTGTTGTTGCTGGTGAGCATCAAAGTCCTTTTCCATACTGCGATGTCGTAAGCTCAACTACGCATAAAACCCTAAGAGGCCCAAGAGGCGGTATCATTATGACAAACAACGAAGAGTATGCTAAGAAGATAAATGCCTCTATTTTTCCAGGCATCCAGGGCGGACCACTAGTTCATGTCATCGCAGCAAAGGCAGTTGGCTTTAAGCACAACCTTAGCCCTGAGTGGAAAATTTATGCTAAACAAGTAAAAGCAAATGCTAAAAAATTAGGCGAAGTACTAATAAAAAGAGGCTTTGATCTAGTGAGCGGCGGTACCGATAACCACCTAATATTAATGAGCTTTTTAAATAGAGATTTTAGCGGTAAAGACGCAGATATCGCTCTTGGAAATGCTGGAATAACGGTAAATAAAAATACGGTTCCAGGCGAGATAAGAAGCCCATTTATCACAAGTGGTATACGTGTTGGTAGTCCTGCGCTTACAGCTCGTGGCATGAAAGAAGCTGAGTTTGAACTAATAGCAAACAAAATAGCTGACGTATTAAGCGACATAAACAACACATCTTTGCAAGAGAAGACAAAAGCTGAGCTAGTTGAACTTGCTCATAAATTTATAATCTATGATAAAGCGACATTTTGATGCAAAGTATTGATACGGCACTTATAAAGATTATTACAACTCACTACTATATCAAACGTGATATGATCGTTAATAAAATAGAATACAGAGGCAAAATTTTCTTTGATAAATTTGAAAAGATAAATGAGCCACTGACCTATAGTATTATGAAAGAGCATGAAGAAGGCAAAGCTGTTATCGCACACTCTTTAATAAATGCAAATGATAAAGTTGAAAATATAGTCTTTGACTATAACGGCAGAACCCCTGATAGATTTTGGCATAAAGCACAGCTTCTTTTAAGAGAAGAGGGATTTATAAATTTTACAGCCTATGAGAGTAAGACACCAGGTCATCTGCATCTTTATGTGCATAAAGGCCACACTACGCTAAATGAGGCTTGTCAGCTGGCAAACGTGCTCAACGCAAAGCTTTCACAGAAGCTACCTAAAGAGTGGAGGATGTTTCCAAATATCGATATGCCAAAAGAATTTAACATACTAACTTTACCTTATAAGCTCTATCAAAAAGAGCGCGGGGCAAGTTGGTCAAAATATATGTAATTAAGGATAAAAAGTGGAAAACGATGAGTTAAAAGATATTCTTTTAGAAAGAGACGATGACGCAAGAGGATTGAAGCTAAAAAAACTTCTTATATTTATAGCAGCTCTTATTATACTTTTTTTGATCATTGTAGTGGCTATGAAGCTAGTAAATTCAAGCGATCCTTCACAAGCTCAAAATGAAGCTGATTCAAGACTAGTGCTTCCTCCAGTACCAGCTGAGCAGCCAGTAGATAGACAAGCTCCGATAGCTGATACAAATTCAGACAATAAAAAAGGCGATACACAGCTTTTTGAACAAGTACCGATCGTGCCTGAAAATAAGCAACAAGACGAATTTGAAGATATGATCAAAAAGCTAAAAGATAAAGAAAATAATAAGCCTATTTCTAAAACTGAAGAGCCAAAAGAGATAGTTAAGCCTATCGAAAAGCCTGCTGAAATACCAGCAAAAAAAGCTGAGACAAAAGTAGATACTTCAGTTAAAAAAGTCGAAAAAGTAGCAGCTACTGATAAAAAGAGTGAGGCAAAACCAGCTAAGGCTGAAAATAAAGTAGATAAAAAGATTGAAAAAAAGGTTGAAACCAAAATAGAAAAAACGGATAAAAAAGCTGAAGTAGCTAAAACTGAACCTGCTACAAAAGGCTCTTATGTTCAAGTATTTGTGACTAGTAAATTTAATCCAAATGCTGAATATATGAAGAAGATCGCTGCTAAGGGATATAGCTACAAGACTATAAAAGTTGGTGAACTGACTAAAATTTTAGTTGGTCCATTTGATGAAAAAACGCTTCAAAAAGCAGTAGGCGATATTAGAAAAGATATCAATAAAGACGCTTTTATCTTTAGAGCAAAATGAAAACATTCGCAGTCTTTGGAGATCCAATAGCTCACTCGGTATCTCCGAGGCTGCACAATAAAGCCATTGCAGACCTGGGCTTAAAAGCACTTTATACAAGAGTCTTGCTAAAAGATGGTAGCGAATTAATCAATAAATTTAAATCCTTAAAATTAAATGGTGCAAACGTAACACTTCCACATAAAGAGTGGGCTTTAAATTTAGCCGATGAAGCTTCAGATATAGCTCGTAAAATAGGCTCTGCAAATACTCTTGTGCTTAAAAATGACAAAATTTATGCTCACAATACAGATGCGCCTGGGTTTTTAAAGGCAATAAAAAATTTTAAAGATGTAAAAAAAGCTATTGTTCTTGGAGCTGGCGGTACTGCAAATGCCATAACTTATGCATTAAAAGAACAAGGCGTTGATGTTTGCATACTAAATAGAAGCAAAGATAGGCTTGAGAAATTTAAAAATGAATACGAATGCTTTAGCTGGGATAACTACGAAGAGCAAATATTTGATCTAGTCATTAACTCGACCTCTGCTGGCTTAAAGGATGATTTTTTACCAGCACCTAAAGAAATTTTAAAAAGCATTTTTAAAGATGCTAAATTCGCATTTGATGTGATTTATGGTAAGCAAACACCATTTTTAGAAATGGCCAAGCAAAGTAGCCTTGACGTAAAAGATGGTGCTGATATGCTTTTATATCAAGCAGTTCTAGCACTAAATTTATTTTTTAATAATACACTTGATGAATCAAAGATCGAGCGCTCAATGAGAGAAATTTTCTATCTATAACCAATTAGTATTTATTTTTTATAAAATTTGCGTAAGTTTGGTTTTAAACTAAGTTAAATTTTATGGCTTGTAGAAAATATTTTGATTAAAATTTTTATTGAAAGTAATTGGAGTAAATATAAAAAGCAGGGAAGATCCCTGCTAAATTTTACTATTCATTTGTTTTGATATAAGCGTAGTCAGAAATTTTAGTCCATTCTCTTGCTTTTTTAAGGAAAGCTCTTTGCGACTCAACGATCTCTTTAAATAATGGATCTTTAGCACTCTCTTCATCAAGAAGCTCATTTGTGGCTTTTTTAAGAGCTGCGATTACTTCTGGTGGGAAAGATTTTACTTGGATGTCTGGATACTCGCTTTTCATTTTATCCCAGTACTCGACATTTGAATAAAATACTTTTGTATTTGCATCTCTTGCTACTTCGGCTGCAGCTGCTTCAAAGATTGCTTTTAGGTCATCTGGAAGCTTCTCGTATGATTTTTTATTAAAGAAAAATTGAGTTTCACCGTTTGGCTCTTGCCAGCCTGTGTAGTAGTATTTTGCCACTTTGTGAAAGCCAAGTGCCATATCATAAGCTGGGCTAACCCATTCGACTGAGTCGATCGTTCCCATCTCAAGAGCCATGTAAAGCTCACCAGTTGGGATAGTATTGATGTTAGCGCCAAGCTTAGCGTAAATTTCACCACCAAAGCCTGGAATTCTTATCTTTAAGCCTTTGATATCATCTAGTGATTTGATCTCTTTTTTAAACCAGCCACCCATTTGCATGCCGGTATTTCCAGCTCTAAAAATTTTGATGTTGTATGGATCGTAAACTTTTGCCTCAAGCTCCTTACCGCCGCCAAATTCATACCAAGCTGTTTGCTCGTCAGTATTCATCATAAATGGAGTTGCTGTAAAAAATATAGTTTTAGCATCTTTGCCTTTATAATAATAGCTACTTGTGTAGGTAATGTCGTATTGACCGCTTTTAGCAAAATCAAGCATTGCAAAAGGTGATTTATGTTTTGATGGATAATCAATCCTTAGCTCAAGTCTGCCATTGCTCATCTTTTCAACTTTATCCTTTAGCTCTTTTGGTACATCACCAAGCACTGGCATAGTGCTCTCCCATGAGCTAGCAAGCTTTAGCTTATAAACTTTATCATCTCCCATAGCAACGCAAGCAACAGCTGCTAAACCAAGAGACGCTAATAAAAATTTATTCATATCTTCTCCTTTGAAATTTTTGCCTATTATACAAAAAATTACATTATTAAAATGTGTTATAATCGCAAAAATCAAATTTATGGGGCATAAAATGATAAAAAAGACAAAAATCGTAGCTACTTTGGGGCCAGCAAGTGATAATGAAGAGACAATGGAAGCGATGGTAAAAGCGGGTGTTAATGTCTTTCGTTTAAATTTTAGCCATGGGACACACGAATACCATAAATCAAACATTGACAAGATAAGAAATATCGAAAAAAAGCTAAATAAAAGAATAGGAATTTTACAAGATATCTGCGGTCCAAAGATCAGAGTTGGCAAGCTTAGCGAGCCATTTTACTTAAAAGCTGGCGACGAGCTTAGCATTTATGCCGAGGATATCGTGGGCGAAAAGATTGAAAAAGGCGTTTATAGAGTGAGCCTAAATCAGCCTCAAATTTTACCTATGCTAAAGGCTGGCGAGTACGTCTATCTCTACGATGGCTCGATCAGAGCAAGAGTTACAGGCGAGGGCAAAGAGGTGGTAAAAACCATCATCGAAAATGACGGGATTTTAAACTCAAACAAAGGGGTAAATTTCCCAAACACCGCCCTTGGCATCGACATCATCACGCCAAAAGATAAAGAAGATATGGAATTTGGCGCAAAGCAGGGCGTAAATTTCGTTGCCATTAGCTTCGTGCAAGATGCAAATGATGTGATAAAAGCAAGAAATATCTTAAAAGAATTTGGCTCCAAAGCGGCTATCTTGTCTAAGATCGAGAAATTTGACGCGGTCGAAAACATAGACGACATCATCGCAAAGAGTGACGGTATCATGGTAGCTCGTGGCGATCTTGGCATAGAGGTGCCATTTTACAAGGTGCCTACTATTCAAAAGCTCATCATCAAAAAGGCAAATGCAGCCAGCAAGCCAGTCATCACAGCAACGCAGATGATGCTAAGCATGGCTGAGCATGAAACTGCTACAAGAGCGGAGATCAGCGACGTGGCAAACGCCGTGCTAGACGGCACTGATGCTGTTATGCTAAGCGAGGAGAGTGCGATCGGCAAAAACCCAGTCGCGGTCGTAGAGGCGATGAGCAAAACGATCATCCAGACGCAAAGCATCTATCCATACAATAAATTTGACGAATTTGACTTTTTTGACGAGACGGATATGGTCGCAAATAGCGCAGCTTCGCTAGCCGTGCGTATCAAGGCAAATGCGATACTCTCTATCACAGGCTCAGGCAAATCAGCCATAAAACTAGCTAGAAACCGCACAAATATCGACATCATCGCTATCGCGCACGACGAGCAGACAGCTCACATGCTTACCCTTGCTTGGGGCGTGACGCCAGCGCTCGTGCTTGAAAAGACAAAGCTAAATGTCCTTCTTGCAAATGTCATCAAAAAGGCTTACGACGCTGGATATGTCGAGCATGACAAGACCTATCTCGTCACGGCTGGCCACCCAACAGGCGTAGAGGGCAGCACAAACCTCATACGTATCATCAGACGCGACCAGCTTGATTATTACCTTGATCTTGCAACTGAGTAAATTTATACTCTCTTGCAAATTTTAAAATTTTGCTTGCTCGTAAGAATTGACTGCTAAGATTTGCCTGACACTTGCTCGATAGCAAAACGCATGCACCTCTAACGTGCGAGGAGTTTAGGGGATTTAAAAGGGGGATAGGGGGACGGCTTCGTAACTTAAGTCCTCTTGTCTCCCTTTTGATAAATTTATATCACAAAGTAAATTTAAAAATTTGATAGAGTTTTAGACTACATGCGGTAATTTAGCGTTAGAGCATGTACCTTAAACGTGTCAGGGAAGAGGGATTATTAAGGGAGAAGAGAGTGCTAGCTCGCAACTGCAAGCAGACCGTAATTAAAGCCACTTCTCCCTTAATGAAAGAATAAAAAATATATGTTGTTTTATTTCTGTAAATTTTAAAATCTTACTCACTCAAAATTTTAAAATTTTCGTTCATTTTTGTGAATATTAAAAATATTTGGGAAATTTATTTCGCAGAAATTTGTGACGCTAAATTTAACGCCACAAATTAAATTTATTTTTTCTTTTTGCCTTTTGGCTCATCGCCTTTAAACCAGCTTTTTATCTTATCAAAGACGCTTTCATCGGTATTTGATTTACCTGATTCTATGCCAAAGCTAGCTTGAAGCTTATTTAAAAGCTCTTTTTGCTCATCGCTTAGTTTTTCAGGCGTTTGAATAGAAATTTGCGCTACGAGCCTACCCTTTTTACGCGAATTTACGCTTTTAATACCTTCATTTTCAAATATAAATTGCTGCTTATCTTTTGCTCCAACAGGTAGTTTTAGCTCGGTTTCTCCTCGAAGCGTTGGAATTTTTATACTCTCGCCAAGTATAGCTTGCGTGAAAAAGACAGGAATTTCTAGATAAACATCGTCGTTGTGACGAATGAAATGCTTGTCTTCTTTTACGTTTATGCTTACATAAAGATCGCCTTGAACGCCGTTTGTGCCGATATTGCCTTTACCAGCTACTCTCATCCTCATACCGCTATCAACACCTTCAGGTATGGTAATCTTTACAGTTTGTTGCTGGATTTTATAAGCTTTCGCGTTACAATCGGGGCATGGTTCGCTTATTACTTCACCGCTTCCGTGACAATATGGACACTCTTGGACGATATTCATAAAGCCATTTCCGCGTGTTATCCTGCCACTTCCGCCACAGTGCTGGCATGTCTTGCTCTTGCCATCTTTACTGCCAGTTGCATTGCATGTTGGACAAGGTACTTTTTGATCAAATTTTATCTCTTTTTCGCAACCAAAAATAGCTTCGTTAAACTCCAAATTTATAGGAATTTCAAGATCGGCTGAGTATTTTTCAGAGTATCTTTTTCTCTGCCTAGAACTACTTGCAAAACCGCCACCAAAAAATGAGTCAAAAATATCTGAAAGGTCAAAATCGGCACTAAATCCGCCACCGCTACCAAATCGACCCTCAAGGCCTTCTTTGCCGTATCTGTCATAGATAGAGCGTTTTTGCTCGTCGCTTAAAACTTGATAAGCTTCATTTATCTGTTTAAATTTTAGTTCAGCCTCTTTGTCGCCAGAATTTCTATCTGGGTGATATTTTAAAGCAAGTCTTCTAAAGGCTTTTTTGATCTCATCTCCGCTTGCATTTCTTGAAATTTCAAGGATTTCGTAATAGTCAAATTCCACATTTTTCCTTGTTAATTAAGCTTATTTTAAATATGGGATTTTACCCAAAAAAGTTTAAATTTAAAAAAGAATTTACATTTTTGCCGTATAATCTCTACTATTTTTAATAAAAAGGATAATTCATGGTTAATGTTTTAATGATAGAAGACGATCCAGAATTTGCGCAAATTTTATCTGAATATCTTGATAGTTTTAATATAAAAGTTACGAATTTTGAAGATCCATATTTAGGACTTAGTGCTGGGATAAAAAACTATGATTTGTTAATACTTGATCTTACTTTGCCGGGCATTGATGGGCTTGAGGTTTGTAAAGAAATTCGCCAAAAATATGATATTCCTATTATCATAAGCTCAGCTAGAAGTGATATTAGTGACAAGGTTGTTGGACTTCAGCTTGGTGCTGATGATTATTTGCCAAAACCATACGATCCAAAAGAGATGTATGCTCGTATCACAAGTCTTATTAGAAGATACAAAAAGACAAATGAAGTACAAGAAGAGGTCGTTGATAGCGCATTCAGGATCGATGATAAACGTCACGAAATTTACTTTAACAATGAGCCATTAGCTCTTACTCCAGCTGAGTATGAAATTTTAACTTATCTCATTAAGCAACACAGTTTTTCAGTATCACGCGAACAGCTAGTTTATAACTGCAAAAGCCTAAAAGATAAAGATTCAAAGAGCTTAGATGTTATTATCGGACGCCTTAGATCAAAAATCGGTGATAGCTCAAAAGCCCCAAAACATATATTTTCAGTAAGAGGCATAGGATATAAGCTTATCGGATGAAATATTCCATAACTACGAAGATAACTATTATCTTTGCCATAGCTTTCTCGCTGATGTGCTTGCTCTTTGTAACTTTTGCAAACATTCAGCAAGAAAGCGCTTTAGAAAAACTAAAGGATAGACAAATAAGTGCGATGAACTATCTTGTCGCACTCTATGAACGTGGAAATCCCCCAAGAGATTTAGAGCATTATTTTAAAAATTTTTACCTAGAGTATGTTGGAAATAAAAATTTAGCTACTTCAATAGCTACAAACGGTACTGTTGTTTTTACGCAGCACACACCTCTTGGAGTGGTGCAATCGGTTAATTATAAAGGCGATTTGTATTTGCTTATTAAAAACCCATCCTTTCAGCTACTTCTTGAAAGTAACGACGCAAGACACGTAAATGATCCGCTTTGGGTCGCATTTTTGATAGTTTCAGCCCTTCTCATCTCACTTTATGTTTCCGTTCTTAGAAGTCTTTCACCACTTAGAAGGCTTAGTAAAGATATCAGAAAATTTGCCAGTGGAAATATGGAAATGGCGATGACGGCTAGGCTAAATGAAAATGAGCAAGATGAGATCGGACAGGTTGCGGTTGAGTTTGATAATGCCGTTTGTAAGATAAGAGAGCTCATCCGCTCAAGGCAGCTATTTTTGCGTGCGATCATGCATGAGCTAAAGACCCCTATTGGCAAGGGTAGGATCGTCTCTGAAATGGTCGCAAATGAGACTCAAAAGATGAGGCTTATCAATGTATTTGAGCGACTTGAGATGCTGATAAATGAATTTAGCAAAGTCGAACAGCTCCTTTCAAAAAGCTACGCACTAAACTACCAAGAGTGCCATTTTTCACTTATATTGGAGCAAGTGCAAGATATGCTAATGCTTGATAAATTTGAAGAGCGAGTGAGCTGTGATATCAGAGATGACGTCATATTAAGAGTGGATTTTCAGCTTTTTAGCTTAGCGATTAAAAATTTGATAGATAACGCCCTAAAATACGCAGAGGATAAAAAGGCTATTTTGATCTGCGATAGTGAATTTATTGCGGTTAAAAATTTAGGCAAAAAGCTAAATCATCCGATTGATTACTACAAACAAGCCTTTGTGCGTGGTGACAAGGTAAGTGCAGGAAGCGGTATGGGGCTTGGACTTTATATCATCGAGCAAATTTGTCAGATGCAAAAATTTGAGCTTGCCTACGACTACGAGGATGGCTATCATGTATTTAAAATTTTACTTAGATCAAAGGCGAAGCGAGCATGAAAAGAGGCTTAGAAAAATTTAACGAGCTAACCGAGTCTTTTGCTAAGCTGCCAGGTGTCGGTAAAAAATCAGCCGCAAGGTTTGCCTATTTTGTCTGCATGCAAGATAGCTTTGCAGGGCTAAGGCTCGCTCAAAATATTGAAGACGCGGTGAGGTTTATCAAGCGCTGTGAGCGTTGTGGTGGGCTAAGCGAAAATGAAATTTGTGACATTTGCAGTGACGAGAGCAGGGACAGTGAGGTCATCTTGCTGGTTGAGAGTCCAAAAGATATCTTGGTTTTTGAGCAAAATGGCATTTATAACGGCCTTTACTTCGTGCTTGACGAGATCGACGAGGACGCCATAGAGAGGCTGCGAAGTGCTATTAAGCAAAATGGCTCAAAAGAGGTCGTCTTTGCCTTTACGCCGGGGCTAAATTCAGACGCTCTTATGCTTTACGTCGAAGATAAGCTTGCCATGAGTGAAATTTCATTTAGCAAGATCGCTCAGGGCGTGCCAACTGGCGTAAATTTAGAAAACGTCGATATGCTCTCACTCTTAAAAGCCTACGAAAGCCGCACAAAAGCCTAATTAAAATTTCTTTTAGTTATAATCTCACCTAAATTTATAATATTTAGTCCGCGTAGCCGCCGCTAAATTTAAAAGGATAGAGATTGATTTTACTTATAGATAACTACGATAGTTTTGTCTTCAACGTCGAGCAATACGTAAAAGAGCTCACAAATGAAGAGGTTAGATGCGTTAGAAACGACAAGATAACGCTTGAAGAGATCAAAAAACTAAACCCAAGTAAGATCATCCTAAGCCCAGGGCCAAAGCACCCAAAAGATAGCGGAGTTTGCTTAGAAATTTTGCAGGCCAACCTTGGCGTGCCTGTGCTTGGCATTTGTCTTGGACATCAAGCCATAGGACTTAGTTTTGGCGCAAAGATAAAAAGACTAGACGACCCACTTCACGGCAAGACCTCATTTATCGAGGTGAAAAACAAAGAGCCACTTTTTGAGGGGCTGCCTGAGCGCTTTGAGGTTATGCGCTACCACTCGCTTTATGTCGATGAGCTCCCAGCTAGCTTAAGCGCTGATGCGGTGAGTGATGATGGCGTAGTTATGGCACTTAGCGTTAAAGATAAGCCGATCTTTGGCATCCAGTTTCACCCTGAGAGCTACTTCACGCAATACGGCAAAAAGATAGTTGAAAATTTTGTAAATTACAAAGCAAAAGAAGAGATAAAAGAGCCTAAAATTCGCTCACTCAAGCCATATCTTATCAAGCTTCAAGAGAACATCCCGCTTGATGATAGCGACTTTGAGCAAATTTGCGAGATAATAGCCAGCAAAGAGTATGAGATAGTGCAGCTCTCAGCCCTTTTGGTGCTAATTAGCGAAAAGAGCCTCTATCCAAAAAGCCTCGCTGCGCTTGGAAAAAATATCCTAAAATACTCGCAAACTTACCGCGATGATACGCCTATGATCGATCTTTGCGGCACTGGAGGAGATGGCTTTAAGACGATAAATATCTCAACAACTGTGGCATTTATCCTTGCAAGCCTTGGCATAAAGGTCGCAAAACACGGCAACAAGGCAGTTTCAAGCAAGTCAGGTAGCTCTGATGTGCTTGAAATTTTAGGCGTAAAAAGTGAAAAATCACTGGCAAAACAGCGTGAAAATTTAGCTAGTAAAAATTTAGCCTTTTTCCACGCGCCATTTTTTCATCCGCTAGTTGGCGAGGTGAGAGAAGTGCGCCAAAGACTTGGTATAAGAACTGTCTTTAACGTGCTTGGACCGCTTTTAAATCCAAATTTAAACCTTACAAACCAGCTAGTTGGCGTCTATCATAAGCCTGTTCTAAAACTCTACGCCCAGACGCTTAAAATTCTTGGTAGAAAGCACGCTTTGGTCGTCCGCGGTGATGACGGACTTGATGAAATCACGCTTTGTAGCGAAACAAGCGTTGTGGAGCTAAAAAATGGCGAAATTTTTGAATACAGCATCACGCCAGAGCAGTTTGGCTTTAAAAGAGCGCTTCACAGCGACATCGAGGGCGGCACACCTGAAGAAAACGCCAAAACCTTGATCCGCACGCTAAAAGGCGAGGAGCAGGGGGCGAAATTTGACATCGTGGTCTTTAACGCGATGTTTGCGCTCTACGCAGCTGATGGCGCAAAGAGACCAGACGAGGCCAAAAAAATGGTACTTGAAGCGATAAATTCTGGTAAGGCGTATAAATTTTATGAAGAGTTTATAAAGGCTGGGGCTAATGGCGCTAGTTAAAATTTGTGGCATCAAAACGCTAGACGAGGCAAGTGCGGTTTGCGCTTTGGATGTTGATTTTATCGGGTTAATATTTGCCAAAAGTAAAAGAAAGGTCGAGCTAAATTTAGCTAGGCAGATAGCGAAATTTGCTCACAGCAAGGGCAAAAAAGTAGTTGGCGTTTTTGCTGAGCAAAGTGAGTGCGAGATAATAGAAATTTGCCAGTTTGCTGGTCTTGACGTGGCTCAGGTGCATGGAGTGGTGAGTGAAAATTTAGAGGCAAATTTAAAAGATATGGGGCTTGAGATTTGGCAGGTTTTTAGCGTGAAAGATAGCTTGCCAGAGGTTGATTTTAAGCATTTTGACATGGTACTTTTTGACTGCAAGGGCAAAAATGCCGGTGGAAATGGCACTAGCTTTGAGTGGGAAATTTTAAAAGAGACAGAATTTAAATTCGGCATGGCTGGGGGCATAGGCGAGCACAACATAAAAGAGGCGCTGAAATTTAAGCCATATCTAGTCGATATCAACTCAAAAGTTGAGGACGAAAACGGCATAAAAGAGGCGCAAAAGATAGAGAGAATTTTAAAGATCATAGGTGAGGTAGAAGATGAATAGTAAGGCGTATTTTGGAAAATTTGGCGGGCAGTTCGTGCCTGAGACGGTGATGTTTGCCCTTGACGAGCTAGAAAATGCTTATGAGAGCATCGCAAAGACAAAAGAGTTTAAAGACGAGCTTGATGATCTTTTGAAAAACTACGTTGGCAGGCCTAGTCCGCTCTTTTTTGCAAAGCGCCTAAGCGAGTACTACGGACATGAAATTTACCTAAAAAGAGAGGATCTAAACCACACTGGCGCGCACAAGATAAATAATGCCCTAGCTCAAGCGCTGCTTGCTAAAAAAATGGGTAAAAAGAAAATTTTAGCTGAGACTGGAGCTGGTCAGCACGGCGTGGCAACAGCGACTGCAGCGGCACTTTTGGGCTTAGAGTGTGATGTGTATATGGGCGCTACGGACGTGGCTAGACAGCAGCTAAATGCCTTTCGTATGCAGCTTCTTGGCGCAAAGGTGGTGAGCGTAGAAGATGGCTTAAAAACGCTAAAAGAGGCGACTACAGCAGCCATACAAGCGTGGGTAAATGAGATAGAGAGTGCATTTTACGTCATTGGCTCAGCCGTTGGTCCGCACCCATATCCAAAGATCGTGCGTGACTTCCAAAGCATCATCGGCACAGAGGCCAAAGCTCAGCTTGCAGACTACGGCAAAAAGGCTGACTACGTCATCGCCTGCGTCGGTGGCGGTAGTAATGCTATTGGCATTTTTAGTGCGTTTTTGGACGATGAGAGCGTAAATTTGGTAGGTATCGAGGCTGGCGGACTTGGCATAGAGACGCCTTATCACGCAGCTACGCTTAGCAAAGGTAAAACCGGCATCATCCACGGCATGAAAACTACGGTCTTGCAAGACGAGTATGGCATGATCTCGCCAGTTCACAGCATCTCAGCAGGCTTAGACTACCCAGGCATCGGTCCAGAGCATGCTCATCTAAACGACATCAAAAGGGTAAAATATGAAGCTGTAACTGACGATGAGTGCATAAACGCTCTTTATTTCTTAAGCAAGGTGGAGGGTATCATCCCAGCCATCGAGAGCGCGCACGCACTGGCGTATCTGGAGAAGCTTTGCCCAAAACTAGAGAAAAAAAGTGTCATAGTCGTAAATGTCTCAGGCAGGGGTGATAAGGACATAAACACAGTTATAGGCTACGAAAAAGGAAAAATTTATGGATAAGATCAAAAGCGCATTTAGCGGCAAAAAGGCAAACATCGGCTACATCGTGGCTGGATATCCAAGCCTAGAAAAAACGAAGGAATTTTTAGAAAATTTAGATGAGAGCACGCTTGATCTAGTCGAGATCGGCATCCCTTATTCTGACCCGTTGGCTGATGGGAAACTCATCGCGCAAGCTAGCTTTGAGACGGTACAAAATGGCGTAAATACCGACGTTGTCTTTGATATGCTTGAGAGTTGTAAAGCAAAAGTGACAAAACCACTTGTTTTTCTGGTTTATTTTAATATCATCTTTACTTACGGCGTTGATAAATTTCTAAAAAGATCAGTTGAAGCTGGAGTGAGCGGCTTTATCGTGCCGGATCTGCCTTGCGAGGAGTGCGAGGAATTTGCTCTAAAATGTAAGGAGCTAAATTTAAGCCTGATACCACTTATCAGCGTCACCTCTGGGGGCAGGGCAGATGGAATTTTAAAATTTGGCTCAGGGTTTATTTACGCTCTTGGCGCGATAGGCGTTAGCGGCTCAAAAAGGGCTGATGAAGATAGGATAAAAAATTTGGTCCTAGAGCTTAAGAAAAAGAGCGATTTGCCAGTGGCTGTAGGCTTTGGTATAAAAAACAAAGATGATGTTAATGAGGTAAAAAAATATGCTGACGGAGCGATAATAGGTACGCAAATAGTTAAGCTTTGTGCCGAATTTAGCGGTGAAAAGCTAGCAAAAGAGATAGATAAACTCTTTTAAAATGCTTAATAAATTTATAGCTAATTTAGTAAAGCCAAAGTATAATTGAAAATGCATTTCAAGTCTTAAGGAAGAGATATGAGAAAAGTTATAGATGAAGCTACAAGCTATCTTTGCAAGGATACTTTAGGGCTAGATTTAGAAGCTGGTAAGAGCCTTGGCAAGGGATTTTACGGAGCTAGCATACCAGTCTATAAGGGCAAGAGCGAGTATCATTTTTACTTATTTTTTAAAAAAGATACTTTGAAAATTTTCATGAATGCCTTTTTTGGTCACGAAGATGTTGATGGTGGCGATCTGGACGATCTTTGTAAAGAGATAGCAAATCAAATCATCGGTAAAGCTAAAAATTTACTAAATGAAAAAGAGCCAAATGCTTATAAGCTTGGAACGCCTGAATTTTTAGGCGAAGTTGAAAATTTTGGCATCAAACTAAAAGAGAAATTTGTATATAAAATAAAAAATAGAACATTTCAAATAGGCTACGACATACAATGAACGACGAGAGTGCGATAGAGACACTAGAGCAGCTAGGGCTTTTTAAGAGCTATGATGAGCTTATGGATATAAGCGTTGATTTTATAGCTGAGCTAGGAACTACTACAGTTAGTATAAATGAGCTTTTGAAATTTGAAGCTGGCTCGGTCATAGATCTCGAAAAGCCAGCTGGTGAGAGTGTGGAGTTATATATAAATAATAGAATTTTTGGAAAAGGCGAAGTAATGGTTTATGAGAAAAATTTAGCCATCAGGATAAATGAAATTTTGGATTCAAAGTCAGTTATTCAGTACTTCAAAAAAGAACTTTTATGAAATTTATACTATTTTTCTTACTTTTTGTAACTCAAATTTTAGCTTCAAACCTATTAACTTACAATATCTATGAACGTGCTGATAGAGTCGATATTATGCTTAGCTTTGATGCACCTTATGAAGGAAATATCTTTCAAAAGCGCGAAAAAGATACAACGTCTTTGATATTAAATTCGCTAAATTACGATCAAAGTGCTAGCAAAGACATAAACTCAAAGATTATTCAAGAGCTTGAGATAGAGCCAAAGCAAAACTCGCTTGTCTTAAATTTGCGCTCAAATGATGCTATTATCGTAAATGCTTCAAAGACGACTGATAGTTTTGGACTCCGCATTCGTGTAACTCTAAAAAATGCAAAACCTCAAATACAAAATATGCCTCAAGCTAGTGCAAAAATAGAAACCCCTAGCACTCCAAAGATAGATGAAGAGCCTATGTTAAATATAGACTCAAGGTATTTTATAGTCTTAAGTGTGCTTATTGCGCTTCTTGTATTTTTATATGTATTTAAAAGATATATTACTTCAAAGAGTAGTGATTTTAGCGGGTTTAAAATACCTAGAAATCAGTCTCAAAATGATACAAAATCAATGAACTGGCTACTTAAAAATCAAAATAGTAACGTCAATATAATATATGAAAAGTATCTTGATCGCACGAATAAACTAATGCTATTAAGCTATGAAAATAGACGTTATTTAGTGATAGTTGGTAGCTCAAATGTAATGCTTGATAGCTTTGGTGAAGACAAGATACAAAATGAGCAAGATTTTGCTATATTTTTCGAAGAGAACAAGAAAAAACTAAGCTCATTTTTAGAAGAGCGAAAAAATAGTTTAAGTAACTATAAAGATAAAATGAGCGGAGAATTTTAGTAGTTTTAGCTAAAATTCTCATCCAATTTAAATTTTTATGCGTTAAAGCTAGTTTCAAAATTTATACAAACGAAATAGCAAAAATTTCAGGTTTTGTGATCTTTTTTATCTCTTCTTTTGCCATAGCGAATTCTTTTGCGCCTTCTATTTTTAGCGTATGCCCACTAAATTCGAAGTTTAAATTTAGCCTTTCACAGGTTAGATCAAGTGCCTTTGCAAGTGAGAGTATAAAACTTAGCCATCTTATACACTCGGCTTTTGGAAGTAAATTTTTATATCGCTCAAATTCATAGATATTTTTCTTTCCGTTTGTGCCAATTACTACTGCAATCAATGCTTTTTGTTCATGTGAAAAGCCATAATTTAAGGCATTTAGGACTATATAGGCTGAGTTTTTATGATCGCCATAAAAGCCAATCTCTTGACCTACATTGTGAAGTTTTGCAGCAACTAAAAGCACTTCAAGATAGTTATCACTTAGACCGTGAAGCTTTTTTAATACCATAAATATATCTTTTGCATATCTTGTGACTGATTTACTGCATGATAATATAAAACGATCTTGCAAACTTTTGATACTTGGATTAAAATTTTGTGGAAATTTAAGGCTAGGGCGTAAAAAATCTTTCAAGAACACTCCCTCTCTTACGCCAACCCCACTTGTTATAATATTTTTGGCATTCAGAGCTTTGGTGAGGGCCAAAAAGATATGTGCACCCTCTCTAATGGTGTCGTATCTGTCTTTTTTAATAGGAAATTTATTTAGCTCAAGCACGCTAATATTTGCGATGTTCTCGATATAGGCTTGCTCGTCGCTAAGCTTGTAGCAAAAGCCGTGCAGTGAAGAGAGCGGATATAAATTTTTGCTCATTATGGCAGATGATATCGCTCTAAGAGAGCCTCCAATAGCGATTATATTTTGGCATTTAAATCGCTCGTCTATCTGTTTTATAACTTGTTCTAGAAATTTTGGCAATTTATTTAAGTTTTTCTTATCAAAAAAAAGCTCTTTTAATCTAACCGTACCAATATCAAGCGAGAGCGTATCTATTATTTTGCCTTTGCTTATTCTGGCAAGTTCAGTTGATCCGCCACCGATATCTATAGTGACGCATTCATCGATATTATGGAGTAAATTTTTGGCTGCGATCGCACCAAAAGTAGCCTCTTCTTTGCCGTCTATGACTTTTAAATTTATGCCAAGTTTTTTTCTTAAAAGAGAGATCAAAACATTTGCGTTTGGAGCGTCCCTAAGCGCTGAAGTACCAACACATAAGACTTTATTGCATTTGTAGCTTTTTATGATATTTGAAAATTCGCTAAAGGCCTTTAGCGCTTTTTTCATTGAGCTTTCGGATATTTCATTGTTTGAGCCATATCCACCTTCGCCTAGACGCACTTTTGTTTTATATTCAGCTAGTATAAAAAACGCTAAGCGTGACGTTCTCTCAAATATCGCCATTCGCATAGAATTTGAACCAAGGTCGATTACTGCGGTTCTCTTTGCCATTTTTATCCTTTTATATTTAAAACTAGGCTTGCGACTGCACCGCTTCTATCGTTTCTATTTTTAATATCTACTTCGCCACCAAGAGCCTGCGCCGCACCCTTAGCTAGAAACAATCCAAGCCCAGCACCACCTTTGTCGCCGTATCTTTTAAATGGAGCAAATAAATCTTTACTCTCATCTATGCCTATTCCTTCATCTATTACTTCGATAATAAATTTATTTTTTATGAGCTTAGAGCTAATCGTAATGGTGCTATTTTTTGGTGAAAATTTAATGGCATTTTGAACAAAATTTTGCACAATGTGGGTTAGTAAGCTAGTTTGTATTTTTAGATTTAAAATTTCTGGTTTTAGGTCCAGTTTTATATTTTTTCCATCATTTTTTGCAAGTATCTCATAGTTTTTTGCAAGTTTTTTTAAAAATCCTATAACATCGGTATTTACTGGCTCTTCAAACTGAGCTCCCTCTTGGCGGCCGATCTCAAGCACAGAACTTATCATTGCGTTCATGCCGTTTATAGCTTCATTATTTGATTTTAGAGCCTCGATATATTTTTCACTCTCGCGTGGCTTTAAAAGCGTAACTTCATTTTTTGTTTTCATTACAGCCAGCGGCGTTTTTAGTTCATGTGCCACGCCTACAAAAAGTTCTTTTTGGTACAAGACAAATGTTTGGATGCGAGAGATTAGTCTATTTATGCTCTGCCCAAGTGGTAAAAACTCATCTGGTAGGCTCTTGATATCGATCTCATGAAGAAATTTTTCGTCTAAATTTGTAAGTTTGTGACTCAAAATTTTTATAGGTATTAAAAGCATTCTTGATAAAAATAGTGCATAAAAAAGCACCAAAAGTATCGCTGATACATTTACGATTATAATATCTATAAAAATTTCTCCTACTATATGAGCTTGAAGTGTAGTATCTTTTTCCAGGCTTAAATAACTGCTTTCATCAAGTTTTGTTATTAAAATAGTTTTACTCTGATCTTTTGATTTTTGCGTTACGATATATGTTTCTTTATCTTGTGGCTCGTCTGTTTTTATCGTTGCTAGGGTTTTGTTTGGATTTTCTATCGTAAATGTTTTTGAATTTAAAGGATTGAAATTTTGAGGATTTTTTTTATAAGCTTCGGCTTGATAGTTTAGCTCATTAACTACACTTTGAAAAACGGTAACCCTTATATAGTGATAAAGCATTACCGAAATAACTACAATTAGCATCATAGCACCAGATGCTAATTGTAGTATAAATCTATTCCTTAGGCTTTTTTGGGAAAACAAAATCTATATCCGCGTCTTCTAACAGTTTCAATTGTTGAAATATTTAGCGGTTTGTCCATTTTTTGGCGGATTTGGTTGATAGCGACTTCAATAACGTTTGGAGTTACAAGCTCTGGCTCTTCCCAGATAGCATCAAGTAGTTGCTCTTTAGATACGATCTGATCTGAGTGTCTTGCAAGATGAGTTAGGACTTCAAAAGGTTTACCTTTAAGCTCAATATCACGACCTAAATATGTGATTTTTTCTTCATCTGGATTGATAATGAGCTCATCTATTTTTATAATATTTGTGCCGCCAAAGCGTAGTCTTGCTTCAAGTCTAGCTACTAAGATGTCAAAATCAAATGGCTTTTTGATATAGTCATCAGCACCAGCTCTAAGTGCTTTTATTTCGCTTTCTTTGTCATCTTTTGCAGAAAGAACTACAACTGAAGTGCGTGGAGATTTATGTTTGATGATGTTTATAAGATCTATGCCATCGCCATCTTGGAGCATCCAATCAGTCAAAACTAGATCGTAATTTCTGATACCTATATAGTATTCAGCATCTTTAAAATTTTCAGAGCTATCAGTTTGATAGCCAAACTCCTGCAAGCCCTCAGCAATCGTCTTATTTAGCGTCACTTCATCTTCAACTATTAAAATACGCATTTTGCTTCCTTAAACTAAAATTTATGGGCGATTGTATCATAAATTAAGCAATATTTCAAGATAGTTTAATAAATTTTTAAAAAATAGTGTTTATTTTTGCTCCAACAACTGCATTTGGTAAAATTTCTGTTTTTAAAATTTCCATTTTAAGGCTAGTTAGTGAGCTAAATTTCTCTTTTAATGATTTGCTAGTTTCTTCAAGAGACTCTTCAACGCTTTGGAACTGTCTTTCATTGTAAAAATTTTTAACAAAGTCAATAATTAAAACATAATCAATAAAACCAGTTGAGCAAATTTCTAGATTCATTTGTACTTCTTGCTTAGCGACTCGCTCAAAATCAAGCATTCCGATGATCGTTTCAAATTTATAATCTTTAATGATCGTCGTCATTTCGCTTTTCATACGACTTTTTTCTCCTTGCCGGATATTAAACGAACGATATTTGGTATGTGTTTATAAACCACCAAAAATGCGATGATTAGTATCGGAGCGTGTGTATAAATTTCATCTAGCTCTGGATGGATTATAAAGCTTGATGCAATCAGAGCTATCAATGCACAAAGTGAAGCAAGAGAGCTAATTTTTAAAAATTTTCCGACCACAAACCAAACAGCTAGAGCAATAATGATCTCAACTGGCAAGAAAAATGCGAGCACGCCAGCTCCAGTTGCGACTCCTTTGCCGCCTTGAAAGCCCAAAAATATAGAAAAACAATGTCCAGCCACGCTTAAAACCGCCATAGTCCAAAGCACGCTTTGGCTAGCTCCTAAATATGAAGCGACAACAAGTGGCAAAACGCCTTTTAAAACATCACAAACTATCGTTAAAATGGCTAGTTTTTTGGCTAATTTCGGATCTTTTTGTTTTAAAACTCTTAAAACATTTGTTGCGCCAATGCTCTTGCTACCTTCATTTTTTATATCGACATGCCCAAAAATTTTTGCAAGAATGAGGCCAGATGGAATGCTTCCAAGTAAATAACTAATGGCATAAAGTATTAAATTTTGCATATTTTACCTTTTAAATTTAAAGAGAAATGATAGTAAAAAAATACTAATTATTTTATAAATCATCTCCACAAAAGTACGACTTTTTCGTCATAGATATCGCTTTTCTTTGGTGAAATTTGTATTTCATTTATGGTGATATTTTTTATATCATTTGCTTCTTTTAGCTCGTCGCTTTCTTTTTCAAATTTCTCTTCAAGTTCGCTAATGGCTAAATTTATATCATTTACGCTTTGCTCACTAAGCTTTACATCACTTCGCTCTTTTAAGACTCTATTTGCACTTCTTGCGCTTGATGCGATTTTACCCGCATTTTGACGAGATAAAAACTTGTTGCCAAATATCGCTCCAAGTATGCTAGCGCCTATATTTATGGCAGCATCAAGCCCACTTGTGGTCATCTCTTTTTGCTCTTTATCAAGCTTTGCTAGAGCCTTGTTTAGCTTATCTTGTAAGCTTTTTCGCTCTTTTTCAAATTTTGCTGTAAGTTTTGCGGTTTGTTCTTCTAAAATTTCATTGCACTTATCTTGAAGCCTGATATAAAACTGCACCTTTGTTTCATTGTTTTTTGAATAAATTCCTAATGCTTCAAAGATATTAAATTTGAAATTTCTATACAGATACTCTTTAAAATCTTTTTGGATATTGTCAAAATTTTTAGCTTTTAAAATAAAATTTGGCACAGCTGCAAAGCTAGCACCACTTGGCTCATTTTCGCTTGCATCAACGTGCATGCCTTCGCTAGCCTCACTCCAGTTTGGCTCTTTGTCATTTTCGTTTAGTTCATAAAGATAGCTTACTTCACAAACGATGTCTATGCCCTTTTTGGTGTCATAAATTCTCACCTTCGCACTTGCAAATAAATTTGGCGTGAGGCTTTTTGAGTTAGCATAAAGTTGTGTGATCTCATTTGAGATGATAGGCTTTGCGCTAAATTTCATCTCGCTTTTATCTACGCTTTGAGTACTTAAATTTTCTTTTTTATCTTTCATCAAATTTGAAATTTGCTCACGGCTGAGCGGACCTTTTAGATAGCTAAGTGCCCAGCGCGTGGAGATGACGTTTAAGCCGTCTTCGTTTATATTTTTGAGTAAGAAATTTCTTTTGGCTAAATTTGATATGAGATTTTCAAGTGAAGCTTTGTCTAAGCTTGAGCCTGCGATGCCGCTTAGTCCGTCTATAACGCGGGCTTTGTCCTGGGCTGTTTGGAGGCGGCCGATAAACCAAGTACCGATGTTGCTAAGGCCTTTATAGTCAAGATCTACTGGGTTTTGTGTGCTTAAGACACAGCCAAGACCAAATGCACGAGCTTGCTTTAAAAGTGTAAGCATAGGCGTTTTTGATGGTGGATTTGCATTTGGTGGGAAAAATCCAAAAATTTCATCCATATATAGGATCGCTCTAAGTGAGCTTGTGCCCTCGGTGCCGCGCATCCACGCGATGATCTCGTTTAGTAAAAGGGTGACAAAAAACATCCTCTCAGCGTCATTTAGGTGCGAGATCGTGAAGATGTTGCACTTTGCTTTGCCGTTTTCGTCAAATAGTATCTTTGAAATCTCTAGTCTAACGCCTTGCGTCCAGCCTTTAAAGCTTGGGCTTGCGATGAGAGCGTTTATCTTCATGGCAAGCTTTAGGCGCTCACTGCTTGGATAGAAGGTATCGACGTCAAAAACGCCTATCTTTTTAAACGGCGGATTTGCGATGAAATTAATAAGCTCTTCGATGCTTACGTCTTTTTGCTCTTTAAATTTAGTCTCAAATATGGTTGAGATGAGAAGCTGTTCTTTTGAGTTCATATCCTCGTAATTTATACCTACAAGAGATAACACCGATGCTGCAAGCGAATTTATATAGTTGCTAAAAATTTCTTCATCATTGATATTTGGGCAGGCAAAGTCGCTAAGTAGCGCTACACCTATGCCAGCTGAGCTTTTTGGTGTGTAGATGTTAAAGCTAGCGCTCTCTTTTAAAATTTTTACTCGCTCAAGATCTTGAAAGCTCGACTCTATGCCGTTTCTCCAAAGCTCGGCCTGAGCAGTGGCAAATTCCTCTACACTTTGACCTTTATTGGTTGCTTCTGCTTCATCTATGTATGGTAAAAAATCCTCCGGCCTCATCTGCGGAAAAGTGAGAGCTAAATTTGTGATGTCGCCCTTTGGATCGATGATGATAGAAGGGATATTGTCTATGCAGGCTTCTTCTAAAAGCGTGATACCAAGGCCTGTTTTACCGCTACCTGTCATACCTATGATAGCTGCGTGGGTGGTTAGATCCTTATTTTTATAAAAAAATGGCTCTTTGTCTTTTAATCCGATATAAAAAAGTTTTAAATTTTCTTGTATTGTTTTCACTAACTGCCTTATTCGTATAAATTTATACGTGAGCGAAGCTCGTCAAGCGTCTCTTTTATGCGCTTTTGCGTAAAATCTTTTATAGTTTCATCATCATCAATAAGCTTCATGCAGTATCTAATGTAACCTTTATAGGTTATTTCAGTAACTAATTTTAGCCTTAAAGAAACTCTTTTTACCATTTTTTCAGACATCAAGAGATCAAAATTGACTTCTAATTCTTCGTTATCTTTAAAATTTGCAGATTGTGAACTTAATACACTTATGCCGCCTTCGGAAACATCATAAAGGCTACCTTCGATCTTGTCTTGCTTGCCTTTGATGATAGTTTTGGTGAAACGATTTGGCAAGATACGTTGGAATTTTCTTTTATATGCGTACATCGTCGTATTTCGTAAGAAATTTGAAAGAGTGACGCCTTTATTGACTATATTGTAATTAACAATATCAGCACATAATGGCTTTGAGAAAAAGCTATTTGGCAAAATAAAACCTTTGCCGTCTTGTTTCATAGCTAAAATTTGCATCATATCCACGCGAAAAACGACACTATCTTCTTTAACTTCTAAAATTTCAGCCTCATATTTTATATTTAATCCATCATATAAATTTAAAAGCTCAGGCCTTACCTTGGCTTTTTTCATGCGAGTGAATGTATTGATTGGATCTTCATAAAAAAATGTTCCGGTTTCAATCATTTCTTTTACATTTGTTTCTTGCTGGTCTTTGGCACCACATAAAATTTCTTTGATTCTTGAAACGGCATTTACGAAATAACCTACGAAGGTGCTATTGTCGCAAGAGTGACTAAAATTTAAAGTCAAATTTAAAAGCAGGAAATTTATTAATTCGTCTCTTGCGTTTGATTTTGGTATTAGAATATTTAAATCATCTTGTAGCTGCGTAGCATTTGGCTTTTGAATAAGCAGTATATCAAAGATGTTTTTAAGACAAATTTTTATCTGATCGTGCGGCACGATAAATGTTAGCTGCCTACAAAATTTGATACCGTCATCGATAAATTTATCTCTTAATTTAAGTATGCTGTCTTCACAATTTATTACAAGCTCTTGCCTGCCTTTAAAATCCATGTAGTCTCCGGAATGTTGTTGATTAAAGCCAAGGCTATGATATAAAAAGTTATATTAAAAAAGTATTTAAATTTATTTGGAGGAGAAATTTCTAGGTAAAGGATACCTAGAAATTTCTATTGATTATAGTTTGCCTTCGTTGTGTGAAAGGTAGTCAGCAACGCCTTCTGTGCTTGGTTTCATACCAGCATCACCTTTGTTCCAGCCAGCTGGACAAACTTCGCCGTGCTCATTTGTAAATAGCATAGTATCTACCATTCTTATCATCTCATCGATGTTTCTGCCAAGTGGAAGATCATTGATAACTGCATGGCGAACAGTGCCATCTTTGTCTAGTAAGAATGAGCCACGAAGTGCCACACCAGCATCTTCTAGAAGTACGTCAAATCCGCGAGAGATTGATTTTGTCATATCAGCTACGATAGGGAAGCGAACTTTACCAATACCGCCTTTGTTTACCGGAGTCTCTTTCCATGCAAAATGTGAAAATTGGTTGTCGCATGAAACTGCGATAACTTCGATACCACGTGACTTAAACTCGTCATATCTTTTATCAAATGCGATAATCTCGCTTGGACAAACAAAAGTAAAATCCATTGGATAGAAAAATACAACCGCGCCTTTTTCGCCAATATTTTTATAAAGATTAAAATCATTTACAATTTGATTGTTTCCTAAAACTGCTGCAGCTGTAAAATCAGGTGCTTTTTTTGTTACTAACATTTGTTCTCCTTAATAATAAATTTTATTGATTGCGAAATTATATCTATTCAAAATTAAATTTAGTTTAAACATATTTTAGAAATTTTTATTTAGTAAATTTAGTGTTATTGGAAAAAATAGAAAATGGATTTTGTTAAAAGTTGTAAAAATTTGAATTTTAAAAATTTATTAATGAGAGTATTTGAAAGAAATTAGTAAAAGCATTGCTAAAAATTTAGAAAATGAATTATTGCGATTGTCATAAATCACTAAAATTCTTTCCGCCAAATTTTAGAATCGCTGATCCCCATGTAAAGCCGCCACCAAATGCATCAAGAAGTAAAATAGAACCATTTTTGATACGGCCGTCTTCATAGGCATCATTTATAGCCATCGGAATTGAAGCAGAGCTTGTATTGCCATATTTGGCAACAGTCAAGACACATTGCTCATCTTTAAAATTTAATCTATTTTTTACTGCGTCTATTATTCTTATATTTGCTTGATGAGGTATAAAAAAATCAATATCTTCGCTTTGCATTTTGTTTGCATGCAAAATTTCTATTACGCTTTTGCTAAGTGTTTGAACTGCTATTTTAAAAACTTCATTTCCACTCATATGGATGAAATTTAGTCTATTTTTTAGTGTTTCCTCACTGGCTGGAAATACACTCCCGCATCCTGGAGTTATTAAAAGTTCAGCTTGCTTGCCGTCACTTGCTGTATGAATATCAATGATCTCATTACCATTACTACTACTAATTACAGCTGCACCTGCTCCATCACCAAATAGTATACAAGTGCTTCTATCTGTATAGTCAACAATAGAGCTTAATTTTTCGGCTCCGATAATTAATACGTTTTTTTTGGCACCGCTAACAATGAGAGAATTTGCAAGCTCTAAAAGATAAATAAAACCGGTACAAGCCGCACTTATATCAAATGCTGTAACTCCATAATTTAAACCCAAATTTGCAGCTATTTTGCAAGCGGTAGATGGCATACAAAGATGATCCGGAGATATTGTGGCACAGATGATTGCATCGATTTGAGATTTATCAAATCCTGAGCGTTTTATAGCTAATTCACCAGCTTTTGTACCAAGGTCACTTGTTGTTTCGTTAGTTGCAATATGCCTTTGTTCAATACCTGTTCGCTTTACTATCCATTCATCACTTGTTTCAACCATTTTCTCAAAGTCAAAATTTGTTAGAATTTTTTCTGGAATATAAGAAGCGATAGAAATCAGTGAAGCTTTTGGCATATTTTACCTTGCAAAGTGCGAAAGTTCTTCTTCGATAACTTTATTTATATTTGAATTAGCAAATTTTATTGCTTGAAAAATTGCATTCTTTATAGCTTTTGAATTGCTTTTGCCGTGACTTATGATAACACAACCATTTACACCAAGAAGCGGTGCACCGCCATATTCGTCATAGCTAACCTGCTTTTTGAGCGTTTTAAAAACTTTTCTCATGAGTACAGAGCCAGCTATAGCAAGAGGTGATTTTTTAATTTGTTTTTTGATAATTTTACCTATAGCATCTGCAACGCCTTCACTAGTTTTTAAAAGAATATTTCCCATAAAACCATCACAAACCATTACATCGATACTGCCATCAAAAATTTGATTACCTTCTGCATTGCCAACAAAGCTATCAAGCCTAGAAACTAATTTAAATGCTTCTTTGCTAACTTCATTGCCTTTGCTTTCTTCTTCACCATTTGATAAAAGACCAACTTTTGGCTCTTTTCTACCTAAAATTTCTTTTGCATAGGCTTCACCCATTATGGCAAATTGAAACAGATGCTCACTTCTGCAATCAACATTTGCACCAACATCTAAAACTAAAGTAGCAGATTCTTTTGAATTTGGCATAAGTGTTGCAATTGCTGGGCGAGAAATATTTTTTAGTCTACCAATTCTTAGAGTAGCTAAACTCATAGTTGCACCACTATGACCAGCAGAAACTACAGCATCAACTTCCTTATTTTTTAAGAGTTCAATTGCTTTGTAGATCGTACTATCTTTTCTCTTGAGTGCATCAGTTGCACCATCTGCCATTGAGATAACTTCGCTAGCTTCTAAAAATTCGATATTTTTTAAATAAGATTGTGGAATGAGTGGTTTGATGACATTGCTATCGCCAACTAATACGGCTTTAAATTCTGTCTCTTTTAGTGCATCAATAACACCAGATATTATAGGATCTGCACCAAAATCACCACCCATAGCATCGATAGCAATGCGAATCATATTTTAATATTCACCCGTAGTTTTGTTTATACGGTGAGGCATTTTCCAAGAACCATCTTTGTCTTTTACAGGTACTGGAAGTGTAACTTTATAATGTGTTCTACGTTTTGCTGCACGAGAATGACTCACTCTTCGCTTTGGTACTGCCATTTTTACTCTCCTTTATAAATTTTTACATTTTTCACAATAGAAATAATCACTTTTAAAAGCTTCTAACTCGCTCTCAAAGACTTCTTTTAAATTAATATTGCCATCGAAAAATTCCATCGTATTGCTAAGCTCATTTTCGCTATCTTTATAGATACCATCACTTAAATTTAGCTCTACATCTTGATCGATAGGCAACATAAATGCTTCACCGCATCGATCGCAAACATAATTTATATTCCCTTTTATTTTACCTTGACATTTTACCAAAAAAGGGTCTTTTCTTTTTAAAATTCCAATAAAAACTAAATTATCATTTCCTACTAGCTCAAAGCTTATATCTTTGTTTGCTATTTTAGAAAAAGATATAATCAATTTTCTTGACCTAAAATTAGCAAATTTCTCTTGAAGCAAAAAAGAAATTTATTTCATTCACAGCATTTTCTAGACTATCACTTCCGTGAACTGCATTTGCATCAATGCTATCGGCAAAATCAGCCCTTATAGTACCAGGAGTTGCTTCTTTTGGGTTGGTAGCACCCATAAGCTCACGGTTTTTAGCAACAGCATTTTCACCTTCAAGTACCATAACCACAACTGGTCCACTAATCATAAATTCAACCAAATTATTAAAAAATGGTCTATCTTTATGAACAGCGTAAAATGCTTTTGCATCGCATTTGCTAAGTTGGATTTTCTTTGCAGCTGCGATCCTTAGGCCGTTACTTTCAAATCTATCTATAATTTTTCCAACAACATTTTTCTTAACAGCATCAGGCTTAATAATAGAAAGTGTTCTTTGCATAAATTTTTCCTTAAATCTAGGTTATTTAAATTGAAGTTGGCAATTATATCAAATAAAGCTTAAAAATAAAATAGGCTCAATTTGAGCCTAAAAAATTTATAAATATAAATTTATTGAATAACTGGAATAGAACCATTGCGTGCATCAGCACCGATCTGATCGCGTGAAGGTTGTCCTGCTACCACTGCGTCCCATACGATACAACCGTCAGTTGGACAGGCAGATGCACAGGCTGGCTCATCGTTGTAGCCTACGCACTCAACGCATTTATTTGAATAAACATAGTATGTATCTGCTCCAGTTGGGTTGTCGCTATCATCAACGATAGCTGAAACTGGGCATTCATCAATACATGAACCACAGCTTATGCATATATCAGTTATTTTTACAGACATTTTTTTCTCCTTAGGTTAAAATTTGGCGTAGAATATCAAAAAAAGCTGAAAATGATATAAATAAGCCCTTAAATTTAACTACGATCTTAAATTTTAGAAAAACTACTTTATAAATTTTTTATCACTTTTAGACTAAATTTACAGATTAAAATTTTAAAAAGGTTGTATAAATTTAATGAACGATATTATTGAAATAACTGGCGCAAGGGAACATAACTTAAAAAATATAAATCTTAAAATTCCTAAAAATAAATTAGTAGTTTTTACCGGTCTTAGCGGAAGCGGCAAGAGTACGCTAGCCTTTGATACGCTCTATGCCGAGGGACAAAGAAGATACATGGAGAGCCTTAGCAGCTATGCTAGGCAGTTTTTAGATCGCGTTGGCAAGCCTGATGTTGATAAGATAGAAGGTTTAACGCCTGCTATTGCGATCGATCAAAAGACGACTTCTAAAAACCCTCGCTCAACGGTCGGTACGATTACAGAAATTTATGATTATCTAAGGCTTTTGTACGCAAGAGTCGGCGTTCAGCACTGCCATAAATGTGGCAAACCTATCTCAAAAATGAGTGCAAGCGATATCATAAATGAAATTTCAAAACTCCCACTTGGCGCAAAAGTGATCATCTATGCGCCGCTAGTTCGTGAGAAAAAGGGCACATGGGCGGATTTGATCGAAAATTTACGCCAAAAAGGCTTTGTAAGAGCGCAAATAGATGGCGTGGTGGTGAGGCTTGATGAGGATATCGAGCTTGCAAAAACGAAAAAACACACGATCAAGGTTATTGTTGATAGGATTGCTATCGATGAGCAAAATCACGAACGCCTTGCAAGTGACGTAGAAAAGGCGCTAAATGAGAGCTTTGGCGAGGTCGAGATAGAGATCGCAAATGCTGATGAGCTGGGCTTAAAAGAGAGTTTTATACATTACAGCGAGCACATGGCTTGTTTTGATTGTAAAATTTCATTTACGCCGCTTGAGCCACTTAGCTTTAGCTTTAACTCGCCAAAGGGCGCTTGCGAGCACTGCGACGGACTTGGCATAAGATATAGCCTAGATATGAGTAAGATCATTGATGAAGAAAAGTCGATAGAAAATGGTGCGATCAAGCTACTTTATGGCTATAACATGAGCTATTACTATAAATTTTTACTTGCTTTTTGCGAGCAAAATGGCATCGATATCAAAAAGCCATATTATGAGCTTAGCGAAGATGAAAAGAGGCTCGTTTTATATGGAAATGTCAAAGAAGTTGAGTTTTTTTGGAAGCGAAATAAGCTGCTTAGAAAATTTGATGGAGTGGTTAAAATTTCACACGGGCTTTTGAAGGATTATAAAGACTTTGATGAGTATATGAGTGAGAAAATTTGTGACGCTTGCAACGGTCACAGGCTAAAGCCTCAAAGTTTAGCGGTCAAGGTCGCTAGCCTTGGACTTGGTGAAATTTTAGATATGAGCATAGAAAACTGTACCGCTTTTTTCTCGAATGAGAAAAATTTCGCCTATCTTAGTGACTACGACAAGGCGATCGCAAAGCCTATCTTAAAAGAGATCAACGAGAGGCTTTTCTTCTTGTATGACGTGGGACTTGGCTACTTGTCGCTTGGGCGCGATGCTAGGACGATCAGCGGCGGCGAGGCACAGCGCATCAGGATCGCAAGCCAGATAGGAAGTGGGCTAAGTGGCGTCATGTATGTGCTTGATGAGCCAAGTATCGGCCTTCACGAGCGAGATACGTTAAAACTCATAAAGACGCTTAGAAATTTACAAGCCAAAGGCAACTCTGTAATCGTCGTCGAGCATGATAAAAAAACGATAGAAGAGGCTGATTTTATCGTAGATATCGGCCCTGGAGCTGGTAAATTTGGCGGTAATGTGGTCTTTGCAGGCACAGCAAAAGAGCTTTTAAGCTCAGATACTCAGACTGCACAATACATAAATGGTAAGAAAAAGATCAACTATCAAAAAAATAGAAAAGCTGAGAAGTGGCTTGAAATTTCAAATGTAAATATCAACAATATCTCAAATTTAACCGCGAAATTTCCACTTAGAAATTTAGTTGGCATCACTGGCGTATCAGGATCTGGCAAGAGCTCTCTAGTGCTTCAGACCTTGCTCCCAGAGGCGCAGGAGCAGCTAAATAGAGCTAAAAAAGTGAAAAAAATAGCTGGGGTAAATTTAAGCGGACTTGAGAATTTAGACAAGGTGATCTATCTTGATCAAAGCCCGATAGGCCGCACCCCACGCTCAAATCCAGCGACATACACTGGCGTGATGGACGAGATCAGAAATTTGTTTGCGCAGACTAAAGAAGCTAAGCTTAGAGGCTATAAAATAGGGCGCTTTAGCTTCAATGTTAAAGGTGGACGCTGCGAAAAGTGCCAAGGCGAGGGCGAGATCACGATTGAGATGCACTTTTTGCCTGATATTAACGTAGTTTGTGACGTTTGTAATGGTGCTAGATATAACGCTCAAACCTTGGAAATTTTATACAAGGGCAAAAACATCGCTGAGGTGCTAAATATGAGCATCGACGAGGCAGTTGAGTTCTTTAAAGCTGTACCAAAGATCGCTTCAAAACTCACCACACTTCAAGACGTAGGGCTTGGCTACATCACTCTCGGACAAAATGCAGTCACACTAAGTGGCGGCGAGGCGCAACGTGTGAAGCTAGCAAAAGAGCTTAGTAGAAGCGACACTGGAAATACGCTTTATATCCTTGATGAGCCAACGACGGGGCTTCATTTTGCCGATGTTGATAGGCTAGTAAAGGTGCTAAATCACTTAGTTGATCTTGGAAATTCAGTCTTTGTGATCGAGCATAATATGGATGTTATCAAAAACTGCGACTATATCGTCGATATGGGGCCAGAAGGTGGTGCAAAGGGCGGTAAAGTGATAGCGTGCGGCAGTGTAAAAGAAGTAGCTAAAAATTATAAAAAAACTGGTAGCTATACAGGAGAATTTCTAGCACAAGAGCTTGAGGAAATGAAGAAAAAGTAGAAATTTAGCTCAACCGTTTCTTTGTAAAATTTGAAACGGTTGAGGCGTGTTGGAGCATTAGCTAATTTTTAAGGTCGATTTTTTATCTGTCGCACTTAAAGCTAGAGCCCAAAATAGTAGCATTAAAAGTGCATTTTCATGGTGAAACGTTGTATTTGCAAGTGAAATTATATTATTAGCCATAAGCATTAAAAGTGCAAGAAAAACTATGTTATTTTGTCTAAAATTTTTAATAAATTTTATAAAGAGTGATAGTTGAAATACCAAATATGCAAGCAAGGCAACGATGCCCTTTTCTGTTAAAAATGTTAAAAAGGTGTTGTGAGAATGACTAACATGAATCTCGCCATTGCCTGGAAAATACTTTGTTATGTCAATGATTTTAAACTGACCAGAACCTATCCCAAATAATGGATTCTCAAGCCACATATAAAATGCACTAGCAAAGATCGGATATCTAGTCTCTGATCCTGTCACACCCTTTGTTAGCTGACTATAAAATCTTTCATCTTGTATAATATTTGCTGATATATATGTATAAAAAATGGCTATGACACTAAATAAAATTATTAGACTAAATGCTAATTTAAGTTCAGTTTGCCTTTTTGAAATTTGATAAAGTAATATAGAAAAAATGATAATAGGCAAAAGATACATGGTGGCTCTTGAGCCAGCGATCATAATGCCAAATACACAAATCCCAGCTACTATTATAGCTATATATTTTTCATATATCTTTTTAAGCTCAGCTGATGATATTAAAGCTACACAAAAAACTAGTAGCATAAAAATAGCACTATGATTTACGTGTCCTATTGATTTAAGCTCAAAAAGTGCTAAAGGATCATTTGAAGAGAATTTTTCTACACAAGCAGGGATAAATGCAACAATCAAACCAGCAAATAAGGCAAAAAATAAAAATTTAAAATTTATTTTTTCTATGCCAACACTTCTGGCTACAAAGAAAAATAGCATACACCTTAGCGGATCAAGTGCTCTTGATGCAGAAACTCCATTTATAAGACAACTTATAAAAGTAGCCAAAACAAAGATAAAAAGTGAGATATTTATGAGATCAAATTTAAATTGCCTTTTTTCTCTGACGCAAATATAAATTCCAGCCAAGACGAAAAGTGTGAGTGAAATTTGCTTTAAGCCCTCAGTTACTGGTAGCGTAAATAAGACAATAACTAAAAAAAGATTGTAGAGCTTAGAGGCAATGTCGTTTTTCATGCAGATCCTTTAAATTTTAAGTGGGCATTTTATCATTGCTGAACTAAAAATAATATACAATTAAACAAAAATTAAAAGGAAGTATCGTGCCTGATGTGAAAATAAGCTTTGTAGTGCCTGTTTTTAACAAAAAAGAGCATATTAGGGATTGTTTAAATTCGCTTATATCTCAAGACATGGATGATATTGAGATTATAGTTATTAATGATGGAAGTACTGATAATACGCTAGAAATATTAGAAGAATATAAAGATAAAATAATATTAAAGACAAAGAGCAATGCTGGTGTCAGTGCTGCCAGAAATGACGGTATATTACTAGCTAGTGGGAAATATACTATCTGCGTAGATGCTGATGACTATGTGGAAAAAGATTATGCTTCAAGTGTTTATGATATCGCAGAAAAATTTGATGCCGACATAGTGATAACAGATATGTGTAAGGTCTATGGTCATAAAAAGCTCCTTTTAAAGGATTTTGAGACAAAAGAGGATGGCGTAATCGATAAAAACGAGTATTTAAAAAGGCTTTTGGCCTCAAGGCACAACAAAGTCTTGCATAATGCGGCAAACAAGGCGATTAGGACTAAAATTTTAAAAGAAAATTTATTTCCAGTTGGGATCACGCAAGCTGAAGATTTTCATACTGTAGTGAGAAATGTTATCGCTTCAAAAACTCTTGTAAAGCTAAATAAGGCTTTTTATTGCTATAAGATAGGAGACAACAACACTGCTGGTTTTGAAAAGCTAAAAGCTGCGATAGATCATAAATTTGTTTATGATGACATAATCTCAATTTTAAAAAACAAAAATTTAGCTCTTGAAATGGTGCCAGATCTAGAGCTTAGAAAGATAAAAAGCGTCTATATGCCAGCCATTTTGGCAAGACCAAATCTAAAAAATAGTAGCTATGTAAAGGCACTTGATCTTTTTTATGCAGATATTGATAGCATTATAAGCTCAGCTGGTTTTTCAAAGCTTAGATTAAAACAAAGAATTTTGCTTAAAGTGCTAAAAAATGTAAAATTGTACGAAAATGTATCAAAAATTTTAAAAATCTTTAATACAATAAATGGCTTTTTGTCAAATAAAAAAATGAAAGAATTTAAAGAGTAGAAGATGATAAATATACTTGAGCTTGAAAGCTCTCTTGGATTTGGTGGACAGGAACACCGCACACAGCGTGTGATAAATGGACTAGATAAGAGCAAATTTAAGGTTTTTTATGGGCTAAATCCTGGCTCAAAAAGCTTTGAGAAGCAAATAGAGTGTGAATTCGTTGAGTTTAATCTCAAAAAGTCTTTCAATATCTTTGAAATTTTAAAAATTTGCAAATTTGTAAAGCAAAATAATATAAAAATCATCTCAACTCACTCAGGCAAAGACGGCACCATAGGCGCTATCGTGGGCAAAATTTGCGGCGTTAGTGTGGTTCGTACTAGGCATTTGCAGCTGCCTATAACATCGCCTTTGCCTTATAATCTAAGCACAAAAGTAGTCGGCGTGTGTGACTCAGTATGTGAGGATCTTATAAAAAGAGGCGTAAAAAAAGAGAAGGTGCTAAAAATCTACACTGGCATCGATACGCAAAAATATACGCCAGAATTTAAGATAAATATGAAAAAAGAATTTGGCTTAAATGACGATGTAGTTGGAGTTTGTATCGTTGCGGTGCTAAGAGCTGCTAAAAATCATAAGCTCTTAATCGATGCATTTAGCGAGCTAAATTTGGAAAATTCAGCCCTTTTTATCGTAGGCGATGGTCCGCAAAATAAAAATTTACACGAATATATAAAAGATAAAAAAAATATCTTTATGCTTGGCAATAGAACCGATGTGAGCGATTTTTTGGGCTCACTTGATATCTGTGTGCTACCTTCAGACATGGAGGCTATCGGCGGGGCGCTACTTGAGGCATCTTCGTGCAAGTTAGCTACTATCGGAAGTGCCGTTGGCGGTCTTGGTGAGGCAGTGAGTGATGGAAAGAGTGGATTTTTATTTCAAAATGGCGATAAAGAAGGGCTAAAAAAAGTACTTGAAAGGCTCATCTTGGATAAAAATTTAAGAAAACAGATGGGTGAGTTTGGCAGAGAGTATGTAAAAGAGGTATTTAGTATCGAAAAAATGATAGAAAACACACAAAATTTATATATGGAACTTGTAAAATGAGTGTAACTGTTTTGATGTATCACCACGTGCTTGAAAAGAGTGGTTTTATCGCTAGCAGCGTGGATGAGTTTAGATCGCATATGAAATTTCTAGCTAAAAATGGCTATAAAACGTTAAGTATAAATGAGTTTATCGCTTATAAAAAAGGCGAGCTTGAAGTGCCAAAAAAGAGTGTTTGCATAACATTTGATGATGGCTGGATGGATAACTACATTTACGCCTATCCTATCGTGAAGGAATTTGGGCTAAAAGCAAATATTTTTATAATTACTGGCTGGATAGAAGCGGCACAAAAGGCACACGAGATGAGGCCTGCTAGCTTTTTAAATGTCGATCACAACGAGTGCAAGAGGCTTGCTCTAAGTAGGCCACAAGATGTGATTTTAAATTTAGAGCAGATCGAGAAAATGAGCGACTGCTTCTACTTTCATTCACACACGCATGGACATTTTGATGGATATTTTGGGCAGCTTAGTCTGGACGAGGAATTTGGCCTTTGCCGTGAATTTATGAAGAAAAATTTTGGCTTTGAGGACGATGCACTTTGCTGGCCGCGCGGTAAATATAATGACGAATATCTAAGTACTGCTAAAAAGCACGGATACAACGCGTTTTTCACTACAAAACGTGGCATTAATAAAGCTGATGGCAACCTTGAAGAGATAAAGCGCATTGTTACAAAACGTGATGAAAAATGGCTAAAAAAGACTATGTTTATATATCAAAATGATATTTTAGGCTCGATTTACGCGGCTATAAGGTCCTAGTGGGCTAAATTATTTGGTAAAAATTTTCTCATTTTTTACTATATGCTTCTCGTAAAATCTTGAAACCTTGTATGAGAAATCTTTATTACATTTTTTAAAAAGAGAATTTATCTTCTCTTTTTGCTTTCTTTGCAACTCTAAAGTAGAGTTGTTAAGCTCATCTGGATGAGAAAAGATATTACTAAAGTACATTTTAAGCTCAGTATTTCTTAAAATAGCCTCCCATTTATCGGCTCCATAAAGACCATCTTTATAAAAATCAAGTAAAGATTTTGCACTTTTTCTCGTTAAGATATAGGCTGCTGTCCTATAAATACTGCTATATGAGTATGGTGAGATGAGATATAAATTTTCTTTTATTTTTTTGCCAAAAGCACGAAATCTACTACTTAACCCATCTTGCACACCGCATATAAAAATACTATCACTACTTATATCTTTGCATAGTAAAAAGGCTTCATTTATTAGTTCATCATTTCCAATAACATCATCCTCTAATATTAAAGTAAATTCCGCATCGCTTTGTAAAAAATCCTCATAGGCTTTTATATGTGACATTGTGCAGGCTAGCTCACCCGGAGTTGCTACTAATGGTGGTATTTTAAATTTATACTTTTCATCGCATGATTTTAGTAGGCAATCTATCATGGCTTTGTAGTACTCATTGATGCTAAAATTTTTAGCATCAACTGCATCTATTATTTTAAATTCATCATATCTATTAAATTGTTTTTGTAAATTTTGCCTTCGCTCTTCATCTCTTTTTAGTGATATAACATAGATAGGATAGTTCACTTTTTACTCCAGTAATTTTAAATATTTCGCTTTATTGGCGATTTGAACTCTAGTTTAAATTTATACTCAAGACCTGCTAGATCAAGCTCTTTTTTGTCTATATGCTTTTGAGTGTTGTCTAGATCTTCACCGGAGTTTCTCTTATAAATTCCGGCTATTCGAGCAGCTTCTTCATCAGCATTTAAAACACAAAGTATATCGCATTTGCTGATGCGCGAAAAAGGATACGCACTTGCATATATTACAATCTTTACAAACGGCATGATAAATTTAAAAAACGGTCTTAGCTCATCTTTGTGATCGGCTTTAATTTTTACCCTTGTCCGTATAAAAAAAGAGATTTATACTCATTACACCATCGTCTATGACAGCGATCTGATGCGGCTTAAAGTCTACAAAACCTTTGCGCCTTAGTTCTTTGCAAAGTGTGCTTTTGTCGCTACCATGAAGTCCAGTAAGAGCGATTAAGGCTCGTTTTTTATCTTTTAAAATTTTTTTACAAGCCTCATTTAATGCTTCAAACATTATTTATAGCCCCTATTCCTAAAATCTGAGTAAAATTTGCCAATAAATGGAGTTGAATAAATAAAAAGCTTCTTTTTGATCCTAAAAATGTAGTCGTTCTCACTCTTTGCATTGTTTGATATATCTATGCGTCTTATCTTAAATTTATCATCTCCTACGCAAAATCCACCGTCTATTACACTAAAGGCAAAATCATAATAATCTCTCACAACTTTTAGTGAAAGCTCGTTAAAATGCCCTTTGGGAAAGCAAAATCCAAATTCTTTTTTTTCAGGAAAAAGCTCTTTTATTTTAGTAAGCGAGCTTGAAAATTCCTCTCTTAACTTTGCTTCATCGTTGCTTTTGCAAGAAAAGTGGCTGGCTGTATGGCTGTCAAACTCAAAAAGCCCACTCTCTTGCATCTGCCTGATCTCGTCTAAATTTAAAAAATACTCACCATCTTTTTCGTAGTCTATTTCTTTATGTTTTTTAAATGCAAAGTCGTAATCTTGCCTTTTAAAATCTTTAATCTTATCTGTTATCAAAAAGCAAACAGCTGGGGTATTTAGCTCTTTTAAGATAGGAAATGCAAATTTATAGTTATCAAAATACCCATCATCAAAGGTTAGTAAAATACTCTTTTTAGAAGCCTTTACTCGGCCGCTAGCAATATCTTTAAACTGGCTGTAGTTTATAAATTTATAGCCCTCATCTAGAGCCATAAGAAGTGCTTTTCTAAATAGCTCCGGCTTAATGGCAAAGTCGTTTTCATTGTTATTACAGTGGTGCATCGTTAGCACGCAAACTGGGTAGTTCATTTTTGCTCCAGTAAATTTTTAATAGCCTCTTTTAGCGCCTTATGACTAAAGTTTTCATCTACAAATTTAAAGGCATTTTGTGAGTAAATTTTGGCTTTTTCAGGCTCGTCTATCAGCTCTAAAATACACTCTTTTAGAGAAACCTCATCTAAATTTTTAGCACAAAGCCCACGCTCTTTGTCTTTAACTAGCACGTTCATTGGGGCGTTATCATAGACTACGACCGGCACTTTTGAGCTCATTGCTTCAAGCAATACAGTACCAAGCCCCTCAGAGTGCGAAGCAAATACGTAGATGTCAAAACTTTTTATAACATTTGCCGCGTCATTTCTAAATCCAGTAAATATGATCTTATCTTTTTTGCTAAAAATAGAGGCAATCTCGTTTTTTGTGCTTTCGCTGATATTTCCTGCAAAAACTATTGTGGCGTCCTTCTCTTTTAAAATTTCTTTTGCAGCAATTGCAAAGTCATAGACACCTTTCTTGCGGTAAAGAGAGGTAAAAGTACCGATGACTAGCTCATCTTGAGAGATATTAAACTCATCTCTAAAAGTGCTTTTTGTGCTATTAATCTTTTCAACATCAACCGTGCTTGGCATAAAAAAGAGCCTATCTTCGCTAACACCGATGCTTAGCAGATACTCCTTAACGCTAGTTGAGATGTACAAAATTTTATCAAAAAGCTTTTTGTGCATAAATTTAGAAACAAGCCCTTTTATCGGAAAGAGATTATGTCTTTCTTTATAAAATTTAATGCCTTTTTTGCGATATTTCAGCCCAGCTATGGCGCCGACCCAGCTATCAGTAGAGCCATGCGTAATCACAACATCTATCTTGTTTGAGCTTATCGCTTCACAAAACGCTGGCACGCTTTTATGAAAATTTTTCTTATTCATCTCTTGTGCTATAACGCTAAAGCCTTCTTCTTTTGCAATACTTTCTATCTGAGAATTTGGGTTGCAAAAAAGTATGACATTGTGACCCATCTCACGCATAAAACGCATCTCATTTAGTGTCTTGTTTTGCTCGCCACCCCAATTAAAAAGTGTCTGCGTGTGAAGAATATTCATCTGCCTATCCTAAAATTTCTTTTATTTTGGCTTTTATTTTTGGCATTTCGTCGCTAAAATCCATCAAGGTCTTTTCTATACCATGCTTTGCTATGCCCTCTTTATCGCAAGGCACAAAGTCCCAGTCTTTTTGATAGACGATGTGTTTGCCCATACTTTGGATGCCATTTTGCGCTGTGTAGCCATTTTCCATGAGTGAGTTATCCCAAGGCCCCCACTCAAAAGCATTGCTTGGACCAAAAAAAGCGATCACAGGCACGTCGTTTGCTGCGGCTATGTGCATGATGGCGGTATCAACACCGATAAAAAGGCTTGAATGCTTTGATAGGGCGATCGTTTGTTTCAAATTTAGCTTACCGCCTAAATTTATAGGCTCACTTTTGCAAATTTTTAGCACGCTTGCTAGCTTTTCTAGCTCATTTTCTTTATTGTCGCTTGTTAGCACGACCTTTACACCAAGCTCATTTTCGCAGTAGTCGATGAGCTCTGCCATGCTCTCATCATTTCCGCATTTAAACATCCAGCGGCTTGTAAGATGCATATGTACAAAGCGTTTTGGTAAATTTAGATGCTCCACACTCTCGTCTGAAAATACGCTCACCTTTTTGCTAACTGGTTCAAATCCCAAAGCCCTTAGAGCGTTTAGATTATGATCGATAGTATGTGAAAAATTTTCGTAGTATTTAGCCTTGACGTTTAGAAGTTTATTTATTGATTGATTTTTGCCAAGAAAGCCTACTATTTTTTTGATCTTTGCATATTTTGAGATGATGATGCCGCGATCCCCCGTGGTTGTTTGCACGGCAATATCGTATTTTTCTTTTTTAATGGCTTTTATAAATTTTATCTCGGTAATTAGTTTTTTAAAAAAGCCAGAATTTGCACTTTGTCTATCGTAAATGTGGATTTTTTTTATGTAAGGATTTCCTTCGATCATTACTTCTGTACCTTTGTTTAGAGCAAAGTCGATGGTTGCATCTGGGTAGTAGTGGTGCAAATTTTCAATGAGCGGCGTAGTCAAAAGCACGTCGCCGATGTTTCTAAATTTAATTACAAGTATTTTCATTTTATATATTTCCAAAATGTGTACTGGGCGTAAAGTCTGGCTATGACGTAGCCAGTAAAGCCCTCTTTAAAGCCACCTTTTAGCACGTAAAGCTTAAAAAATGTCCACGCTGGGCTTGTAAGCGCCTTTAGTAAATTTCTTTTTGCGCCCATGCTTGAGTAGCGATTTTGCTTAGCTATAAACTGCTCGATGCTCTCATATGCATAGTGTAAGAAGTGATTTTTAAGCGCGCCAAGCCTTTGTGAGCCGTCATTTAAAACGACCTTTTCATGCACAGCTCTGCCATCAAATTTGGCAAAATTTTTGTTAAAAAGCCTCACTGTGTAGTCTGGATAGAGCCCCATATTTTTGATCGCTTTGCCAAAGAAAAAATTTAGCCTAGCTACGTTGTAGGCCATAAATTTTGGCTCTTTTAGCGTATCTATGATCTCGTTTTTAAGTTCATCCGTGATCACCTCATCACTATCAAGCACAAAGATCCACTCGTTTTTGGCTAGATCCACACCCTTTTGCTTTTGTGCGCCAAATCCAAGCCAAGCTTGCTCGTGAAATTCCACGTTGCTAAAGCCATCACAAATTTGCCTTGTGCTATCTTTTGAGCCGCTATCAACCACGATGACCTCATCAGCAAATTTAGCGCTATCTAACACCTCTTTTAGGTATTTTTCGCTGTTAAAAGTTAAGATGACAACGCTTAGCATTCATACTCTTTTTCGTAAAATCTCTTAAATCTTTGGTGAAACCAAAAGTACTCCTCAGGCCTTGCTCTAACCACCTCTTCGCACGCGCTGCACTGCATTTGCGTTACTTTTTGCACCGCCTCTTCTTTGTCAAATTTATTTATATCAATGGCTGGCGAAAAGCAAATTTCACTTATATTTTCATCTTTTTGATAGATAAATGCATTAATTATTAGTGCGTTTGTTTTTTGAGCTAACACGCTTGCAGCTGGTGTGTGAAGCACATCCTTGTCAAAAAATTTCACCTTTATGCCATCTTTTGGAGCGGTATTTTGATCGACTAAAATTCCCACTATTCGCCTAGCTTTTAGCGCTTTTAAAATATCTTTTGCACCGCCATCTTTGTCAATGAGCTCCACGTCAAACTGCGATCTGTTCGCCTTTAAAATTTCATTCATGACGCCACTATCAAGCTTTCTACCAAGTACTGAGACTGCACCAAAACGAGCGGCCATTGCTAGACTAAAAAGCTCCCACTGCCCAAAATGCGCAGTTGCAACGATAATAGGACGATCAAGCTTAAGCGCTTCAAGCAGATTATGCTCATTTTTAAAACTAACTTTTTCAAGCACTTTTTGCTTTGTCGTGTTTTGATTGAGGATAAAATTTATACCAAGATATTTTGCAAAGTTGTAGTAGCATTTTTTAGCGATCTCTAGCTTCTCTTCCTTGGTTTTTGACTCACCAAATGCAAGATTTAAATTTGTCATAACGATATGAAATCTCTTTTTTTTAAGTTTCATAAACGCAAATGCTAAAAATTTAGCAAGTAAATCTCTAAGTGAGCTAGGCAGTAAAAATATAAAAAATTTTAAAGTATAAAAGCTAGCCAGATAGAGCCTATCCATTTAGCAGCCTTTTTGCAAAATTTGCAATCGTTTCTGGGAAAATCTCTCTTATGCAAAAGTCGTTTTTATCGATACTTCTGGCGTCTATTTGCTTGCCCATATCTATAACTAAATTTTTATCCGTGATGTAAGCATTTCTGTGGCTTGGACGGTTGCCAAAAAGAGTGATAGAAGGCCTATTCATCGCCCAAGCAAGGTGCGTTAGACCACTATCGTTGCCGATTATCAGATCGCAGCTTGTAATGAAGCTTATCATTTCTTTTATGCTAAGTTTTTCAAGTAGCTTTGCTGAGGTGCCTGAGATGATCGCCTCAGCCCTTACTTTCTCGCTCTCACTTCCGTAGCAAAGATAAATTTCGCATCCATCAAGTAGCCTGATCACATCTTTAAATTTGTTATAAATTTTGCTCTCTTCGCTTGCAAAGGCAGCAATCAAAACGCGTTTTTTACCACTTTCATTTTTATAAATTTCACTTACTTCAAAGCAAGGTGCTTTTTCTAAAATTTCACTTGCTTCAAAGCTAAAATTTAGAGCGTATCCAACAAGGCTTAAATTTCTAACTATGATATTTTCATTGTAGTCGATCTTAAATTTATGCTTGTAAAGCCTAGCTGCGATCTTTTCTTTGACGCTTTCTCTGCTAAAGCCATAAGTTTGCTTGCCTATTATTTTTGCGACGACAGCTGATTTAAAAAGTCCTTGTAGATCGATCACTTTGTCAAATTTACCAAGCGTTTTTAGTATCTTGTAGCTTTGTTTAAAGCTTTGTTTAAGTGGTAAAACGACTAGCTCGTCGATAAGCGGATGATCTTTTAAAAGGCTTGCAAAACGAGCATCAACTAGCCATGTGATATGGGCATTTGGATGGTACTTTTTGATAAACTGAAGCACAATAGCTGCGTGCACGATATCCCCAAGAGCGGAGAGTTTGACGATGGCTATTTTTAGTTGATTTTTGTTTTGCATTGATCACTTTAGATATAAATTTTTGGTATGATTTTAAAAAAAAATGCTTAAAAAAGGGCTAAAATGGCGAAAAGTTACATCTGTGTCTTTGACTGCGAAACGATACCTGATGCAAATTTGATAAGAAAAATTTATGGCATTGACGGGAGCAATGAAGATGTGAGCGTGCAAGCGATGGCGCTGCAAAAAGAGGCCAGTGGGAGTGAGTTTTTGCCTGTGATGTTTCATAGAGTCGTGGCGATCTCTGCAGTAATGGCTGATGAGTACGGCAAATTTTTAAAAGTTAGCACGATGGATGGTAAGGATGAGCGCGAGATCATCGCTAAATTTTTAAAATTTATAAATGACTATAACCCAAGGCTTGTTAGCTTTAATGGCCGTGGTTTTGATCTACCTATGCTAATGGTGCGTGCGATGCGCTACAACCTAAACGCGGCGGCGTATTACGAGAGCGAAAACAAAGAGCTAAACAAAAATAAATGGGAAAACTATAGAGCCAGATATTCGCCTAAATTTCATCTTGATTTGCTTGATTTTATAAGCGATTTTGGAAGCGTAAGAGGGCTAAAGCTTGATACGCTTTGTGCTAGCTTAAATTTACCTGGCAAGTACGACGTGCACGGCGATCAGGTGCTTGAGCTATACTATGCAGGAGAGCTTGATAAGATCAACGAATACTGCGAAAGCGACGTGCTTAATACCTACTGGCTCTTTTTAAAATTTGAACTTTTACAGGCAAATATCTTACAAGACGACTACATAAATCACCTAAACGTGATGAGTGAATTTCTAGCCAAAAACTGCGCTCACAGAGGATACACTGAGGTCTTTTGCACTGCGATAAGTGATGAGCTGGCTAGACTTAATGGCAAGCTTGATTATGAGATAAAGATCCAAAAAGAAGACGATGAAGAATTTGATGATTTTAGTGATCTTGACGGCACAAAAGATACGCCAGAGCAGCTAAATGAGCGTTTGGCAAGACAAGGGCTTGATGGGCTTTTAAAAAAAGCTAGTGAGGTTGCGTCAGCTGCCAAAAAAGACAAGAGTTTTTCTGAAGAGAAACTACCTGAAATAAATTTGGAGGAAGAATAGAAATTCTACGCTTTTAGGTCGTAATGTATCTTTTGCTACTCTATGGAATTAATATCCTGATCCGCGGAATATCACGGGTACTCAAATCCAAATTCATACTCTTTTAAAACTCCATTAGAAAAGATGAATTTTTCATAATAGAGTGGCATGTCAAATTCTTGTAAGAGTTTGCTTTCATTTTGCTCAGTGATGTAGGTGACAATAGAGGTGGCATTTTCTTCTTGCAGATCGTTTGGTTTACCTAGCTTCTTTAAAATTTGCTCTTGTTTGTCGCCAAGTTTGATGCCAGAATTTGTAGTGAAATCTTTTATTATATTTGCTTTTCGCAAAATATTTCTGATGATAATTGGGTCACCTATGACTGCTAAGTTACCGTTACCCCACTATTTTCTGTTTGTTCAAATTTTTAGTTCAATGTTTTATAGTAGCTTTGCTAGACATTAAGAGCTCAAAAACATATAAATTTTGTCCTATAAATATATTTACTTTTTAATATGTTACTCAAATTACCTAATTACTACTTATTTTTATAAAAGTTTTTTCTCATGTCATTAAGAATTTTTGGAGTGATTTGATTTATATAAAGCCTATCTCTTTTATCATGATACGTATAGTAATTTTCTACTTTACTAATCTTTTCGTCGCTCATATTTTCATCTATGTATCCAAATTTCCAAGTGTACTCATACAAATAAAATTCCGAGGCTAATTTTTTAAAAAGTATATAAAAATCTACTATATTTCCGTCTCTGTCTTGAGTCCCGTCTTTAAACTCAATTATATTACTATTAGCTGTAACACTCCACATGGACATATTGTCGTAACAAAAACTCCATTTTTTCATTTTCTCTTTGTAAATAATGGCGCACTCTTTTATTTCTATTGCCCGCCCCAGGTTATCCTCATTATAATTACGTAAAATCTTTACAGAATAGCTATCACTGCCTATTTTAAAATAATAGTTAGATACGTCTTTGTATTTAAAATTTGGTATTTCATCTTTTCCCATACCATTGCAAGCCAGCAATGATACTAATAAAAATGCACTATTTAAAAATTTGAAAAATTTCAGCATTTCTAATCCTTGTGTAATTTTCTTTTTTATCTCTTTTGCTTTGGTTGTCGGTCCCCCTATTAATAACATAAGTTATTTTATCCACTACATTTTCATTATTTGAGTCATTTTTACTCTCATCTGCTATTTTATGCAGATTATTAGAAAGCCAAAACCATGCAGCACTCATTATCGCGTACTTTCCATATTCGGCTACTAAAGTTGGATTTTCTACTATATTATCTTCAGTATTAAAATTTTTATTAATATAGTTATTAAAAAAATGCAAAACTATATCTTTTTGATTTTTCCATTCTCAAATTTATATTTTCTTTCGTCTGATAGTTTTCCGCTACTTTTAAAATTTGGCTCACCATTGTTGGTTAGTGTATTTTTGTGTGGTTTGTCTATTATTAAGATGCTTTCATTAGTGACTTCGAAAAATGGTATACTCGCGCACCAATCTATCTTGCCTTGAAATTTAACATTATTGTCCTCTTTTTTTCAAAAATTCTCAAAGGCCCGTGTCCATTGCAAGCAGCATAGTTTTGTATGTCTTGAAATATCCATACTTCGCTGCGATTCAATTTGGTGTAAAATATTAAATTTGGTTCAAGCTCATACTCGCACTCTCTGCTATAAATTTTTTCATCATTTATACTTATGGAGCATTTGTCGTCCTTGCTGTACGTTTCTATACTTAAGTTTTGAGCATTAGAAAATATAGCTAAAAGTAGCAATAAGTATAAAAATCTAGTTTTTATCATCATTTTTTCTATTCTCAGGCAAAATCAAATGACCATTTTTGTCTATTAAGGAGTATTGGATTAATACTATGTAAATTAGGTCATGTATTTTGTATCTATCAAAATCACCAGTATATTCATCATATTTTCTTAAAAACTCGGCATAAGGCTTATTATCTGTCTTTTTAATACCATTTAGCTCTACTTCTGAATAAAGTATCGGCACATACTTTAAAGTATCTTCAAAAACCTCTTTAAATTTCTCATAGTCTTCACCATAAATTCTTTTAAATAACTCTTTATCGCTCTTATAAAGCATCAGTGCTATTTTTGCCGTATAGCTTCTATAATATGACCTAGAGCAATGAATAGCACCAGATATACTAAATGTTAGTTTACAATTTTGTTTAAATTTTTTAGAGCGTGGAACTATACACTCTTTTTGAGTTTTAGCTATCCTCTCTCTAGCTATCTTTTGAGCTTTATCTTTTAGCTTAGGATTTTCTTTTATGATTAGATTGTAAAGATCAGCAAAGTAGTTGTCTCTAAAAGCAGTGCTTCTTGACTGACATATGAAGTCCTCTAAAGAGAACTCTTTAAATTTATATTTCTCTTTATCGTCATAGCATTTAAAGCTAGGAGTAATAAAGTCGGTACCATAGTCTGCATCACAAAAAGCTCCACCATCAACCTGTCCATAATCATCACTAGCTTTTTTGGTAGCCTTACCTGGCATCATAGGCTCAAAAGCATATAAATTTAAGACTATTATCAAACTCATTAATAATATAGATTTAGGTTTCATCTCTTATCCTTTTATTTAAATTTCTTAAATATATTTGCTTCTCTTATACGTTTATAAGAGTTTATTCTTTTTGTTCTGCTTTTTTCATCTGTACCACCATTTACTTTTTTTGTTATTTTGTTTACCACATCTTCATTTTCTGAGTCCACTTTACTTTCATCTGCTATTTTATATATCATTCTATATTTATGTATCCAGAAAAATGCAGCTGACACAAAAGCATAGGTTTTATTTTCAGCTACTAGTTCTGGATTATCTACAAAGCTTATTTCATCTCCTACCAATTTAACTTCGTGTGCAAATGTATTAAATTCGGTATATATTTCTCTACCAGTTATTTGTATTATCCCTCTACCTCTATATTTCCAGCCGTCGCCTTCTTCGGTATTGCCAAGTCGCAAGTCTTTAGGTCTATTTTCATCAGCATATCCTCGATTGGCTATAGCTTCTTGATCGGCTTTTTGAATTATTTTTCCTTTTGTATCTTTTATTCTTCCTACATCTTTACTTCTATCATAATTATTTTTAAAATAACCAATATTGGATCTCACAAGACCTTCCACACTATAATCTAAACTCTCTGTCAGTTTTGGGAAGCTACTTTCCACCTCTACTGCACATTGCCCAAAAAAATGTTCTAATCTATTTCTAGTATTAAGCTTATATTTTACATACATTTGAATTCCATCATCATCTCTTCTATTTAGTTCATCTACCATTTCTTGTAAGATATATTCTTGATTTGTTTTTATATTGGTAAATACTTGTTTTAGCATATCTAGTGTAAATGGATAATCTTTAATCTCTATTAAAACATTTATCCCCTCATCCCCATCTTCCCACATACCACTATCTACTCTAGTTAAACTCTTTGATTCATTAAAAGAGTTAATAAATTTATCCATATCCTCTTTACTTAATAAATTTATACCAAGCTTATCATCTTTATCTGCATTAGACTGATTATTACTAGAGCTCTCTTCTTTTGCATAAATTTGATAGCTCTTATTTGTCTTCTCATCACTTTTTAGCTCTTTGCTTAGCTTATCATCTTCATAGATATTTATCTCATTTGATGAGATATCTTTATTTATATATAAGTAATTATCATTTTTTATTAAAGCATCGTCTTTATTATCACTAAGCTTTAATTTAGCATCAAATGCCTTCTCTTTTATAGCATGCTCAAACTCATATATAACTAGCTTATCATTACTAAATCTAATATATAAAGGTATCTTTATATCTATCCTTATATGATTTTTGCCATATCTTGTATAAAACTTAAATTTATCCTTATCACCTTCAAGATATGCAAAAAATACTATAGTATGACCACCTTGCTTTAGCTTATCTAGATCATCTTTTTGTATAACATCTGAAATTTTAAATGTTATCTCTTTACCCTTTTGATCTTTTAAGCCTACTGCATCTTTTGGACTTAATTTGGATAGTTCATCATACTCTTTACTATTTATTACCTTATATCCCCAAAGTATCTCTTTATATCTCTTACTACCTTTTTCTTGTTTATATATAGCCTTTAAGCTTATTGGCTCATTTGTCTTAAATGGATACTCACTATCAGAGATTACATTTGTTATATGATCTGTTATATCTCTTAACGAGACCTTATTGCTATAGCAAAAGTTAGAGCTACTCTTATCTTGATATCCTAAAGATATTACAGCTGTATCAGAGTGAGCATGAATATCTTTAGTGCTATAAACCTTACTTAGATCATTTGAATAAAGTATAAATTTAGTATCTCCTTTATTCTCTTTGTCTATTGGGATATTAAATGTAGCTGTATATGAGTTCTTGATATCTGAGTCTTCATTTTTTACTAAAGATATACTCTCATATATACTTTTATCAAAGCAGTGATGAAGATATATCTTATCTATATCTTCACTTACCTTGCCATCTTCGTTTTCAATGATGAGATTATTTATTGTAAGAGTAAGACCTGAACTTGATGCTGATGTAGGTACTATATTATTGCCATGAGCTAGACGAAGCTTTATGTCAAACATGGCTGAATCTTTATCATCTCTTAGGGTAAAGTTATTCTCTTTAGCAAAATTTAATAAAGAGAAATTTAGGTGTTTGTTGTTAGACGTTTGGTCTTCAAAGTACTTCATGCTTATAGCGCCATCTTCTAGCTTATACTCTATATCATCGCTATTTTGCTTTATGCTAATAAAGGTAGCACCATTTATCTTGTCTTCTTCATTTTTGTTTTCTTGATAGAGTATTACCGTATCTTTGCTCTTTGCATTTTTAAATTTTATCTCTTCATTTTTACTATCTTCGTAAGAGTCAAATTTAAAGTCAGTAAGTATTAGCTCGCATAAATTTGCCTTGCCATAGTTTGGACTACTAGAATTTAGCTCTTTTGGATTTAGCTCACTGCAATCAAATGGAGTCTGACTAGCTAGCACAACGGTAAATTCGCTCTTTTTAGGTTGAAAGACTCTAATAGGAGTTGTCATCTTTCTTGGGCATAGCAAGAGTATATTTTCTTGTTTATAAAATTCCTCCTCTCTTTGCCTTAAGAGCTTATTTATTCTTGAAGTATTTGAAGCATTTGAGCTGATTAAATTTACGCAGTATATATTTTCAAGGCCAAAGGTCTTTGTACTTTGAGCGCTTAATAAAGAATTTATCTTTGTAACAAATGGCTGAAATAAAGCCTCACATTTTGATGTATCTGATGCATTTAAATTTGATCCATTTTCTTGAAGTTTCATAAATTCTAAATGAGTGATGTTTTGGATGATCTCTTTATTGTTTTGGTTTTTTGATTTATATTTTACTTTGGATATATTTAAATGGCTAAAAACATCTATACACTCGGCAAAATTAATATTTTGTTCATCGCTTTCATAAAGCCCAAACTGAGTTGAAATTTTTTCTCGTAAAAGAGATATTTTATTGCTTGCTTCATCACTAAAGCTCTCATATGCTAGACAAAACCAAGCTTTAAAACGATTTTTGCTTTTGATGTAGCTTGCTAGGGATGGATCAATATTACTTTTCTTGCTGATATAAAGAAGTGCTAAAAGCGCGACATGCTCTCTTGAAATTTGACTGTTTTGCGTATCGGAAGTAAGTGAAAGGGCTTGTAAATTTTCAAGTAGCGAGTTATTTAATTTTTGATTTATCTCTTGGATTAGCGGCGTAAGCTTTTGCTCCAAGATGGCATTTAGCTGATCTTCCGAGCTAAATTCAAACTCAGGCAAAGTATCGGCACTTCCAGACTTTGCATAAGCCCCTTTTGCGGCATCATTTATCTTTTTAAAAAGTTCATCTGTATCTATCTTTTCTATGGTAGTCGTGCTCGTGGTGCTAGCGATAGTTTGCTTAACATCTTTTATGACTTTGTCTTTGTTATTTTTATAAATTTGAGTACAAATAAGTTCTATATCATCTTTTAAACTAAAGCCATATCCAATAAGTAACTTGCTGTTAGATATAAATGGTCTGCTTATGTCATTGTCATATGAAAATTTTATGATATCTATTAAATTTCTTTTAAAATTTACATCATTTCTGGGCGTTAGAGGCATTAAACTTCCTTGGAAATTTTTGCTAAATATTAGCACAAACTTAAAAAGTATTCAACAATAAAACTTTATAGTAAAAATTTATATCAAAAACATAAATTTGCATATTTTTGTTTTTGGTTAGACTACTTAAAAGGGCTTGTAAATTTAAAGCGCCTTTATAAACTCTTTAAATTTATCGCCTCGCTCGGCATAGCTCTTAAACTGATCAAGGCTTGCAGCTGCCGGGCTAAGAAGTGCTATCTCGCTGGTCTTTAGCTCTTTATTTATCTCATTGACAGCATTTTGTAAAAAATCGCATTTTAAAGCCGGTATGCCAAATTTAGTCGCTAATTTCATGAGTTTGTCACTATTTGAGCCAATGGCGTAAATTTTTACTCTTAAGCTCTTTAAGTCTTCAAAAAGTGGCGTCATATCAACACCCTTATCATCGCCACCAAGTATTAGATGTATGAAATGATCTTTGTAGCGCTTTACGGCCTGTATGCTCGCGTCTATGTTAGTCGCTTTTGTGTCATTGACCCAGATTCTGCCATTTTTATCATTAAATTCTTCGAGCTTGTTTGCTTCAATAACAAAGGTATTTAAAAGCGCGACATCGCATCGGTCAAATAAAATTTTCTCCACCGCTAATGCAAGCAGTGCATCAAGCAAAAATGGCGTTTTAAAATTTATATCATCTATGCTTACACCACAAAATTTAGCCAGATCACTCTCGTCTTTGTAAGCGATCACTTTTGCCCTTGTTGGCGTGTTGGCGTAAATTTCAGGCACGATCGCCACGCTACTTTCGCTCATGCTAGCAAGCGGCTTTAGCTTAGCCTTTTCGTACTCGCTCATGTCGCCATGCCAGCTTAGATGATCTGGAGTGATCGGCAAAAGCACGTAGATGCCCGGTGTGGCGTGATTTGTGTAGTGAAGAGTGAATGAGCTAGTCTCAAGTATCCAAATTTTAGCGTTTGAGTCTAAATTTGCCAGTGCAATGCCAACGTTTCCACCCATGACTGAGCCTTTGCTCTCTAGCAAATGCTGCATCATTTTTGTGGTCGTCGTCTTGCCGTTTGTGCCGCTTATCCAGATATTAAATGGCAGATTTTCTTTATAAATTTCATAAAAATAGTCATACTCGCTAACTAAATTTCTAGCTTTTTTAATAAGCTCGTGATGAGGCGGGATACCTGGGCTTGGTATCTCTAGGCCGCTTTTTGCTGGATCAAATTCGCTAACTGGCAAAAGAACATTGCCAAACTCATCTTTTGAAATTTCACTAAATTTATCATCATAGATATCCCAAAATCCATCTTTTATGAAATTTTTAGCGATCGCCTTTATCGTGCCACCGTAGCCAAATAGCGATTTTCTCATGACTTTCCTTATCTGATCTTTAGCGCAGTTAGTGCGATTAGGTTTGCTAAAAGCGCGATGATCCAAAAGCGCACGATGATCTTATTTTCTGCCCAGCCTTTTATCTCAAAATGATGATGTATAGGCGCCATAAGAAAAATTCTGCGTTTAAAAATTTTAAAGCTGCCTACCTGCAGAATGACGCTTAGGGTTTCAACGACAAATATGAGGCCAATGATGATGAGTAAGATTTCATTTTTGGTCGCAACGCCCATAAAACCGATATATGCTCCAACGCTTAGGCTGCCGCTATCGCCCATAAAGACTTCAGCTGGATGGCAGTTAAACCACAAAAAGCCCATCAATGAGCCAATTAGGGCTGAAGAGACAACAACGCTTTCACCAACGCCTATGATCTTTGGCAAGAGTAAATATGAGCTAAAGACAGCGTGTCCGCAGATATAAGCAAAAACGCCAAGTGTTAAAAGTGAAAATATCGATGGCACAGTAGCTAGCCCGTCAAGCCCGTCTGTTAAATTTACTGAATTTGAAGCAGCGACTATGACCAGTGTCCAAAAGAAAATGGCAAAAATTTTTAAATCTAAAATAGGTTGCTTAAAAAAAGGTAGATAAAACTCGGTGCTAAGCTCGTGACTTGCATATAAAAAAATAGAAATTACAAAGGCTATTAAAAACTGAAAAAAGAGCTTTGTTTTTGGGCTTAGGCCGGCGTGATTTTTTGCTCCTAAAATTTTACTGTAATCGTCCTTGTAGCCAAGCAGTGTAAAGCAAACTAGGCAAAAGAGAGATGTTAAGACAAATGCGTTATCAAGCCTTGCGCAAATTACCGTGGAAAGTACGGCTGTGAAGACAAAGACAAGTCCGCCCATAGTCGGCGTTTTTGCCTTTTTTTGGTGAGTTTGTGGGGCAAGCTCGTAGATAGGCTGGGCGGCGTTTTTTGCCTTTGCCCAAGCGATAAATTTGGGCATCAAATAAGTTGTGAGTGCAAAAGCGATGAAAAAAGCGATACCAGCACGAACGGTGATGTATTGAAAGATATTAAAATTTAAAATTTCATAGATATAGTAAAACATGAGAGCCTTTATTTTTAAAAAAAGCAATTTTAGTATAATGGCCTTAAAAATTATCTAAAATTAAGGATAAATTTTCAAAATGAGTCAAAAAACTATTTTAATAATAACTGATGGTATTGGATTTAATAAAAGCGGTAAATTTAACGCATTTGAGGCGGCTAAAAAGCCAAATTACGAGAAATTTTTTAAAGAAATTCCAAACTCGCTCATAAAAACCTCTGGAAACGCTGTGGGACTACCTGAAGGGCAGATGGGAAACAGCGAAGTAGGACATATGTGTATAGGAAGTGGGCGAGTTTTGTATCAAAATTTGGTCAAAATTTCACGCAGCTTCGCTGACGGCTCTATAGCAGAAAATGAAGCCCTAAAAGCTCTTTTTAAAAAGTGCAAAAAGATCCACATCATAGGGCTTTATAGCGACGGCGGCGTGCACTCTCATATGGAGCATTTTGATGGTATGTGCGAGCTTGCTAGCAAAAATGGCTGCGAAGTTTTTGCCCACGCTATCACCGATGGACGCGACGTTAGCCCAAATAGTGGTATAAATTTTATAAAAAGTTTGGAAGCTAAATTTAAGATAGCTACCGTTTGTGGGAGATTTTATGCGATGGATAGAGATAAACGCTGGGAGCGCGTAAAAGAGGCCTATGATAGCTTAGTAGAGGGAGCAAATTTAAGCAGCTTATCGCCAAGTGAGTATCTGCAAAAAAGCTACGATGAGGGCGTGACAGATGAGTTTGTAAAGCCAGCAAGCTTTAATGGCTTTAAGGGCATGGGCGAAGATGACGGCGTGATCTTTATAAATTTTAGAAATGATAGAGTAAGAGAGATTTGCGAGGCTCTGGGCGAAGAGAAATTTAGCGAGTTTGAGCGACCTTTTGCTATCAAAAATCTAATTACTATGACCGAATACGACGCAAATTTTAATTTTGAAGTGCTATTTAAAAATGAAAAGATAAAAAACACCCTAAGCGAGGTCATAGCAGCGGCTGGACTAAGGCAGCTTCACACGGCTGAGACTGAAAAATACGCCCACGTCACATTTTTCTTTAACGGTGGCGTCGAGGAGTTAGCTAGCAATGAAACGAGGGTACTAATCCCTAGTCCAAAGGTAAAAACCTACGACGAGAAGCCAGAGATGAGCGCAGCAGAAGTTTGCAAAGCCGTACTAAAAGGCATGGATGACGAGCAAGACTTCATCGTGGTAAATTTCGCAAATGGCGATATGGTGGGGCATACTGGCAACTATGAGGCTGCTATAAAAGCAGTAGAGGCAGTAGATACGGCTCTTGGAGAAATTTACACTAAGGCAAAAGAGAAAAACTATGCGATGATCATCACGAGTGATCACGGAAACTGCGAAGAGATGCGTGATAGCAGCGGTGAGCTACTGACAAATCACACGACTTATGATGTCTTTTGTTTTGTGATGGCTGATGGCGTAAAAAAAGTAAAAAACGGCGGTCTAAATAATATCGCTCCTAGTGTTTTAAAGATCATGGGGCTTGAAATTCCAGCTGAGATGGACGAGGCGTTAATATAAAATAATGGAGTTAGTCGAGTTTTTTGGAGCTGATAAAGTCATAACCTTTATGCTCCTTTTTGCACGTCTTAGTGGGCTTATCGTATTTTTTCCATTCTTTTCTCACAATCAAATCCCGCTTAGCGTAAAAACTTTGCTAGTTTTTGCTCTTTGTATTGTGCTTTTTCCATTATCTCACGCTCATGAGCATGCTATAAATTTTTTGATCATGGAAATTTTAAGTGAGGCTATGCTCGGACTTTGCGCTGGGCTTTTGCTAAATATCGTTTTTGCAATACTTCAAATGGCTGGCGAGCAGATCTCGATGATTATGGGTTTTTCGATGGCTTCAGTGCTTGATCCACAAACCGGTACAAATTCACCAGTGATCGCAAATATTTTAAATTTTATCGCGCTTCTTGCATTTTTGATGCTTGATGGGCACCATTTAATATTGCAGTTTTATTCCACTTCACTTTCTGCTATACCGCTTGGAGATTTTTATCCAAGAAGCGGTGTGATGAGCTACGCCCTAAAGCTCTTTGGCAATCTTTTTATGTTTGGATTTGTTCTGGCTTTCCCTATTATCGCACTTTCTATACTTTCAGATGCTATTTTTGGCATGCTTATGAAAACTATGCCACAATTTAACCTATTGGTTGTTGGCTATCCTATTAAAGTAAGTATTGGCTTTTCGGTTTTGATAGCTATTTTAGCCGGCATTATAAAAATCATAACTGATATGATGGTGCAGATTTTAAACGATATGCCAGCACTATTTTTTTAAGTAAATAGCAATGAAATTTATCATAAAATACAGCCTCAAGCTCTTCAAGGAGGGATTATGAAAGTTGCACTTGTAAACAAAAACCCAGCAGTTTCTCGCCTTATAACGTTAAGTTTAAATAAACTAGGCATAGAATATAGCGAATTTGACGATGTTAATAGTGTTGGAGATCAATTTGATTATATTATCATCGATAGTGATATGGATAGCAGCGATGTTAATTTAAATCAAAAGATAATGTATCTAGCACCTAGAGGCGGTGAAAAGCCAGATTTTGCTGATGTTATGCTTGAAAAGCCCTTTTTACCAACAGAATTTATTAGTTTATTTGAACAAAACAAAAATACTGACAATGATAAAGAACTTGAGCTTGGACTAGATGAGCCTGCAAATTTTAATGACTTTGACGAAAGCAATAAAAACTTTGATGATTTAGAAAATTTTGAGCTTCCAGAAATTGACATGGGTCTTGAAAATTTAGCAAAAGAAGATGATGAAGCAGAGAATTTTGATAATGAGGCTTTAGACGATGAGTTTTTAAAAGAGGAGCTAAGTGAACTAGAGACCGAGGATTTAAAGGATAAAGATATCAGTTTTGATGAAACAGACACTGAACTCATAGATGATGATATTATAAATGACATAGCTAGCAAATATATGGCTGATTCAGAAGATATGGATAAATCCTTAGAGCAAAACAATGAGCTGCCTGTGATAAAAGAAGAGCATAGCGATGACTTTGATGAGCTTAGTTCGCTTGTGGATGAGATAGATGATATGGGTGAGAGCGACTTGGCTGATGAAGAGGCTAAAAACGAGCTTGATAAAATGGTCGAGCAAAATTCTCAAAATTTAGAAACTGCCGAGCTTAATGAAGATTTTGTAGATGATATAAGTCAAAGTAAAAAAGAGCTCAGCGAGATCGAGTCTTTGGATAAAGAGCTAAACGAAGAATCTAGCGAAGATAGCGAAAATTTTGATGAGCTAGAGACAGATTTTGGCAATGATGAAAATTTTGAGCCTGAAAGCAGCGAGGCAAATTTGATAGATGAAGCTAGTCAAAATTTAGAGGAAGATATAGATGAAGAATCTACTCAGGAAGCAGAGGATATTTCTTTGGATGAAGATATAGACCTTGAAAATGAGCCAACCAAAGAAGATCATGAAGAAATTTCTGAAGAAGTCCTTGCTCAAGAAGATCTAGGTATGGTAGATGAGGTATTTGAGGAAGAAAATTTTAAAGAAGAGATGTTGGGTAGCCTAAATTTTGATGTAGCGTCTATTGAAGAAATAGATGAAAATACGATGCAAGCAGCATTTGGATTAAATAATGCACCACAAACTAGCTCATGCTATGAAACAAAAATCGATGCTGACTATAAAGAAGAGCTAACCAAAAAGATCACAAAACACGTCCATGAGTCGTTAAATGAAAGCTCGCTAAGAGATGTGCTAAAAGATATGAACATAAAGATAAATATAAGTTTTGAGGAAAAGTAGTTGCAAGGACAAATTTTAGTAGTTTCTGGGCCTAGTGGAAGTGGGAAAAGTACGCTTTTGGGCCGTCTTTTAAAGGAAGAGAAGGATCTTTATTTTTCTATTTCAAGCACGACTAGGGCAAAAAGAGAAGGCGAAGTCGATGGAGTGGATTATTATTTTATAAAAGAAGATGAGTTTAAAAGTGGCATAGAAAAGGGCGAATTTTTAGAATGGGCGCAGGTGCATAAAAACTATTATGGCACGAGCCTAAAATCTGTTTTGGCAGCACTTGAGGCTGGAAAGATAGTTATATTTGACATCGACGTACAGGGTTTTCACATCGCACTTGAGAGATTTAAAAGCTATATCACTTCAGTTTTTATCACAACTTCAAATAAAAAAGAGCTTAAAAAGCGCTTGAAAAACCGCGGAACTGATAGTGAGGAGACGATAGAAAATCGCCTAATGAACGCAGTTGGTGAGATGGAGCACATCTTAGAATATGATTATTTTTTAGTAAATGATGACATTGAAAAGAGTTATAAGGGCCTAAAATCAATTCTTAGAGCGATGAGGTTAAAAAGCACAAAAATAGACTTAAGACGCGTTATTGATGAGTGGATAGATTGCTAGAAATTCAGGAATTTATGATAACATTTTGAAAAATTTATTGAGGAGAAAAGATGGGTTCTTTTAGTATTGGTCACTGGCTAGTTGTTTTAGCGATTATTGTTTTACTTTTTGGAGCAAAGAAGATCCCAGAACTTGCAAAAGGACTAGGCAAAGGTATAAAGACTTTTAAGGCTGAGATGGAGGATACAACCCCTGAAAAAAGTGAGAAAGTCGAGCATAAAGAAGAGAATGCTGATAGTCAAAAAATAGAAGAAACAACTAAAAACGCATAGGTTTTAGAGTTGAAAAATAAAATAAAAGCTGAAATTTCAAAGGTTTTAGAGCGTGAATTTGTGCTTGAAAAGCCAAAAGATAAAAATTTAGCCCATTATGCTACGCCACTTTTTAGCCTAGCAAAGGAGTTAAGAAAGTCTCCATCTATGATAGCTAGCGAGTTTGCCGATAAATTTAGTGATAGCAAAATAGTTGAAGCTAGTGCAGTAAATGGCTACTTAAATTTCAAGCTAAAAAGCGAGTTTTTAGATGAAATTTCAAAGCAAATTTTGCTAGACAGCGAAAATTTTGCAAAAGAAGATGTGAAAAAAGATAGCTATTTAATAGAATACATTAGCGCAAATCCAACTGGGCCACTTCACATCGGACACGTTAGAGGTGCAGTTTACGGCGATACTTTGGCAAGACTTGGCAAAAGACTTGGCTACGCTATCTCAACAGAATACTACATAAACGACGCCGGTAATCAAATCGATCTGCTTGGCACTTCGATATCGCTTGCGGCAAAAGAGCAGCTTTTTAACGAAAGTGTTGTATATCCAGAGAAATACTACCGCGGGGATTATATTTTAGATATTGCTAAGCTTGTAAATGAGAAATTTGGCAAGGAAATTTTTTATGATAAGAGTAGAAACCTCGAACTTGCCGAGTTTGGCAAGGATATCGTACTTGAGATCATCAAAAAAGATTTGGCGGACGTTGGGATATTTATAGAGAGCTGGGCTAGTGAAAAGGCTCTTTATGACGGCCTAGAGCCAACTATAAACAAACTAAAACGTTCAAATCAAATGTATGAAAAAGAGGGCGCTACTTATATCGCTTCAACCACGCTTGGTGATGATAACGATAGGGTTGTGGTTAGAAATGACGGCAGACCAACATATCTAGCTGGCGACATCATCTATCATAACGCTAAATTTGAGAAAAATTTTGATCATTATATAAACATTTGGGGTGCTGACCACCACGGATATATCGCAAGGCTAAAGGCTGCGATAAATTTCCTTGGATACGATGAAAATAAGCTTGAAGTAATACTTATGCAGATGGTTAGTCTGCTAAAAGATGGTAAGCCGTACAAGATGAGCAAGCGCGCTGGTAATGCCGTGCTGATGAGCGATATCGTAAGTGAGATCGGTGCTGAGGCGCTTAGATTTATCTTTATAAGCAAGGCAAATACGAGTAGTTTGGAATTTGACGTAGATGAGCTTAAAAAAGAGGATAGCTCAAATCCTATCTTTTATATAAACTACGCTCACGCTAGGATAAATCAAATTTTTACAAAGGCTGAAAAAAGCGTTAATGACGTGATAAATGCGGACTTTGAATGCCTAGATGAAAATGCCAAAAATTTACTTTTCGAAGCGCTAATCTTGCCTGAAATTTTAGAAGATGCTTTTATCTCAAGGCAGCTTCAAAAGATACCAGACTATTTGAAGTCGCTGGCTGCTAGCTTTCATAAATTTTATAATGAAAACCGTGTGGTTGGAAATGAAAACGAAGATAGCTTACTAAAAGTTTTTGCAGTTGTCGCTATCTCGATAAAAACAGCATTTAATATAATGGGAATTACGGCTAAAGATAGGATGTAAAATGCTTAGTTTTGATGATTTTAAGAACATGGCTTCGGACAATTCATTAAATGATAATGAAAAGGTTGGCTTTCCTGATATTTACAGAAAAGGCACCGAAGAAAATATATTTCCAGATATTTTACAAAAGTTAAACATTAAACCAGACAATGAAAAAACTAAAATCATAATGGACATAGGATGTGGTTGTTCTAGTCCTGTAAAGTCTCTTATAGAATATGCTAAAAAAAATAGTTTTACTCTATATTTAATTGATTCAAAAGAAATGTTAGATAATTTGTCAAATGAGCCATTTATTATTAAAATCGCTCATGAATTTCCATGTGATTATGGCTATGAAAGCTTATACTCAAAAGTGGACTATATTATTGTTTACTCTGTTTTGCATTATGTCGTATATCATGCTAATTATTTAAAATTTTTAGATACTTGCGTAGAGCTCTTAAAGAGTGGGGGGCTATTGATCGGCGATATTCCTAATATAAGCAAAAAGAAACGTTTTTTATCATCAGAGGCTGGTCGTGACTCTCACATGAAGTGGTCATCGTCTAAAACTTTTCCAAATATTTGTTGGAATAAACTAGAGTCACTTTGTATAGACGACAGTGTAATTTTTTCCATACTCCAAAGGTACCGCTCTATGGGCTGTGAGTCTTATTTGCTTGAGCAGCTTAGTGGTCTTCCTATGAACAACACAAGAGAAGATATTCTGATAGTGAAGCAATAATGGATATCTTAAGCCTAATAGGACGCACGAAAAATCTCTTTGAAGATGACATAAATGCACTTGATAAAGACCTAAAAGAGATAGTCTCAAGCTCAAGCTTTCTAGTTATCGGTGGGGCAGGATCTATAGGCTCTGCCGTGACAAAAGAGATCTTTATAAGAGACCCCGAAAAACTCTACGTCGTTGATATCTCTGAAAACAACCTTGTTGAGCTAGTGCGTGACATAAGAAGTGAGTTTGGATATATAAATGGTGACTTTAAAACTTTTGCCATAGATGTTGCAAGTGCCGAGTTTGACGCACTTTTGGCACAAAGTGGTGGATTTGACTACGTGTTAAATTTATCAGCGCTAAAGCATGTTAGAAGTGAAAAAGATCCATTTACACTCATGAGGATGCTTGAAACAAATATCCTTAACACTGACAAAACGCTGGCTCAAGCCTTTAGTATGAAGTCAAAAAAATACTTTTGCGTTAGCACCGATAAGGCCGCAAATCCTGTAAATTTAATGGGAGCTAGCAAGCGCATCATGGAGATGTTTGCGTTTAGGCACTCTTTAAATATCGACGTCTCAATGGCTAGGTTTGCAAACGTGGCATTTAGCGACGGCTCACTTCTTTTTGGATTTCAAAAGCGCATAGAAAAATTTCAGCCTATAGTCGCCCCAAACGACGTCAGGCGCTACTTCCTAACGCCAAAAGAGAGCGGCGAGCTTTGTCTTTTAAGTACCATTTTTGGTGAAAATAGAGATATATTTTTCCCAAAACTAGATGAAAATTTAGACCTTATAACATTTAGCGAGATAGCCAAGCGCTACTTGGCTAATTTAGGATACGAGCCATTTTTATGTGAAAATGAGGAGGAGGCCAGAAAGCTTGCAAAAGAGCTTCCAAAAGATGGCTTTTACCCTTGCCTTTTTGCGCCTAGTGACACGACTGGAGAGAAGGACTATGAGGAGTTTTTCGTTGACGGCGAAAGACTTGACATGCAAAGACTTCAAAATATCGGCATAGTCAAAAATGATGCAAATTTTGACAGCAAAAAGCTAGAAATTTTTAAAAACAATATCTTAAATTTAAAATCAAGCTTGACATGGAGCAAAGAGGACATTTTGCGCGAAGTTTTCGAGCTTATACCGAATTTTATGCATAAAGAAACAGGAAAGTATCTCGATGAGAAAATGTGATTTTGACGAGGTTTTGAAATTTATAAAAAGCACCTTTGGCAAGGATAAAGTCCCGCTTCACGAGCCTAAATTTATAGGCAATGAGAAAAAATATCTACTTGAGTGCATCGACTCTAGTTTCGTCTCAAGTGTCGGTAAATTTGTAGATGAGCTTGAGAGTAAGCTAGCTCAAATGGTTGGTGCTAAATTCGCAGTTGCTACGACAAATGGCACCTCTGCGCTTCATATCTGCTTAAAGCTAGCTGGTGTTGGCCAAGATGACGAAGTGATCACACAGCCAGTTACCTTTATAGCCACTTGCAATGCCATTAGCTACCTTTTTGCAAAGCCAGTTTTTGTGGATGTCGACCTTGACACGCTTGGTATGTCGCCAGCAGCGCTTAGCGAGTTTTTAGAGAAAAACTGCAAGCTAAAAGGCGGCAAATGTGTAAATAAAACTAGCGGCAGGATAGTGCGTGCTTGCGTGCCTATGCATACTTTTGGACTACCTTGTAAGATAGATGAGATAGCTAAAATTTGCAAGCGTTGGAATATCGTTTTGGTAGAAGACTGTGCCGAGAGCCTTGGTAGCTACTACAAAGGCACTCATACAGGGAATTTTGGCAAGCTTGCAGCGATGAGTTTTAATGGCAATAAGATCGTCACAAGTGGAGGTGGCGGAGCTATCATCACAAACGATGAGGAGATAGCAAAGCACGCCAAATTTATCACCACAACGGCCAAGGTGCCACATCCTTTTGAGTATCGTCACAGCGAGATCGGCTACAACTACCGCTTGCCAAATTTAAATGCAGCTCTGCTTGTGGCACAGCTTGAAAATTTGGAGCTATTTTTAAAGAGCAAACGCGAACTTGCGATGATCTATAAAGAGTATTTTTCTAAATTTGATGATGTGAAATTTATAGATGAACCAGCGGACGCTAGGTCAAATTTTTGGCTAAACGCAGTGCTCTTTGAAAGTCATGAAAAACGAGATGAGTTTTTGAAATTTAGTAATGAAAATGGCGTTTTTACGCGTCCTATCTGGCAGCTCATGAATGAGCTTGATATGTTTAAGGACTGCCAAAGAGACGAGCTAAAAAATGCTAAATTTTTAAGCGATAGGATAGTAAATATCCCAAGCAGCGCAAGAGTTTAGTCGTGCAAGATATAGTTTTAGTAGGTGGCGGTGGGCACTGTAAAAGTGTGATAGATGTCATCGAGAGCGAAGCTAAATTTAATATAATTGGTATCATAGATACGACAGAAAATATTGGCAAAAAGGTGCTTGGCTATGAGATCATCGGTAGCGATGATGATCTGGTTAAGGTTTTTAAATCATGCAAAAATGCTGTGGTGACGGTTGGGCAGATAAAAAGTAGCGAGCCTAGAAAAAGGCTGTTTGCGCTACTAAAAGAGATAGGTTTTATACTTCCAACCATAGTCTCGCCACTTGCGTATATCTCAAAGCACGCAAGTGTAGGTGAGGGAACGGTTGTGATGCATCATGCCTTGATCAACGCTGGTGCAAGTGTCGGCAAAAACTGCATCATAAACACAAAAGCACTTGTTGAGCATGACGCAACTATCGGCGATCACTGCCATATCTCAACAGCAAGTGTGGTAAATGGCGGCGTTGTCGTGCAGGATGGGACATTCTTTGGTAGCAATGCAACTAGCAAAGAGTATATAGTGATAGGTAAAAATTCTATCATAGGTGGCGGAACTAGCGTGATGAGAAGCTTGGAGCAAAACGCTTTTATAAAGGTATAAAACTAGAATTTTAAAGGAATTTTGATGTCAAATAGGGTTTTTATCATAGCTGAGGCTGGAGTAAATCACAATGGTGATATAAATTTAGCCAAAAAACTGATCGATGTAGCAGCCAGAGCTGGTGCTAACGCGGTAAAATTTCAAACCTTTAAAGCTCAAAACCTAGTTTCAAAAAACGCACAAAAAGCTAACTATCAAAAACAAACTACTGATAAAAATGAAAGCCAGTTTGAGATGATAAAAAAGCTTGAATTAAATGAGGATATGCATAAAGAGCTCATAGCCTACTGCAAAGAAAAAAATATCACGTTTCTCTCAACCCCTTTTGATACTGATAGTATAAAGCTTCTTGATGAGCTTGGGCTTAGTATATTTAAAATCCCTAGTGGCGAGATAACAAATTTACCTTATCTTAGGCAGATAGGCGGCTTAAATAAAAAGATCATTCTCTCAACTGGCATGGCAAATTTAGGCGAGGTGGAAGCCGCGATAGAAGTACTTGTAAAAAGCGGCGCGAAACGTGAAAATATAAGCCTTCTTCATGCAAATACGCAGTATCCAACGCCGATGGAGGATGTAAATTTAAAGGCGATGATAACTCTAAAAAATGCCTTTGAGCTTGAGGTCGGATATAGTGATCATACGCTTGGCATTGAGGTCGATATTGCAGCGGTTGCCATGGGTGCAAAGATCATAGAAAAGCATTTTACGCTTGATAAGAGCATGCCTGGACCTGATCATAAGGCTAGCCTTGAGCCAGATGAGCTAGTGGCGATGGTTAGAGCTATTAGAAATATAGAACTAGCGCTTGGAGACGGACTTAAGCACTTTAGCAAAAGTGAGAGAGAAAATATAAAAATAGCTAGAAAGTCGATCGTAGCAAAGTGTGATATAAAAAAAGGCGAAATTTTTAGCGAACAAAATATCTGTGTAAAACGTCCAGGGGATGGCATAAATCCTATGAGATGGGATGAAGTAATCGGGCAAATTTCACAAAAAGATTACAAGCAAGATGATATGATATGAGAAAAATTTGTGTAGTAACAAGCACGAGAGCAGAGTATGGCTTGCTTTATTGGCTTCTAAAAGAAATAAAAGCGGATAGCGAGCTCGAGCTTCAGCTTATTGTTACTGGTATGCATCTAAGTCCTGAATTTGGGCTCACATACAAAGAGATTGAAAAAGAATTTAATATAGATAAAAAGGTTGAAATTCTTTTGTCATCGGATACATCTATAGGGATTTCAAAATCAATGGGGCTAGCTCAGATATCTTTTAGTGAAGCTTATGAAGAGCTTAATCCAGATATTGTTGTTGTGCTTGGTGATAGATATGAAATATTTAGTGCAACCAGTGCTGCAATGATAGCTAGAATTCCAATCGCTCATATACACGGCGGAGAAGCAACCGAGGGATTAATAGACGAAGCAATAAGGCATAGCATTACGAAAATGAGCCATTTGCATTTTACTGCAACCAATGAATATAAAAATAGGGTAATCCAGCTTGGTGAGCATCCAGATAGAGTTTATAATGTAGGTGGCATGGGAGTAGAAAATGTAAAAAGACTAAAACTCCTAAATAAAAAAGAGTTTGAAGAGTCAATAAATTTTAAGTTAAATAAAAAAAATATATTAGTTACTTTTCATCCTGTTACTTTGGAAGATGATACTGCGGAAGAGCAATTTCAAGCGTTATTAAATGCTATAGATGAGCTAGAAAATACAAATATTATATTTACGAAGGCAAATAGTGACACAGATGGAAGAATTATAAATTTAATGATTGACAGATATGTATCTAATAACCAAGATAAATCAGTTTGTTTCACTTCTCTTGGACAATTAAGATACTTGAGTGCTCTTCAGTATGTAGATGCAGTGGTTGGAAATAGCTCTAGCGGGCTTGCGGAAGCTCCTAGCTTTAAGATAGCTACCGTAAATATCGGAGATAGACAAAAGGGACGCATAAAGGCGTCTAGCGTAATTGACTGCAAGCCCGATAAAAATTCTATTTTAGAAGCTTTTAATAAGGTATATTCTTGCGAATTTCAATATGTTTTAAAAAGTGTAGTAAATCCGTATGGCAATGGGTGTGCTAGTAAAAAAATAATAGAAGTTATAAAAAAAGTGGATTTAACAAATATTTTGAAGAAATCATTTTATGATTTAAAGGTTGATTTATGAAAATTTTATTTATAGGTACTGTCGAGTTTTCATATAAAGCTTTAAAAAAGCTTATCGAACTAAACGCGGAAATAGTTGGAATTTGCACCAAAAAAAAATCTGATTTTAACTCTGATTTTGCGGATTTAACTCCACTTTGCAAGAAGGCAGGTATTCCGTTTAAATATATAGATGATATAAATTCTAATGAAAATATTGCTTGGATAAGAAGTTTAAGTCCGGATATTATATTTTGCTTTGGCTGGTCAAATTTAATAAAAAAGGATTTACTCGGTTTACCAAAAATGGGAGTTGTTGGATATCATCCAGCTTTGCTGCCAAAAAATAGAGGTAGACACCCGCTTATTTGGGCTTTGGCTCTTGGACTTAATGACAGTGGCTCTACATTCTTTTTCATGACAGAAGGTGCAGATGATGGGGATATATTGTCCCAAGAAAAGATCGAAATTTTATACGAAGATGATGCAAAAAGCCTATATAATAAAGTTTCAAATGTTGCACTAAAGCAAATAGAAACCTTTTTGCCAAAGCTACAAAACAATAGTTTTAAAACAATCAAACAAAATAATGATTTGGCTAATGTATGGAGAAAAAGAGGTAAGGTAGATGGAAAAATTGACTTTAGAATGACATCTAGGGCGATATATAATCTTGTTCGGGCGTTAACAAAACCTTACGTTGGAGCTCATGTGGAATATAATGGGCAAGATATATCTATATGGAAGGCAGAGGAAGTGGAATTTGACCAAAATAATATTGAATTTGGTAAAGTTCTAGAGAATGATGGCAAGAGTATTGTAGTAAAAACATACGATAAGGCAATCAAAATTATAGACCATGATTTTAAAGAACTACCTAAAGTCGGAGAATATATATGAAAAACAAAATTCTTGTAGTAGCTGTTCATCCAGACGATGAGACATTAGGTTGTGGTGGTACGCTACTTAAACACAAGCATAATGGAGATAAAATTTATTGGCTTATTTGTACAAAAATAGATGAGGGTAGCGACTATTATACTACTAGGGAAAATGAGATAAAACAAGCTTCAGACGTTTATAAATTTGATGGTGTTTTTAGTTTGGGGCTTAAGACAATGCGAGTAGATGAGTATAGTATGAGCGAGCTTATAGGCAAAGTCTCAAAGGTAATAAACGAGGTAAAGCCAAACATCATATACCTTCCATTTAGAGGTGACGTGCATAGCGACCATAGGAAAATTTTTGAAGCGAGCTATAGTTGTACAAAGGTATTTAGATATCCATTTATCAAAAAGATATATATGATGGAGACATTAAGTGAAACTGAATTTGCGCCTAGCACAAAAGAAGATTCTTTTATACCGAATTCATTTGTTGATATAAGTGAATATTTTGAAAAAAAAATAGAAATTATGAAAATTTTTAAGAGCGAAGTTGCTGAGCATCCATTTCCAAGAAGTGAAAAGAATATAAGAGCTTTAGCTGTCTTAAGGGGGGCAACTTGTGGGTGTGAATATGCTGAAAGTTTTATGCTTTTAAAGGAAATTTTATGAAAAACATAGAAAGTATAAAGCTAAAACAAAATGCCACTATAAAGGAAGCCTTGGGGATTATAGATAGCGGAGCTATGCAGATAGCTTTAGTTGTTGATGGTAATGATAAGCTTCTTGGAACACTGACTGACGGCGATATAAGAAGAGGTATATTAAGAGGGCTAGACCTTGACAGCTTTATAGAGACGATCGTTTATAAAGAGCCGGCTGTTGCAAAAATTTCTAACACAAAAGAAGAAATTTTAAAGATAGCATTATCCAAAAAACTTCACCAGATACCAATAGTAGATGATAACGGAATAGTATTAGACTTAAAAGAGATAGAAGAGCTTGTTGAGCCAAAGATCAAGACAAACAAAGTCATTTTAATGGTAGGAGGTCTTGGTACTAGACTTAGACCACTTACGCAAGATACTCCAAAGCCGATGCTAAAGGTCGGAAACAAGCCGATACTTCAAACGATAGTTGAGAAATTTGCAGAGTATGGCTTTGTAAATATCACGATGTGTGTAAATTTTAATGCAGACATCATCAAGGACTATTTTGGTGACGGCAAAGAATTTGGAGTAAACATCGACTACATTTTAGAGCAAAAAAGAATGGGTACAGCAGGTGCTTTAAGTCTACTTAAAGAGCGACCAAACGAACCATTTTTTGTAATGAATGGCGATCTTCTTACAAATGTAAATTTCGAGCATATTTTTAACTACCACACACTAAATAAAGCGACGGCTACAATGTGTGTAAGAGAGTATGACTACGAAGTGCCTTATGGCGTTGTAAAAATGAATGACAACAAGATAGTAGAGATCTCAGAAAAACCGGTGCAGAAATTTTTCGTAAGTGCTGGGATATATATGCTCTCGCCTGAAATTTTAGATCTAATACCACAAAATGAGTTTTATGATATGCCTACGCTGTTTGAAAAGCTAATAAAATTAAGTAAAAATGTTATATCATTTCCGATCAGAGAATATTGGCTTGATATCGGACGTATTGAAGAATACCAAAAAGCAAATGAAGAATATAAAGAAGTTTTTTAATGTATAAAAACAATAGTTTTTTAGCGATTATACCGGCAAGAGGTGGCAGCAAAGGGCTACCTGGTAAAAATATTAAGGAATTATGTGGAAAGCCACTTGTTGCATGGAGTATAGAGGCTGGACTAAAAAGTAAATATGTCGATGAGGTAATGACTAGCACTGATGATGAGAAGATTGCAGAAATTTCTAAAAAGTATGGCGCAAGTGTCCCCTTTTTAAGACCAAGTGGGTTGGCTAGTGACACAGCTACAACCTTTGATACCGTAAAACATACTATAGATTATTATAAAAATGAATTAAAAAAAGAGTTTGACTATATTGTTTTATTAGAGCCTACATCGCCTTTGAGAGAAGTTTGTGATATAGATATGGCTATTGAAATTTTACTAGAGTCAAAAGCTGATTCGATTGTTGGAATTTGCAAAACAGAGAGTCAAAATCCAGCTTTTTTGGTCTCAAAAAATGAAAATGGCTTAATTTCTGGATATGAAAATAAAGATATGAGAGTTTTAAGAAGGCAAGATATAAAAGATGTTTATTTTTTTGAAGGAACCATCTACGTTTCTAAGACAGATGTTTTGCTTGATAAAAAAACATTTTATCACGACAACACCATAGGCTATGAAGTTCCAAAATACAAATCGCTAGAGATAGATGATATTGAAGATTTTGTTATGGTTGAAGCGATAATGAATTATAAAGGTTATAAAAAATGACTTATCAAGATAGATTATTAAAAGCAATACCAGGCGGTGCCCATACTTATAGCAGAGGGTTTGACCAGTATCCAGCCAATGCCCCACAAATTTTAAAAAGAGGCAAAGGCGCATATGTATATGACGAAAATGATAGAGAATTTTTGGACTATGGAATGGCGCTTAGGGCTGTAAATTTAGGCTATGCGAATGAAGAAATAAACAAAGCTGCGATCGAGCAAATAGAATTTGGAAACAATCTAACTAAGCCTAGCATGATTGAGCTAGAGGCTGCTGAATTATTAATAGATATGATAGATAGTGTTGATATGGTTAAATTTACTAAAAATGGCTCAACAGCAACAACAGCAGCTATTAAACTTAGTAGAGCATACAATGGAAGGGAGCTGGTTGCAAGATGCGCAGAGCATCCATTTTTTAGCTATGATGACTGGTTTATTGGCTCTACGCAACTTACCAAGGGTATACCGCAAAAGGATACTGAAGGTACAAAAACGTTTGGCTATAACAACATTGAAAGCCTAGAGAGGCTTTTTGATGAATTTCCTAATCAAATAGCTTGTGTGATTTTAGAGCCAGCGACAACAGAGCATCCAAAAGATAACTTTTTACATAAAGTAAGAGATCTATGTCATAAAAATGGAGCAGTATTTATACTTGATGAGATGATAACTGGCTTTAGATGGCATTTAAAAGGGGCTCAATATTATTACGACATTAAGCCTGATTTGTGCACTTTTGGAAAGGCAATGGCAAATGGATTTTCAGTTGCGGCTATTGCTGGAAAAAGAGAGATAATGCAGCTTGGCAGTATAGAATTTGAAGGCAGAGAGAGAGTCTTTTTGCTATCAACAACACATGGTGCAGAGATGAGTGGTTTGGGCGCATTTGTTGCGGCTATGAGATTTATGAAAGAGCATAATGTGGTCGAGTATATTTGGGACTATGGCACAAAACTAATCACGATGATAAATGAGCTCGCAAAAAAATATGAAATCGAAAGAAATTTCGTAGCAGGTGGTATAGAGTGTAGTCCGTACTATTTGACCTTTGATAAAAATGGTCAAAATTCTTTAGGGCTAAGAACTCTTTTTTCTCAAGAAATGATCAAAAATGGTGTGCTTATTCCTTGGGTGGCACTTTCTTATGCTCACGGAGAAAATGAACTTGCAAAGACAAAAAACGCACTAGAAAAAACTTTTGAAGTTTATAGAAAGGCAGTTGATGAGGGATATGAAAGATATTTAGTAGGTAGCCCTATCAAGCCAGTGTTTAGAAAATTTAACTAAAAAGTAAAATTTATATAAGGAACAGCAGTGTTAAAAGATAAAGTAGTTGTAGTTACTGGTGGAGCTGGACTTATTGGTAAAGAATTTATAAAAGCCATTGTTGAAAACAACGGCATAGCTATTATCGCTGATATAAATGAAAAAATAGGACAAGAGGCAAAAGAGGCGCTATCTAAAGAGCTAAATTCAAAAAATATAGACTTTGTAAAACTCGACATCACGTCTAAAGACTCTTTGGAAGCTTGTATAAAATATTTGCATGATAAGTATAAAAGGATAGATGTATTAGTAAATAATGCGTACCCTCGAAACAAGAACTATGGAAGGCACTTTTTTGATGTTGAGTATAGTGACTTTATAGAAAATTTGGGGCTAAATTTGGGTGGTTATTTTGCCGCATCTCAGCAGTTTGCAAGATATTTTAAAGAGCAAGGATATGGAAATATCATAAATATATGCTCAATCTATGGCGTGGTTGCTCCAAAATTTGAAATATATAACAACACAACAATGACTATGCCGGTTGAATATGCTGCCATAAAATCAGGACTTATACACCTTACTAAATATATGGCAAAGTATTTTAAAGGGATGAACATCAAGGTAAATGCGCTAAGTCCTGGCGGTATATTTGATAACCAGCCAGAGCCGTTTTTGGAAAAATATAAAGATCAGTGCCTAAACAAGGGCATGCTAAGCAATAGTGACTTAAAAGGTACCTTGGTATATCTACTTAGCGATATGAGTAGATATGTAAATGGTCAAAATATCGTAGTTGATGATGGATTTAGCATATGATAGTGTGCTATAAAGAGGATCGTGAGAATTTTGAAGCTAGATGGCAGGAATATATCTCAGAAAATATTCACAGCCCAAGATATCTAAACTCATATCTGGACTATATGAAATTTTATTCCAAAGATATACTTAGCGATGAAAGCTTTGTGGTTGTTGAGAGCAACAAGTCTGTTGGAATTTGTTTTTTGCCAGTAGAGCAAGTAAATGGCGTTGTCTCTATATCTTTATCTGGATATTTTACAGTTGCTCCGCTTGCTATAAGCGATAGGGTTTATGACATAGTTTTTAAAGAAATTTTTGAGATAAGTAAAAATTATAATGTTGGCAAGATAATGTTTTATTTGGACTCTTTGGTTATGGAGTTTTTTAATAAATATAACTATCTTATCAAATATGGCTTTATAGATGCTACTGGCAGCAACTGCGTGATTGATCTTTGTGGTGAAAAAAGCGCTTTGTGGACGAGGCTAAGAAAACGATACAAATCATCCATAAATGCAATTTTTAAAAATAGTGAATATGACTTTGTTGTAGTATCTAAAGAAAATCCAAGCTATGAAATCCATGAGGCATATAGAGAGCTTCACAAAAAGGCCGCAGGTAGAGAGACAAGACCTAAAACAACCTTTGATAAGCAGTATGAAATGCTACAAAATGGCAATGCTACTATTATAGGATTAAGATATAAAGGCCAATTTATAGGTCTTTGCTATTTTTTACATGCAAGCGAAGTTGTTGTATATATGAGCGGCGCAGATGATCCAGAATTTACAAATATGAAAATTCCTATATATCACGCCATTTTGCAAAAAGCTACTGAGTATTTTCATGATATGGGTTTTAAGCATATGGAGTACTCTCAGCCTGCAGGGTATAACTTAGTGGATGGATTTTTAGATTATTTAGACGAAAAACAGATAAATATAGCACATTTTAAAAGGGGTATGGGTACAAAAATGGTGCCACTATTTCGAGGTGTAATGTACTTTGATAAAAATTTACTCTTAAAAGATATAGATAGCTTCAGAGAAATAGTGGTAAGAGAATTATAAAAATGAAAAAAATATTATTTATTATTGGTACTAGACCAGAAGCCATTAAGATCTTACCAATATATATTTTTTTTAAGAAATATAATAAATTTGATATAAAAATATGCATAACTGCACAACATAGAAAAATGCTTGACGATGTAATGTCCTTTTTTGGGGTTAAAGCAGACTATGACCTAGACCTTATGCGGCAAAATCAAATACTAGACGAGCTAACATCAAAAATTTTACTAGGAGTATCAAGTATACTAGATGAATTTATGCCAAATTTAGTATTTGTTCATGGTGATACAACTACTTCTTTTGCTGCATCATTAGCATCATTTTACAAAAGGATAGATATTGCCCATATAGAGGCTGGACTTAGAACTTATGATATTTATTCTCCATTTCCTGAAGAGGTCAACAGACAGCTAACGTCCAAAATAGCAAAGTATCATTTTGCACCGACTTTGCTGGCTAAGCAAAATTTATTAAGAGAAAATATAGATGAGGATAATGTTTTTGTAGTAGGCAATAGTGTAATAGACGCACTATTTTTTACACTAGATAAGCTAAAAAAGACAACTCCTTGCTTAGATTACACGCCAAGTGAAAGAAAATTTATTCTTATAACTGGCCATCGTAGAGAAAATTTTGGTGATAATTTTTTGAATATATGCAATTCAATAAAAGAATTAGCTATTAAATATAGTAGTGATATGGATTTTGTTTATCCGTTGCATCTTAATCCAAATATATGCGAGCCAGCTAAAAAAATATTATCAGATATAAAAAATGTTTATTTAATAGAGCCACTTAAATACGAAAGCTTCGTATATCTCATGTCAAAGGCATATATTATTTTGACTGATAGCGGTGGCATACAAGAGGAGGCGCCAAGTTTTGGCAAGCCTGTTTTAGTTATGCGTAACAATACAGAAAGACCAGAGGCTGTAGAGGCCGGAACTGTGAGGCTTGTTGGCACCACTGGGATCGCAGATGAGGTTTGTAAGCTTGTAGAAAATGTTGATGAATATAACAAATTTAAAAATTTAAAAAATCCTTACGGTGACGGAAAAACATCTAATAAAATTTATGAAATCATTGAGTCTCTTTTGTGAAAAAAGTACTTTTTATATCTTATTTCTTGCCCCCATTTAATTCTCCGCAAGCCATACAAATAGGAAGATTACTGAGGTATTTTTCGTTATCAGAGCAATATGAAATAACTGTAGTAACTGCAAATTTAAAGAACGCCTTGATAGATAATAGTTTATACCCAGATATTTTTGATAAAATAAAAGAGGTCATATACGTAGATGACGTGGTAAAAAATAAATACGTCAAATATTTTATTAGCAAAGTCATTCCAAGTATCTATAAGACACCAGATGAATATAAAAAATGGCATAAAAAAGCATATCAAAGCTTGTCTTATAAATTTAAAAGTGGTGATTTTGACCTAATACTAACATTTTCTTTTCCTCTGTCCACAAATATACTTGGCAGGCAATTAAAAGAATATTTTAAATGTAAGTGGGTGGCACATCAGTCTGATCCATGGACTGATAATATTTATAATGGCTACAGCAAAGGCATAAATCAAAAAAATGTTGCTTTAGAAAAAGAATGTTTTTATGCTGCCGATAAGATCATATTTACTTCCATAGAGACACGAGAATTTTATACTAGCAAATACCCATATCTATCTAGCAAATTCTATCTTTTGGAGCATTCAAATGATCCTAGTCTATTTCCAAGAAAAGATAATGTATCTGGTAGTAAAAAGATAGTGCGATATATCGGTGGTTTTTATGGTGCCAGAACACCAGAGCCGCTATATAAGGCAATGTACAAGCTAAAAGAAGACGGAAAGAATATAGATTTTATTTTTGAGATATATGGTTTTGGTAGATCTATAACAAATTTATTAAAAAAATATGACATATCGGAGTACATATCATTTAAAGGAAGCGTATGTTACCTTAAAAGTTTAGAGTTGATGGTTGGCGCTGATTTGTTGGTTTTGATAGATGCTCCAAGCGAGCATAAGAGCATATTTTTTCCATCAAAGCTTGTAGATTACATTGGTTCTAAAACACCTATTATGGTTATATCCCCGGATGGAGCAAGCAAAAGAGTGGCTGAAGAAAATGGACTTGCTTATTTTGATTTAAGCGAAACTGATAAGATAGCTGATTATCTATGTAGTGATTGGGGTCTTAGCCAAGAGTATGGTAATGTATACGACATTAATGACGTTGTAAATAAATTTGTGAGTATTGTTGGTGAATAGAAATTTATCATTTGATACCATGAGAGGAATGGCGATCTTATTTGTTTTGGCAGCTCATTTTTTAACAAATAGTGTTGTTTTTGATGATTATTCGACTACCATGCTAGGAAATACATCTTTAAATTTCTCTTTTTTTGGAAATACTGGAGTAATTTTATTTTTTTATCTAAGTGGCTATTTGATCTACGCATCTATAGATCGTGGAAAAAACATAGCATTTTTTTTTAATTTCTATCCAGTTTACGGTATGCGTGATATATTTGCAAATATTTTTTTTATCAAAGATTTTTTAAATGCTCCCTATATGAATAATGTCTATTGGTCTTTACTGGTTGAGGTTAGATTTTATTTTATTATTTTTGTTTTTTTTCTTCTTTCTAGGTATTTTAAATTTTTAAAGATAGAGTATTTGCTACTACTTTTGCTGCTGGTAAACTATACTAAGTTGTTTTTTACTGGTAGCGGGAGCTGGTTTCTTACTTGGCTTTTGCTTTTTTTTATAGGTATTCTTTTTTATAAGTATGTGACAAATAAAATAAAGATCGGTATTTTATTGGTTTGTTATTTTGCTATTTTGGTCTCAGTATATATTTTTAGAGACTTAAGCTCCTTCCTTAGTGCTGTTATGTGTACTCTAATTTTTGCTTTTTGTTTTTATTTTAATTGCACAAATCGTATATTGATATTTTTTGGTAATATATCGTACTCTTTATATTTGGCACATGCACCAATTGGATATAGTTTGTTTTATTTTATAACAAAAAATTTTACTGAAGACTTCGTTGCTCTTAAAATAATTTTTGTTACTTTGATATCTATTTTGATTGCCATGTTTTCATATAAATTTATAGAGAGCATATATTTTAAAGGTGTTAAATGAAATATTTAATATACGGATATTATGGATACAACAATCTGGGCGATGATCTGTTGCTGGATACTATTATAAACCGTATAAAAGAAAAAGATATGGATGCTGATTTCACTATCTTGAATAAAAGTTCAAATAGCTTAAAAGAGTATCCAAATGTATACTACTCAAATATAAGAGATATATTATATAGTTCAAAAAATAAAGTACTAAAATTTTGGAGTTTTTTTAGTGCCTTTAAAAAATATATCGATGAATGCGACGTTTTTTTGCTCGGTGGCGGAACGATTTTTATGGATAGTAATAAGGCTAGTTTTTTGATGATATATTTATCATTTTTTGTATCATATGCAAAAAGTATTGGAAAAAAGGTTGTTTTGATCGGTATAGGGATAGATATTTTAAGCAGTTTTTTTTCTATACTGGCAATGAAAAAAATATTATCAAATTCTCATTTTGTCTATTGTAGAGATGCTTTGTCTTTTCAAATAGCAAAAAAATTAAGTACAACAGCTAATGTTATATTGACGCAAGATCTAGTTTTTGGTTCCTTTTGGAGTAAGAGTATTTTGAATGATGATGGTGTTAATCGTGAGCATAAAACAATCGGCATATCCTTAATTGATTATTCTGATAAATATGGTGAAAATTATATACCTGAGCTTAATAATATACTAAACGCCTATATCAAAAATGGTTTTAAAATAAAACTTTTATCATTTCAAATTAATACAGATAAAGCGGATAATTTATTTTATGAGCGACTAATGCATCATGAAGATATTGAGATAGTAAATTTAAATATTGTTAATCTTTTCGAACATTTCAATAGTCTTGATTATGTTTTAAGCATGAGATTTCATGGCATACTTTTGGGGATATTATTTCAAAAATATACTTTAGGTATTGTGCATGAAGTTAAAAATCAACAACTATGTTTAGAAACCGGAGTAGATTATCTGTTTTTAAATGATTTAACGCTAAATAGGGTAATGAATAGTAATTTTAGAAGACTAGATGCGGATATGTTAACCAAGTTGGCCCTGAGCTCTGGTGTTAATTTTGATTTTATATCAAGGGGTGAAATTTGAATATAGCTCTTTTTTCTCCTGGTGTCTATTGTATATTTTTTAATGAACTAATTGACTATGCTAAAAAGAATAAATTTTGTATAGAAAATGATGAAGTTAATTGGTTTGTATTGACAAATACAAATATATATTTGTCACACTTGAAAAAAAATATATTCAATAAAAATATATGTTATTTATTTGAAAATTTTAATGAATATATGTCTGATGAAAATTTTACCTACAACCTTGATGGCTATTGCGGCAGCTTATATAGAGATATATTGACAGATAAGCATGCTTATTTTACCAAGCCATCTTCTTATCAGATGAAAAATGTGTCAGTAATTTATAAAATTTGGAAAGAGTATTTGATAAATAATGATATCGATTACATTGTATTTCCTGATGTTGAATTTGTGGAGGGAATGATACTTCTTGCCTTGTGTAAAGAGCTAAACATAAAGGTACTTTACTATGTCAATGCAAGAAGCATTGGTGGATCTTTTTTTGCAAAAAATATTAATGAAGAGTACTATAAAAGTACCGCTACAAACAATGACGGGGTTAGTGACTTTATCGCAAAAATAAAAAATTCTAATAAAAAAGCCTATGAGGTTACACTTGAATTTAACCAAGCGGAATATGACCATAAAATATCAAAATATGGTAGAACTAACCTAGAAAAGCTAATATCATTTTTAAAAAATAAATTTATTTACGAAAAACACTATTTAAAAGAAGATATGTCTTTTATAGTTAGGTTTAGAATGCGGTTTTTGGGCCTACTAAATAAATATAGGCGCTCAAGAAAGTACATTTATGAAAAATATGTAACAGTAAAAACTATAGAGATGTTGCCAAAGAAGTTTATATATTTCCCGTTACAAGTAACCCCAGAATCTTCAATCAATAATTTAGAGCCATACTTTGTAGATCAGATGCGAGTCATAGATCTATTACTTATGAATATAACACCAGATATTAAGGTTGTTGTCAAAGAGCACCCGATTTTTGCTGGAGAGAGAAGTGAAAAATTCTATAAAATTCTTTCTTGTAAACCAGGTGTAGAGATCTCTTCGTTAGCCATATCAAGTAACGACTTGATAGATAGCTCTATAATAGTATGCTCTGTGACCGGCACAGCACTACTAGAGGCAATGCTGCGCAATAAACCAGTCTTTCAGTTTGGAAAAACATTTTTTTATCAAGATCAGTTTGGATTTGACTCTTTTAGAAGCATGTCAAGTGATTTAAAGGCCATTATAAACAACGATAGAGAAAATAATATAGATTTAGTTATTGCAGATTTATATAGTGTGCTATTTGATTTTTATATAGAGCAGCCAGCTCAATACTACTATCAGCCAAGACCGGTTGCATTGATGGACGCAAATTTAGATAATACACTAAAAGCTATCTCTTTTTATATAAAAGGCATCTCTAAAGGTGAACTAATATAATGTTTGCTTCTTCTATAGAAAAGAGTTTGATCAATACTTTGTTGTACCAGATATTTTCAAAAGGTATAGGGTACGGAAAATACCTCTTGTTTGCATTTTTGTTTGGTACAAGCATGCAAATGGATGCTTACAATATGGCTTTAACGATACTTGATGTATCTATGTTTGTATTAGGACATGTTTTTTCTGTAGTTGGGATACCTATGCTGGTAAAATCTAGAAAAAAATCTTTTACAGCATTTAAAAAGCTAAGTGGTTCTATATTTGTCTTTTCTTTAGTTTTGGCAGCGATTATTATAGTTTTTCAATATATATTTTTTTATGATCTAGTATCTATTTTAGCGCCAGGTTTCGATGATAAGAAAAGTGCCTTGTCTTATGAAATTTTTAAATACTTTTTGCCCATGAATATAGTTTATTTGCCATATTTTGCTCTTATATCTTTTTTTAGATCACTAAATTTATTTTCTATTTCTAACTTTTTAGATTTTTTAATCGCTATATTCTCTGTTGCGTATCTTATTATTTTTATGAGTAGTGATATTGTCATCATTCCATTATCTTTGAGTGTCGCATATGTTGTTACTATATTTTTTGCACTTTATTTTGCTATTAAGATCAAAATAATTGGATTTAGTGGCTCGATTTTTACACCATATATGAAAAATATATATAAAAATATTGCTAAACTTTCGCTTTGGTTTTTAGTGCTGCAACTATATAGGGTGGTGGATAAGAGATTTGCTTCCTTGCTTGATAATGGAGCAATAAGCGCGTTAGTTTACGCTTCTATACTTATTTCTGGTATGGGTTTTGTCTTTGACTTTGCTTATGTCTATATCACAAAATTTTCAGAAAAAGAGGACAAGGCGGCAGTGTTTACTCTTGCAATTAAGCTTTATATATTTTTAACATTGCCTGTCATTGTATATTTGCTTTTTTATTCAAAAGAGTTTATCTCGATAATTTATGGAGGTGGAAAATTTGATAAAAACTCCATAGAGATAACAAGTTCTATTATTGTGATATTATCGCCATTGTTATTTTTAAGTCTTGTTAATGGTCTATTTCAAAGTTTATATCAGTCTTTGGAAAAATATACTTATGTTATTTGTTTATCATTAATAGGGGTGATAATAAATTTTATCTTAAATTATCTTTGGATAAGTAAGTATGGTATAGTAGGTATAGCTTTGGCAACTCTTGTTTCAACTGGTGTTATTATAGCCCTAAATCTGCCGATAATTCATTATAAAGAGAATTTGCATTTAAGCTATAAAAATATACTTTTTGAGTTTATGAAGTATTTGTTGGCAGCGGGCGCCTCTTTTGCTATGATTAGAATGCTTGGTTTGCCATTTTTTATAAGTAGTTTTTTGTTTTTTGTTTTTAACTATGTAATATTAGTTTTGTTAAGGAATGAATTTATAATAAGAATTTATAGCATGACAAGGAAAAGATAGTATGTGTGGATTGGCTGGATTTTGCGATTTTAATAAAAAACAGGATATGGATAATTTAATAAGCATGACAGATGTTTTGCGGCATAGAGGTCCAAATGATAGTGGGTACGAATTTTTTGAAAATGAAAATTTTAATTTAGGCCTAGGCCATCGCAGACTATCGATACAGGATCTATCAAAACATGGACACCAACCAATGTTTGATCAAACTGGTCAATATGTTATTATTTATAATGGTGAAATATATAATTTTAAAGAATTTTACGAAGAACTCTTAGGTGATGGTATCAAATTTAATTCTAATAGTGATACAGAGGTAATACTATACTTATATATCAAATACAGCGACGATTTTATCAAGAAACTAATTGGTATGTTTTCTATAGTTATCTATGATGTTAAAGATCAAAAAATAAAAGTTTTTATAGATAGGGCTGGTGTCAAACCATTTTATTATTATTTTAAAAATGACTTATTTGCCTTTGCCTCAGAGCTAAAATCTTTTTTTTGTATTAAAGAAATAGATAAAAAAATTGATCCAAATGCTCTAGGATTATATTTTCAGTATTCTTATATACCGGCACCATACTCTATTTTTGAAAATACCCATAAACTACCAGCTGGTAATATGCTGGAATTTGATTTAAGATCGATGTCGTATACCCAGAAGCAGTATTGGAGCGTAGAGGAATACTATAATAAAGAAAAGACAGACAAAGGGTATGAGGTTATAAAAAAAGAAGTCTCTGAATTGCTATTATCTGCTTTTAAATATAGGTTGGTATCTGATGTGCCAGTTGGGATATTTTTAAGCGGAGGATATGATAGCTCTGCTGTTGCAGCGATATTGCAGTCAAATTCTAGTGCCAAGCTAAAAACATTTAGTATAGGTTTTGATAATAAAAATTTTGATGAAGCTCCATATGCTAAAGATATAGCAAATTTTTTAAGCACAGAGCATTACGAGTATTATGTTACTCAAAAAGATTGTTTGGATTTGGTGGATCAGCTTTGTGTTATAAATGATGAGCCAATGGGTGATGTCTCTTCTATACCGACTTATTTTGTTTCAAAATTTGCAAAAGAGCATGTATCGGTTGTTTTGTCTGGCGATGGTGGGGATGAAATTTTTGGTGGTTATCCAAAGTATTTTATTGGGAACAAGGTATATCGTTTATCATCAAAAGTTCCCTCTTTTGTTAAAAAAGTAGCTAAGTCGTTTTTGTTATTGCTAGATATAAAAATATTGGAAAAAATTTTATTAAAGCTAACTGGGAAAAAAATGACAAATTTTTCTGGAAAATTTAGAAAATTTATAAATATACTTGACGCTAAAGCGGAAAGTGTTTTTAAAATTTCAAGTCAGTATTTTTTAAAGGAAGATGTCGCAAAATTCATAAAAAATTATAGCTCTGAGTACAAAACATCTTATAATAAATTTGGATGTGTAAATGGAGATTACTTCGACGAGTCAATGTGTGTAGACTTTCAAACATATATGTACCAAATTTTGATGAAAGTAGATAGGGCTAGCATGGCTGTATCATTGGAGTCTAGAGAGCCATTTTTAGATCAGCGGATAATAGAATATTTAGCACAAGTTCCATCTAGTCTAAAGCTAAAAAATGGCCCCAAGGGGATATTAAAAGATATTGTTCATGATTTTATCCCAAAAAATTTACTAGACCGTCCAAAGCAGGGCTTCGTTCCACCTTTTGAGGATTGGTTAAATGGTGATCTAAAAAATTTTGTTGATGATTGCTCTAATAAAGATTTTATTGAAGACCAAGGTATTTTTTGCCATGCAGAGGTAGTTAAGCTAAAAAAAGAATTTTATGAAGAAAAAAAACCTGGATATAAATTATGGCTTTTTTTGATATTTCAGCTATGGTACAAGCAGTGGATGATAAATGAAAGATAAAATTAGGCTAATATTATTAAACGACTGGTTGTATGGTGGCGGAGCCGAGAGATCTATGGCGGTTTTAGCCAATGAATTGGTTAAAGACCCTAGATATGAAATATATTTGGTTTTATTAGAAGACAAGATCTCGTTTGAGCTAAATTCTGGTATAAAATGTATCTCTTTTAGAAATAGCTATAATTTTGGCGTTTTCCAAAAGCTTATAACAATTTTATTAGATGTTTTTAGGCTAATAGGCTTAATTAAAAATTTAAATATAGATGTTGTTTTGTCATTTCAACACCGCTCAAACATAATAAATTGTTTGTCTAAGTTGCTATTTAAAAAATTTAAAAGCATCATAAGTGAAAGAATATATACAAAAGATTTTTTTGAGCATGATTTTAAAAAAAATTTCTTTAATAACGCCATAAAAGTACTTTATAATAAGGCTGATGCCATTACTTGCAATTCTGTAGATATTAAAGAAGGGCTTGTTCAATTTTATAATTGTGATAGAGATAAAATTACAGTTATAGAAAATGCTTATGATGCTAAAATTATTACTAGGCTTGGAAAAGAGGAGATAGAAGTAGAGTTGCTTCCTCTTTTTGCTGAAAAGGAGGTTATTGTTAATGTTGGTAGACTGGATAAACAAAAAGGACAAGAGTATCTTATTAGGGCATTTGCAATGTTACCAAGTAGATCAAACTACTGTCTTTTGATAATTGGAGAAGGGGCCTTGCGTGAGTATTTGGAGAGGCTGATTTCTGAGCTGGGGTTATGTGATTTTGTTTTTTTATTGGGATATAGGAAAAATCCATATAAATATCTATCAAGAGCCAATATTTTTGCTTTTACATCACTATACGAAGGATATCCAAATGCGCTAGCTGAAGCTATGGTCTTTGATAATCTTAAAATCATATCTTTTGATTTTAAGGCCGGATCAAAAGAGTTGATAGGTAATGATGAGTATGGTAAAATCGTTAGAAAGTGTGATATAGTTGGATTGTCTCAAGCGATCCTGGATGCTAAAAACAGTAAAAATGTAAAGCATAAAACTTTAAATAGTATAGAGGATTTGGTCCATGATTACAAAAAAATTATTGAGTAAATATTTGTTATTATTTTTATGTTCGCTTGTTGTTTTTGTTGGCATAAATTCATTGAGTAATTTTGCTTTTTTTAATATTATGGATGTGCTGTATCAACCGCATGGACCTAAGGGGTTGCTAAAAGTATCAATATATGTTGCATCTTACTTGTTTGTATTTGCTAATCTTATATTTATCTTATTTATGAAAAATGGTGTGATATTTAAAATTTTGATATTTGCATTATTTATTTTACTTAATGTGGATATCGTATATTATCTTATTGATAAGAATGGTACTGGAATTTCTATGCACCAGATAGTACTTGCCTATCATGAAACATCTCATATATTAGGTGCTTTTTGGGCTTATTCTGGGGCAATAATAATTTCACTGCTAATATCTGTAACTGTCTTGTTTACAATAAAAATTATACGAAAATTTATAGATATTAAATTTTTCTACATTCCAATTATTATGCTGCCACTTTCATTGGTTGGGTCATATATGGTCTTTAATAAGTCAGCGTATGCAGCATATGAGTATCCATTTTTTACAAAAATACCTATGTATATATACGCAGCTAAACATAATGGCTATTTTGATATCAAATTTAAAGCAAGGGATGCTTTGACTATCCGTCCAGACGGTGCTGCAAAATATAAGAATATTATTTTAATTGTTGATGAAAGTGTAAGGGGAGATTATCTATCTATCAATGGATTTAACATGCAGACCACTCCTTTTCTTGATACATATGATAATGTCGTTAGTTTGGGCATAGCTTCTTCTGGTGGCAATAACTCTGCGCCATCTCAATACATAATAAGAAATGGTGTCCAGATGCGAGATTTGCCAGATAATAAATTTGCTACATTGGCAATCCCTAATATATTTCAATATGCAAAAAATGCAAATTTCCACACATACTATCTAGATAGTCAGGTGGAGTATCAGCAACTACAAAATTTTATGTCTAGCTACGATCTAGAATACATAGATGAGTATTTTACTATTAAAGATAGAAAACCATTTTATTATTTGGATAGAAAGTTGATACCAAAAATAAAGACAATACTATCATCAAATGACCATAATTTTATTTATATCGTGAAATATGGCTCTCATGTTCCATGGAAGATGAACTATCCAGAAAATTCAGCCACCTTTTCACCCGTCCTTGAAAACATGGAGTCGGTTGAATTTAGCAATAGGGATAGAGCTATAAACACATATGTAAATAGCCTAAGATGGAGTATGGATGGGTTCTTTAAAGAATTATTAAGCAATATATCTTTGGATGATACGATTATTATTTATACTTCTGATCATGGGATCAATATAGCAGAGAGCGGCACTACTATGCACTATGGAATGGAGCTAAATCCGCCAAAGACAACGGCAACTGTTCCTATATTGCTTTTTGCAAAAGACATCACTAGTAAATATAAATTTGATAAAAATATATATAGCCATTTTATGATTTTTCCATCTATATTGGACTTGATGGGGTATGACAAAGATGTTTATCATAAATACAACTATAGTTTTTTCAGTGATAGTGTCAGCGGAGAACAAGTCAGATCTTTTTATTCTGGTAATGTCTTTGGTAATGGATACAAAAATGCATTTGACGACAAGGGTGCGCAATGAGCGTTACTATTATTATGCCGTCATATGACTCTGAAAAATTTATTATAGAGTCAATAGAGTCCGTTCTGGCGCAAACATATTCTAACTGGGAGCTAATAATTGTAGATGATTGTTCGCCAGATGATTCAAATAAGATAATAACAAAGTATGTTGATAGCGATGGCCGTATAAAATTAATAAAATTACAAAAAAATAGCGGTCCAGCTGTGGCTAGAAATACGGCTATAGAAGCTGCAAGTGGTAGATATATAGCTTTTTTAGACTCTGATGATGTGTGGCTGCCAAACAAACTTGAAACTCAAATAAATTTTATGCATGATAATGATCTGGCTTTTACATATAGTTCGTATAGGCTTGTTGGAGAGGATAATGAACACTTAGGTGTTTTTATCACAAAAGATAAAATTTCATATTTTAATATGTTAAAAACATGCAGTGTGGGATGCTTAACTGCAATATATGACACAAAAAAAATAGGTAAACAATATATGCCACTGATCTTAAAAAGACAAGATTATGGGTTGTGGTTGAAAATATTAAAGCTTATTGGCGAGACTAAGGGTATTTCGGAGCCACTGGCTACCTATAGAATTCGTAAAAATTCAGTATCTTCAAACAAGGTAAAAGCAGCCAAATACCAGTGGAAAATTTATAGAGATATAGAGAAGCTAAGCTTTTTAAAAAGCTTATATTATTTTGTATTTTACGCCTACAATGGGGTAACTAAATACAAAAAATAAATAGGCTAAACTCCCCTTTTCTCAAATACAATTGCAATGGTTTTTACTATGATCTTTATATCCAGCCAAAGTGACCAGTGTTTGATGTAATAAAGATCATACATGAGTTTTTGTTTGGCGTCGTTTGTATTTGAGCCATAAGGGTAGTTTACCTGCGCCCAGCCAGTTATCCCTGGGCGAACGATATGACGTTCGTTGTAGTAGGGTATCTCTTTTTCAAAGAAATTTATCCAGTGTCTTCGCTCAGGCCTTGGCCCTATCAGATGCATTTGCCCTCGAAAGACATTTATGCACTGTGGCACCTCGTCTATACGAGTTTTTCGCATAAATTCGCCAAACTCAAACACTCTCTCATCATTTTCACTAGCAAATTTTGCTCCATCTTTCTCGGCATCTTCCATCATCGAACGAAATTTTATGCACTCAAATTCTCTATTATCCAGCCCAACTCTACTTTGTAAAAAGTAAAGACTTCCAGGCGATTGCTCATCTATCTTTCTTTTTACATAAAATTTTAGGCCAAAAAGCAAGATGAAAAGTATTAAGCAGCCAGCATAATCGATCATTCGCTTGAGTGCGTAATCAAAGGCACTATAAGGCCTTATCTCATCTAAAAAATTAAGATTTTCGCCATTTTCTGGGATATAACATTTGTGCAGATAAATTTCTAAAAAATTCTCTACGTTTAGAAATTTTATCTTTTTATACTTCGTTTTAAACTGCAAAAGCGTGAGAAATCTCACCAGTTTGCCATCGACTGGCTTTGCAGTATTTAGTACGATCAGCCTTTGATCGCCTGATTTTATGAGATTTTCTAGTGCGCTTCGCAAGGCTTTTGCGTCGCTATTTTCATGGGATAAAAAATTTACTTGACCAAATTTCTTTCTAAGCTTTTCTAGTTCTAAGCTGGTAAAAGCATATTTCTCGCCAAGGATGATCATAGGCCTATCCCTTTATCTTTATTTTAAATTTGCATTATAAAATTCGTCTAATTATACCCAAACGTGCTAATTGCATTTTTAAAAAAAGAGTTAAGGTTAAAATATGTCTCATAAATTTCTTGCTGTGCTTGTTTTGGCGCTCATATGCGGCGTTTCTTTTGCGCTCTCAAACACGGTTTTGGCCAAATTTCACACCAGCCCGCTCATCATCTCTATCATTCTAGGCGCCATTTTTGCAAATCTTTTTACAAAACAAACTCAAATTTTAAAAAGTAGTGGCGTCGTAGCGATCGCTGGGAAGCAAATTTTAAGGCTAGGCATCATACTTTTTGGCTTTAACATAAGCCTTAGTGAGATCGCAAGTGTCGGCACTCTAGGCGTGATATACGCAGCTTTTATGGTCTTTGCGACCTTTTGCTTTGCACTTTTTACCGCTAAGGCTTTGGGGCTTAGCAAGGATAGTACTGTGCTCATTGGCTCAGGGGCAAGTATATGCGGAGCAGCTGCTGTTATGGCTACACAAAATGAGATAAAAGCAGACGCAAACAAGCTTGCTATCGCCATTTGCACGGTGGTGCTCTTTGGGACGATTGGTATGTTTATCTATCCATTTATCGCTAAATTTCTAGCTCTCACGTCACACCAAACTGGCTTTTTTATCGGCGGCTCACTTCACGAGGTAGCCCATGTAGTGGCAGCCTCAGCAGCATTTGATGGCACAGCAAGCAGCACTGCCGTCATCATAAAAATGCTTCGTGTCATCATGCTTGTGCCATTTTTGTTTTTGCTAAATTTCTTAAATTTAAGCCAAAATAGCGGTGGCTCAAAGCTAAAGAGCATACCATGGTTTGCGCTGTTTTTCCTAGTGGCGATCTGCGTTAGATCTTTGCCATTTTTCCCTGAAAATTTGGTACAAATTTTAAAGCTGGTTGCTAGCATTTGTCTTTGCGTCGCGATGTGTGCTTTAGGATTTGGGATAGATAGAAGCATTTTTAAAGCGACGGGTAAAAAGCCATTTTTGCTAGCATTTTTTATATTTTTATGGCTTATTTGCTCATCGCTTGTATTTGTTAAGACTCTTTGCTAGTTTTTAGCTTTTGCAAAAACTCTTCGATGTTGTATTTTGCCCTGTAAGCTGGGCTCAAAAGGTGTATCAAAATGTCGCCAAGGTCCATCACGATCCAGTCAGGCGAGCTCTCCGTGCCTATAAATTTCTCTCCAAGAGGCTTAAGCTCCTCTTTTAGATCCTCAGCCAGCGAGTAAGCGTGCCTCTCGCCAAGCGTAGTAGCGATAACTACGGCCTTTACGAAATAATCATCCCCGCTCATATCAAACACTTGTATCTCTTCAGCCTTTTTTGCGTCTAAAACCTTAACTATACTTTCGGTGCGCTCTTGCATCGATCTCTCTTGCATCTTTAATCCTTGGTAAAAATTTATAATCTCATCTTTTATCTCGCTAGGCAGCTCATCAAGCCCCTTTTGGTGCCTGATCTGCGACGAGCTAACATCCACGTGCACGTCCATTTTTTGTAAATTTCGCGGAATTTCTATGTGATTGCGCTTAGCGATCACAAACTGCACTAAATTTTTTAGCTCCTCATATCCGTGCCACTTATCAAGCGTGGCTAGGTGGTCCGCGCCTATTATGAGATAAAATTTCTCTATCTTGAATTTCTTATACAAATACTTAACCGTCTCTATGGTAGGCACTGGGCGAGCTAAATTTATCTCATAGTCTGATATCTCGACCTTCTCTAGTCCGCCCCAAATTTCTCTTATCCACTTTAGGCGAAGCTCTGGCGGAGCTGAAAATTCGCTCTTAAAGGGACTTATAAAAGTTGGCATGATGATGAGCTTGTCGATGTCAAGGCCGCTTAGTGCCATTTTCACAATGCTATCGTGTCCTAAATGAACCGGATCAAAGCTCCCGCCAAAAAGTGCTAACTTCATCTATTAAAGTGCCTTGTTTATATTTGTTTTAAAATTCTTTTTTGTAGAATTAGGCGTAATTATATCAAAAGGAGCTAAGATGTCAGTTAAAGTAGCAATAAACGGCTTTGGGCGTATCGGTAGGTGTGCCGCTCGTATTATTTTAGAGCGTGATGATGTTGAGCTTGTCGCTATTAACGACACCGCAACAAGGGATATGACGCGCTATCTGCTCAAATACGACAGCGTGCACGGCGAATTTAAGCAAGACGTTAAGGTGATAAGCGACGAATTTATAGAAGTAAATGGCAAAAAGATAAGAGTTTTTTCAACAAGAGATCTAAACGAGCTAGGCTACGTAGATTACGGCGCGGACGTAGTTTTAGAGTGTACTGGCAAGTTTTTAACCACTGAAAAATGTGAGCCATATCTTGCTCGCGGCGTCAAAAAAGTCGTTATGAGCGCTCCAGCAAAAGACGATACAGCAACATTTGTAGTCGGCGTAAACGATGATAAATACGCAGGCGAAGCGATCGTCTCAAACGCAAGCTGCACCACAAACGGCCTAGCTCCAGTGGCAAAGGTGCTAAACGATAAATTCGGCATCATAAAAGGGCTGATGACTACGATACACGCATATACAAATGGTCAGAGCCTAGTTGATGTAAAAGCTAAAGATTTCCGCCGCTCACGCGCTGCAGCGCTAAATATCGGACCTACGACAACCGGAGCTGCAAAAGCGATCGCAAAAGTACTTCCCGAGCTAAACGGCAAGATGCACGGACAAAGCGTGCGCGTACCGGTAGCAAACGTTTCTATGGTTGATCTAACGGCGGTTTTAAAAAGACCTGCTAGCAAAGAGGAGATAAACGAGGCGTTTAGAGCGGCTGCTGAGTCAAATTTAAGGGGAATTTTATTCGTCGATGACGATTATAGGGTTAGCAGCGACTTTTGCACGAGTGCATACAGCAGCATCGTAGCCAGCGACACTACGCAGGTCATTGCTGATGATATGGTGAAGGTCTTTGCGTGGTACGATAACGAGTGGGGCTACTCGACAAGGCTTGTGGATCTAGCTAAGATCGTGGCTACGAAGTAAATTTAAAGGGTGAAAAATGAGTGAAATTTTATCGATCAACGACCTTGAGCTCGGCGGCGCGAAGGTATTTGTCAGGTGCGATTTTAACGTGCCGATGGACGAGTTTTTGAACATCACCGACGACCGCCGTATCCGCTCGGCGATCCCTACTATCCGCTACTGCCTAGATAACGGCTGCAGCGTGGTTTTGGCTAGCCACCTAGGACGCCCGAAAAACGGCTTTGAGGAGAAATTTTCGCTACGAGGCGTGGCAAAGAGGCTTTCAAGACTGCTTGATAGAGACGTGATATTTGCCGAGGACGTCGTCGGCGCGGACGCCAAAGCTAAAGTCGCCGCGCTAAAACCGGGCGAAATTTTGCTTCTTGAAAATTTACGCTTTGAAAAGGGCGAGACCAAAAACGACGAGGCGCTAGCCGCCGAGCTCGCTAAATACGGCGAATTTTACATCAATGACGCATTTGGCGTTTGCCACAGGGCTCACGCATCTGTCGAAGCGATCACTAAATTTTATGATGAAAAGCACAAAGCAGCGGGATTTTTACTACAAAAAGAGATAAATTTCGCTCAAAATTTGATAAAACATCCATCTCGTCCATTTGTCGCAGTCGTGGGTGGCTCAAAGGTTAGTGGTAAGCTTCAAGCCCTACATAACCTTCTGCCACGCGTCGATAAGCTCATAATTGGCGGTGGCATGGCATTTACATTTTTAAAATCACTTGGCGAAAACATCGGAAATTCGCTCCTTGAAGAAGAGCTCATCGAAGATGCAAGGCAAATTTTACAAAAAGGCAAAGAGCTAGGAGTGAAAATTTACCTACCAGTAGATGTCGTCGCTGCTCAGACATTTTCAGCTGAAAGTGCCGTAAAATATGTCCCTGCCCAAGAGATCCCAAATGGCTGGATGGGGCTTGATATAGGACCTGCGTCGATTAGGCTATTTAAAGAGGTCATCGCCGATGCGCAAACTATCTGGTGGAACGGACCTATGGGCGTTTTTGAGATGGATAAATTTAGCAAAGGTAGCATCAAAATGAGCCACGCTATCATCGACACTCACGCGACAACTGTCGTTGGCGGCGGTGATACGGCTGACGTGGTCGAGCGCGCGGGAGACGCCGACGAGATGACCTTTATCTCCACGGGCGGAGGTGCTAGCTTGGAGCTTATCGAGGGCAAGGAGCTACCTGGTATAAAACCGCTTAGAAAGGCTGCGGAGTGAGGTTTTTAGCAAATTTGAAGTGCAATCACACGAGAGCTAGCTTTGCTAAATACGCTGAAATTTTAGACGCAAATTTAAGCGCAAACGACGACGTGACGGTATTCCCCCCGTTTAGCGCGCTTGATGGCGCGGCTCATAAATTTAAACTCGGCGCGCAAAATTTCTACCCATGCGAAAGCGGCGCTTACACCGGAGAGATCGGTAAGGCGATGCTGGACGAGTTTGGCGTAAAAAGCGTGCTGATCGGGCACTCCGAACGACGCGAGCTTGGCGAGAGCGAGGAGCTTTTGCGAGCTAAATTTGATTTTGCCGTAAAGGTGGGCTGGCAGATCGTCTACTGCATTGGCGAAAATTTGAGCGTGAACGAAGCTGGCGGCACGAAGGAGTTTTTGGCGGAACAGCTAAAAAATATCGACCTTGGCTACGAGCGGCTGCTGATCGCCTACGAGCCGATCTGGGCGATAGGAACCGGCAAGAGCGCTAGCATAGAGCAGATAGATGAGGTGCTAAGTTTTTTAAAGACAAAGGCAAATGTGCCGCTACTTTACGGCGGAAGCGTCAATGCAGCAAATATCGCTGATATCGCAGGTATAAAAAGCTGCGATGGGGTTTTGGTAGGCACGGCCAGCTGGGATGCGAATAATTTTCTAAATTTGATACGCGTTGTCTCGTGAGTGCCTTTTAATGAGTTCGAAATTTTAAGTCTGCGACAGGCTGCTATTTGCCTAGTCTTGACCTAAAATTTCTACACAACATTAAAATTCATCTCACGATACTGCCGCTATTAAATTTGGTTTAAAATTTAAATATCGCTTAAAAGTCAAACAAAATAAAAAGGAGAAATGATGATACTAAAAGGTAAAAAAGGTCTGATCGTAGGCGTTGCTAATGCTAAATCAATAGCTTACGGCATCGCAAAAGCTTGTCATGATCAAGGTGCGCAGATGGCATTTACATACCTAAACGATGCTCTTAAAAAGCGCGTAGAGCCGATCGCTGAGGAGTTTGGTAGCAAATTTGTCTATGAGCTTGACGTAAATAACCAAGCTCACCTAGACGGCCTTGCTGATAGGATCAAAAAAGACCTTGGCGAGATCGATTTTGTTGTGCATGCAGTGGCTTACGTACCAAAAGAAGCGCTTGAGGGTGAGTTTGTAAACACGAGCAAAGAAGCCTTTGATATCGCGATGGGTACGAGCGTGTATTCACTACTGAGCCTTACGCGCGCGGTGCTTCCGGTGCTAAAAGAGGGCGGCTCGGTACTTACTCTCACCTATCTTGGCGGGCCGAAATTTGTACCTCACTACAACGTCATGGGCGTCGCAAAAGCAGCTCTTGAAAGCTCAGTGCGCTACCTCGCTCACGATCTTGGCGCTAGAAATATCCGCGTAAACGCTATCAGCGCGGGTCCGATTAAAACGCTTGCTGCAAGCGGGATCGGCGATTTTAGGATGATTTTACGCTATAACGAAGTAAATAGCCCGCTAAAACGCAATGTCACGACTGAAGACGTCGGCAACAGCGCTATGTATCTGCTTAGCGACCTAGCTAGCGGCGTAACAGGTGAGGTTCACTACGTAGACTGCGGCTACAACATCATGGGTATGGGCGACGTGGCTACCGACGCCGAAGGCAACACGATCCTAGCTTGGGACGCAAAATAATCTACTAATACAAATTTGGTGGGGTGACTCGCCAAATTCTTCTTTTAAATTTCATTAAATTTATTGTAACGGTACGCAATAAGAGCTCTAGGGTGGCTTATAGATACAAATAAGCCGGGCTTGGGAGCTTGGTCGAAGAACGGCTAAATAAGCTAAAAATGGGTGAAATTTTACTGCGTGATGAGGGCAGGGCGCAAAGAGCGATTTTTTTGGGCTTCAAGTAGCCACTCGATCGTCGATGGGTGTGCTTGTTTATAGGTATGGTGGCATCGTGATGGATGAAGGTTGGCTGTGTATGCTTGGCTCAGGATGTGAACAGATGAAGCGGGGAATTTACAGCTTTACCTTGGTAAAAGCTTTAGCGAAGCAAGGCAGATGCCTAGCTATTTGTTCGTGGCAAACGATATTTTGGGTAAAATTTTCACACTAAATGGCGTCGACTTTGGTGGCAAAGCTGGCAATATCTTTTACTGCGCGCTAGATAGCGGCAAATGGGAAGATGCACAGCTTGGCTACTCGTAGTTTTTACTGGGTGCTAAGTGGGGATATATCTAAATTTTGCGAGCTTTACCACTGGGATGGTTGACGCGAGGATGTGAGAAATTTTAGTCTTGATAGGACGATATTTGCGCTACCGCCGATACTTTGGCAAGGCGTCGACATAAAGTTAAGACTAAAAGACATGAAAAAAGATGATGTTTGTATGAATGAATTTTTCATTTTTGCCTTTAAGGGGCGTCTAGTAAATTTATATGATACTTCCAGCAGATCCAGGAGTTTTGCTCTATTTTATTTAAAATTTATAAAAATTATTCATAAGCTACTTAAGAGTGTTTATAAAAAAAATCTGAGCGCTAAAAAAGTAAAATTTATTTTAGATTTCTTAAGCCTTTCTTGATAAAAATTATCTGTAAAATTTAAGAATTTTTTATTAAAAATTAACCTTATTTACTACCTTGATAAAATTATATAATTTCGTTCCTTATCTCAGAATCTAATTAATTTATTAGATAATTAAAATTTAAAAATAATTTATATTTTTGCCAAAAAACTAAAAAATTTATCCAAAATTTATATTTAAAATTATAATATTCAATCTCAAAATTATGCTATAAAATTAAAATAGTAATTTTAATAACCAAAATAGTAGAAAATATGAGATTTAAAAGCTTATTTAAACTATCTCTTGCAGCAAGCATAGCAGTTTGTGCAAATGGGGCAGACGAGAGCGTATTAAGCGGAGTTGAGGTAACAAGTAGTAGTGGCGGATACGGCGTTGATGACATCAAAATTTCAACTAGAAACGCTGGCCTAGTAAAAGACGTGATGAGAGATATTCCTGGTGTTTATGTGGGCGGCACGAACGGCATGAATCAAAAAATTTACATGAGGGGCGTGAGCGACCGCGGTCTAAATATCACGATAGACGGCGCAAAACAAAACGGAAATACATTTCACCACAACGCTGACTTGCTGATCGATCCAGATCTTATAAAAGCTGTTGATGTCGAGGTTGGCTCAAGATCAGTGGTAAACGGCTCGGGCGCACTTGGCGGTTCGGTCGCCTTTAAAACGGTTGATGCAAAAGACTTGCTTGATGATGGTGAGATCATCGGCGCAAAGATAAAGACAGGATACGCCTCAAATAACAGCGAATTTTCTCAAGGCCTTATGCTCTTTACTGCACCGGTTGAAGGGCTTGACTTTATAGCCGCTATTAATCATAAGGGCTACGACTACGGCAAAAGCGGCAACAAAAGAAAGATAGGCGGCGACGGCAACGACCTTAGCTATCTTTTAAAGCTTGGTTACAGCTTCCTTGATGCGCATAGAATTTCTATCTCAAGAGAGCACAATGAATTTAAGGGCATGTATCCAATGAGAGCCGAGTTTGGCAGCTGGTATACTGGTGATTATCCTGTTGATAACCGAAAATATGAACGTGATACTACAACGCTAAAATACGAGTACAAACCAAGTGATCTTCTAAATTTAGATGTAACGGTATACAATACCGAGCATAAAAAAGATGACCCGGTCTTAAAAATTTTAGGCGTAAAAACAAACGGTATAAATGCAAAGGCTAAGAGTATAGTCGAGACCGGCACTTTGACGCAGACATTTAGATATGGTGCTGAGTTTTATCAAAGTAAAAATTTCAACAAACCAGACAATCGCTATCCAGAAAAGGTAAATAACTACTCGATATACGCAGAAGATGCACTAAATTTTAGCTCGCTAACCGTTACACCTGGCATCAGATATACGCACCATGAGCTAAAAAGCTACGATGGCAGGGCTGGAAATGTAAAGAGCTACACTTATAAATTTAACGAATTTACCCCAGCGCTTGCGCTTGATTATGAGATCATTAAAGGCTTGCATGCGTTTGCAAGCTATGCGAGGGTCTTTAGAGGGCCTGACGTCATGGAGTCTATGATGGCGAGTGGAACTAGTAGGGGCAGGCCTTTAAGCTGGGCGGCAAATAAAGATCTAAAAGCGACAACTGGCAATAGCTATGAGACGGGCGTTAGATATCAAGGTGAAATAAGTGAAACTAGCTCGTACAGCCTCTCTGCAAAATACTTTATGACAAAATATAAAAATTTAATAGTAGATAACAACGCAGCAAATGGTGGCGTAAATCCAACCTTAGCTAGGATAAACGCTGGCGGGGCTGATATAAGTGGCGTTGAGCTACTTGCAAGGCTAAATTTAGATGCATTAAGCCTAGCTGCTAGCTACACTCATCAAAATGTAAAATACAAAGATAGGGTTGCTAAAGCAAACGGCAGCTACTACACCTCAAATATCATTGGCTACCGAGATCAAGGCGATAAATACACATTTAACGCCGAGTATGCATTTTCAAGGATTGATACGCTAATAGGCTATAACCTAATCTACTTTGCCTCGAAAAATACCATCTCGGCTGGCAATAGTGAAAATGCCAAGATACCAAGCTATGCGGTCAGCGACATCTATGCTAGCTATACGCCAAGTAGCGGTAAATTTAAAGGACTAGAGATAAATGCTGGAATTTATAACCTCTTTAATAAAACTTATGCTTCGCAGTCTCAAAGAATGGCTGATTATACAGGCAATCCAGACTATGTAGACTGGGAGCCAGGTAGAAATTTCAAAGTAAACGTATCTTATAAATTTTAACTTCAAGGCAAGGTGAAAGCCTTGCCAAATTTCTCTTTTATATAAAAATTCTAGCTTTTTTCATCATGCTGTTTGTTTTAAAATTAATATAGTATCATTTTGACGACTAAACTTTTTGGGAGAAAAAATGAGGCAGAAGCACTTTGAAGTGGTAATTGTCGGAGCAGGCATTAGTGGGACGGCGCTCTTTTATGAGTTGGCTGCATTTAGTGATATAAAAAAGGTCGCACTTTTAGAAAAATATGACGGCGTAGCTACTCTAAATTCAAACGGCAAAGGCAACTCACAAACCATTCATTGTGGCGATATCGAGACAAACTACACACTAGAAAAGGCAAAAAAAGTCTCTCGTGTGGCAAATATGCCAGTAAAATATGCTCTAAAATACAATCTTGATGGTAAATATATGTTCGCTCATCAAAAGATGGCACTAGCTATCGGAGATGCCGAAGTAGAGCGCATGAAAGAGCGATATGAGAGTTTTAGAGAGCTTTTTCCTTACCTTGAAATTTATGGCAAAGAGAAGTTAAAACAAATCGAGCCAAACGTCGTTTTTGATGCAAATGGCAATGAGAGGCCAGAAAACATCATCGCCATAGGCACGCAAAATGGGCAGTTTACGACGATGGACTTTGGTGGCTTAGCAAACTCACTTGTGCAAAATGCGCTAAATTTAGGCGGAGATGGCTACGAGATCAGTCTAAACTCAGAAGTAACTGATATAAAAAAGGCAGGCGATACATTTCACATAAAGATAAATGATGGCGAGGTGATCACCGCAAACTACGTTGTAGTAGATGCTGGAGGACACTCGCTATTTTTGGCTCACAAAATGGGTTATGGACTTCATCTTAGCACATTGCCTGTTGCTGGAAGCTTTTATTTCGCAAAAAAACGCCTGCTAAACGGCAAAGTTTATATGGTACAAAACGATAAGCTACCATTTGCCGCGCTTCACGGCGATCCAGATATCCTAGCTAATGGAAACACTCGCTTTGGACCAACAGCTCTAGTCATACCAAAACTAGAGAGATACCACGGCTGTTCAAGCTTTTTTGACTTTTGTAAATGTCTAAAATTTGATAAAAATATCTTTGAAGTCTTTACAAATCTCTTAAAAGATAGCGACATCAGATCTTATATTTTAAGAAATTTCTTATTTGAAGTGCCATTTATCAATAAAAAAGAATTTGTAAAAGATGCCAGAAAGATTGTGCCAAGCCTAAGTGAAAATGACCTAAGCTATGCTGTAAATTTTGGCGGCGTAAGACCGCAAGTTATCGACCGTAATAAAAAGTGCCTTGAGCTTGGCGAGGGCAAGATAAGCACAGGCGAGGGCATAAGTTTTAATATGACTCCAAGCCCTGGGGCTACGAGTTGCTTTGAAATAGCAAGAACTGATATGATCGAAGCTTGTAAATTTTTAGGTAAAAATTTTAACGAAGAGAAATTTAACGCTGAGTTTTTTGGATAAAAATGGGAGTGTTTGATATTTTTAAAAAAGGTGCGGATATGCCAAAAACAGCACAACAAAGAAAAGATGAGAGTATAAAAATTTTAAAAAAAGAGGGTGTGGCTGTGCTTGAGAGCCTGCCACTAAGGTATGACAATAGTGAAGTTACGCCAAGAAGCGTTGATGAGATCATTGCTCGTGCGGTTTGCTCATTTACGGCCATTATGTGTGCTTGCACTATCCGCGACAATGGCCACCTAAGTGAAGATGAGATAGCTTGGGCTAAAGACTTTTTGGGCGATTTTTATGGTAATCTAAGTGTAAAAGAAAAAGAGGTCGTAGAGGGCAGGGCTGATATAAATTTAGCCGTAAATATGGGCTGGAAGTATGAGTCGCTTTGGATCTTGCTTTGGGTACTTGGTATTGCTGAAGATATCGGTAAGATGGATAAAATTTGCGACTGTGATTTTGTGATGGATATCTTTAGAGAGGGTGGACTCAAAAACCGCTCAAAACCGCGCAGTTTGGATGAAATTTTAAACAAACTTGACCTAGTTTATCGCTACCACTGGGCGTGTGTGGATGCAAGGGTAAATGGCAAAAAGGTTGCTGGACTTGACGAAGAGATCGTTATGGAAAGACGTGCAGGGCTTGAGTGGTTATGTTGCAAAGGACAAGAAAATGATGATATAAAGTCTGAATTTAACGCCTGGGACTACCCTGATCTAAATACGTAAATTTACATTTTTGCACTAAAATAAGCCAAAAATGAAAGGAAAAATATGAAAATTTTAGTAACTGGAACAGCTGGATTTATAGGATTTCACCTTGCGAATGCCCTTGTAAAAAGAGGCGATGAGGTCGTTGGATATGACGTGATAAACGACTATTACGACGTAAATTTAAAGCTTGCACGCCTAAAAACGGCTGGCTTTGATACGAGCGAGATAGACTATGGCAAGCTTATCATCTCAAAAACGCATCCAAATTTAAAATTTATAAAATCAGACCTCGCTGATGAAAAGACAATGAAAGAGCTTTTTGCCAAAGAAAAATTTGACGTAGTAGTAAATTTAGCCGCACAAGCTGGCGTTCGCTACTCGCTCATAAACCCAAAAGCCTATATAGACAGTAATATCACGGGCTTTGTGAATATCCTCGAGTGCTGCCGCCACAATGAGATCAAAAACCTAGTCTATGCAAGCTCTAGCTCGGTTTATGGACTAAATGAGAACATGCCATTTTCTACGCACGAGGCGGTGAATCACCCAATAAGCCTCTACGCAGCGACTAAAAAGAGTAACGAGATGATGGCACATACTTATAGTCATCTATTTAACGTGCCAACGACTGGACTTCGCTTTTTTACGGTGTATGGACCATGGGGACGCCCTGATATGGCACTGTTTTTGTTCGTCGATGCCGCGCTAAAAGGCAAGAAAATCGACGTCTTTAACTACGGCAAGATGAAGCGCGACTTTACCTACGTGGACGACATCGTAAAGGGCATCATAAAATGCGTCGATAACCCAGCCAAGCCAAATCCCGCGTGGGACGCGAAGCATCCCGATCCTGCCAGCTCAAGCGCGCCGTTTAAGGTCTATAATATCGGCAACAACAGTCCCGTAGAGCTCATGGACTACATCAAGGCCGTCGAGCTAAAAATCGGCCGCGAGATAGAGAAAAACTTCCTTCCGCTGCAAGCTGGCGACGTGCCTGCGACCTTTGCGGACGTGAGCGATCTAGTTGCGGACTTTGAGTATAAGCCCGCAACTAGCGTAAATGACGGGGTGGCTAGGTTTATCGAGTGGTACTGCGAGTTTTACGGGGTTGAGATTTAAGGGACGCAGATGAGGCGATGCGAATGGGCAAAAGGCGAGCTTGATATAGCTTACCACGATAATGAGTGGGGCAAAGCCATAAAAGATGATAGAAAATTTTTTGAAATGATAGTTCTGGAAGGCTTTCAGGCGGGACTTTCGTGGCATGGAGTGCTTCAAAAAAGAGAGGCTATGAGAGAGGCATTTGATGGCTTTGATCCAGAGCAGATCAAGCTTTACGGCGAGGCTGAGATAGCGAAATTTATGCAAAATGAGAGGCTGATTCGCAATAGATTAAAACTAAAATCACTTTCTGCAAATGCCATTGCATTTTTATCCGTAACGCAAGAATTTGGCAGCTTTTATGACTATCTTTGGGGATATTTGTTAAGAAAATTTGACCCCAAATTTGATGGCAAACAGATCATAAATCACTATCAAGATATCAAACAAGTGCCAGCCACTACGCCTATGTCAGACTTTGTGGCAAAGGAGCTAAAAAAGCGAGGGTTTAAATTTCTAGGCTCTGTTAGCACCTATGCATTTTTGCAAAGTGTGGGCGTGGTGGACGATCATATGGATTATTGTTTTTGCAAGGCAAAAGCTTGATTAGAATAATTTTTGCGGTTTTAGTCCTTTTAAATTTTGCATTTTCTCTTGATTTATTGCGCCTTAGCGAGTATAAAGATCAAAATATCTCAGGCTGGCTAGCTAGCGAGAAGCTTGATGGCGTGCGTGCCTACTGGGACGGAGAGAATTTACTCTCAAGACAGGGCAAAAAGCTAAATGCACCGCTAAGTTTTACTAAAAATTTTCCTAAATTTGCGCTCGATGGCGAGCTTTACGCAAAAGAGCTTAAATTTGAAGAAATTCAAGCGACCGTGATGGATAAGTTGCCAGATGAAAAGGCGTGGAGAAGGCTTAAATTTCATGTTTTTGACGTGCCAGAGGCAAGTGGTGGCTTGCTTGATAGGCTTGAAGTTTTGGCTAAATTTCTAAAAAATAAGCCAAATCACAATTTAATCATCATAAAACAGATAAAAATGCGAGATAACGCCCAGTTTTTAAAATTTACAAAGGACATTATCGCAAAGGGCGGAGAGGGAGCCGTCGTGCGTGAGCCAAATACACCGTACGAGCGAAAAAGAAGCAAAAATGCACTGAAATTTAAAAAATTTAAAGATGCCGAGTGCGAAGTAATCGCTATAAATAAAGGTAGCGGCAAATATGCGAAATTTGCTGGCTCGCTTACCTGCAAAGCACTTGGTGGCAAGCAGGATGAAGAAAAAGCTGGCGAGCCAAAATCTGGCACTATCTTTAAAATAGGCTCAGGACTAAGCGACAAAAATCGTCAAAATCCCCCAAAAATAGGCTCTATAATTACATATAAATTTCAAAATTTAACTGCTAATGGCAAGCCAAGATTTCCAATATTTTTAAGGGTTAGAGAAGATTAAAATTTATTCAAAAGCCTTGCTTTACTTTTGTTTTACCCTATTTTTGATAAAATTAACCACTTTTTACGAAAGGCTTAAACTTGAAAATTTTAGTAACAGGTGGTGCTGGATACATCGGCAGCCACGTAGTAAAAGCACTTTTAAAGCAAGGTAAAGATGAGATAACCATCATCGATAATCTCTGCAAGGGCTCACAAAAAGCACTTGAGGCGCTCCAAAAAATCGGAAATTTTAAATTTATAAATGCAAATTTAGAAGATGATCTAAGTGAAATTTTTGAAAATGGCAAATTTGATGCGATCATCCATTTTGCAGCGTTTATCGAGGTTTTTGAGAGTATGAGCGAGCCGCTAAAATACTATCTAAATAACACTGCAAACGTCGCAAGGGTGCTAAGATACGCAAAAGCTTACAATGTAAATAAATTTATATTTAGCTCAACTGCTGCAGTTTACGGCGAGCCAGATGTGGCGGAGGTTAGCGAAACAACGCCTACAAACCCAATAAATCCATACGGCAGAAGTAAGCTTATGAGCGAGCAGATCATCAAAGACTACGCCGCTTCAAATGAAAATTTTAAATTTGCAATACTTCGCTACTTCAACGTGGCAGGTGCAGACGAAGAGGGACTTATCGGTCAAAACTATCCAAATGCCACGCACCTTATCAAGGTGGCTGTGCAAACTATACTTGGTAAGCGCGATAGCATGGGCATCTTTGGTGATGACTACGCGACAAAAGATGGCACATGCGTAAGAGACTACATTCACGTTAGTGACCTAGCAGACGCTCACATTAGCGCACTTGAGTATATCGGTCAAAATGGAAGTGAAACTTTTAACGTGGGATACGGCAGAGGATTTAGCGTAAAAGAGGTCATCGAGACCGCAAAAGAGGTGAGCGGAGTAAATTTCAAAGTGCTAAACGCGCCAAGAAGAGACGGCGACCCAGCTATCCTCATCTCAAACGCAAGCAAACTACGCTCGCTAACAAGCTGGAAGCCAAAAAGAGATGATCTAGCGCTCATCATAAAAACTGCCCTTGAGTGGGAAAAGAAAATTTAAGGATAAGTATGAAAGTAGCTGTGATTGGAACCGGATATGTCGGGCTAGTAAGTGGTGCATGCTTTGCTAAAATGGGCAATAGCGTGATCTGCGTCGATGTCGATGAAAAAAAAATCGAGGCACTAAAAAACGGTATCGTGCCGATATATGAGCCAGGGCTTGCTGATATCGTGAGCGAGTGCTACAAAAATGGCTCGCTTAAATTTAGCACGCATATAACTGAGGCGCTAGAGCATGCAGATGTGCTATTTATCGCAGTTGGCACGCCTATGGGCGCTGATGGACAGGCGGATTTAAAATACGTTCTCTCGGTGGCAAAATCGATCGGAGAAAATTTAAGCAAACCACTAATAGTCGTAGATAAATCAACCGTTCCAGTAGGCACTGGAGCTAAGGTGCATGAGGTGATCGAGGCTGAGCTTAAAAAGAGAAATGTAGAGGTTAAATTTGAAGTCGTTTCAAACCCAGAGTTTTTAAAAGAGGGTGCGGCAGTCGAGGACTTTTTAAAGCCAGATCGCGTAGTTATCGGAGCTAGCAGCGAGTGGGGCTTTAGCGTGATGAGAGAGCTTTATGAGCCATTTATGAAAAATCACGACAGGCTCATTTGCATGGACGTAAAGTCAGCCGAGATGACAAAATACGCTGCAAATTCGATGCTGGCAACCAAAATAAGCTTCATAAACGAGATAGCAAATATCTGTGAACGCGTGGGTGCTGATGTAAATTTGGTGCGAAAAGGCATCGGCAGCGACTCTCGTATCGGTTATAGCTTCATCTATCCAGGCTGCGGATACGGTGGCAGCTGCTTTCCAAAAGACGTCGAGGCACTCATCTACACAGCTAGACAAAATGGCTTTGAGCCAGAGCTTCTAAACGCGGTCGAGTCAAGAAATAAGGCTCAAAAAAGAGTGCTGTTTGATAAAATTTATAACTTCTTTGGCGACGATCTAAAGGGCAAAACTATCGCTATTTGGGGGCTTGCGTTTAAGCCAAACACAGACGATATGCGCGAGGCTAGCTCGCTAACTTTGATAAAGCTTTTGGATGAGGCTGGTGCGAAAGTGGTGGCGTATGATCCAAAATCAAGCGAAGAAGCTAAAAAATATATGCCAAATTTAGATATAAAATACGCTAAAAATAAATATGACGCGCTTGATAACGCCGATGCAATGGTGCTTGTAACCGAGTGGAGTGAGTTTAGATCGCCTGATTTTATGGAGATCAAAGAGAGGCTAAAAAATGCCGTCATATTTGACGGACGAAATCAATATAACGCTAAAATTTTAGCTGAGCATGGATTTAAGTATTTTCAAATCGGAGTAAAGGCATGAGAAAAATTTTACTTTTTATCGCAGCTTGCGTGCTTCCATTTGCGCTTTTTGCAGGCGAAAATGCGCCAAAAACCGAGGAAAATATTTTTGAGTTACCTATCTCAAAGATGCCGCCTGATTATTTTAAATACGAAGTCGCGTTTTTTAAAGAGATAGAAATCGACTGCAACTTCGCCTTTTTGCTCGGCGGAAAGCTCGAGGAAAAAGAGGACGCGCGCGGGATTTATTACGAATTTAGCGGCGGGGATGAGCTAGCGCAAACGATGATGCTATGCAAGGACGGAAAGAAAAAGAGACGGGTTTATTACGAGCTCACTCAAATTTTACCAGGCGTTAGCCCTATTAGAATTATAACTCCAAAAGGTGTAAGTGCGGAAATAAGAATGTACGAACGCGTAAAAAAGATAGAAGCAAAAAAGAAAGGAAAAAGTAAATGAAAATAGCAGTAGTAGGACTTGGATATGTTGGACTTCCACTTGCAGCAGCTTTTAGCGAAAAGTACGAAGTAGTGGGCTTTGATGTAAATGCAAAACGTATAGAGGAGCTTAAAATTGGGTATGACAGAACGCTTGAACTTAGCAACGAGCAGATGAAAAAAGCGATCGATAATGGCATGAAATTTAGCCTAAATTTAGATGATATTAGAAGTTGCAACTTCTTCATCGTGACCGTTCCAACTCCGATAGATAAGAACAAGCGCCCTGACCTAACTCCAGTCGTAAAAGCGACTGAGAGCGTGGCAAAAGTACTTAAAAAAGGCGACATCGTTGTCTATGAAAGCACCGTTTATCCAGGCGTTACAGAAGAAATTTGCGTGCCACTTCTTGAAAAGAGTGGGCTTAAATTTAACAAAGATTTCTTCTGCGGCTACTCTCCAGAGCGTATAAACCCAGGTGACAAAGAACACACCGTAACTAAAATCAAAAAAATCACTAGCGGCTCAACCCCAGAGATTGCTGATAAAGTCGATGAAATTTATCGCTCGATCATCACAGCTGGCACTCACAAAGCTTCAAGCATCAAGGTAGCCGAGGCCGCAAAAGTTATAGAAAACACACAGCGCGATATAAACATCGCATTTATAAACGAGCTTGCTATGCTCTTTGAAAAGCTTCACATCAACACCATCGACGTGCTTGAGGCTGCAGGTACGAAGTGGAATTTCTTAAATTTTCGCCCAGGTCTAGTTGGCGGTCACTGCATCGGCGTAGATCCATACTACCTCACTCACAAAGCTCAAGAGGTAGGTTATCATCCTGAAATGATCCTAGCAGGCCGCCGTATCAACGACGATATGGGCAGATACGCAGCTGATCAAGTGATAAAACTAATGATAAGAAAAGGCGTGCTTATTAACAAAGCCCGCGTGCTTGTTCTTGGTATGACATTTAAAGAAAACTGCCCAGATATAAGAAATTCTCGCGTTATAGACGTAGTTGATGAGTTAAAAGACTTTGGCTGCAAGGTCGATGTGACTGATCCTTGGGCTGATAGCGCTGAGGTAAAACACGAGTACGGCTTTGATCTAGTGAAAGAGTATAACCTAGATGACTACGACTGTATCGTGATCGCCGTAGCTCACAATGAGTTTAAAAAGCTAAATTTAAAAGGCCATTTAGTTTATGATATAAAAAATATCTATCCAGAGGCTGATGCTAGGCTGTAAGGAATTTAGTGCACAAAGTAAGCGTAAATTGTAAAATTTTACTTATATTTCTAGTCGCTTATCTGTTTGGATTTGCGGCTAGGATGCTTTGGGTATTGTGGGCAAAGGAGATGCCAGAGTTTTACTTTAATGGCGAGTTTATGCTTACAACAAATGACGCATATTATTACGCAGAGGGTGCTAGAGATATGCTAGCTGGCTTTCATCAGCAAAATGACTTTAGCCCCTTTAATCACCCAATCTCAACTATAGTTTTTTATATTTGCAAAATTTTACCTTTTAAGATCGAAAGCGTGATGTTTTATATGAGCATCTTTTTAGCTCCTCTTATCGCACTTCCAGTTGTTTTGATATCAAATGAGCTTAAGGCGCTAAAAGCTGGGGCTGTGGCTGCATTTATGAGCGTTGTCTTGCCAAGCTATCTTTCAAGGACATTGCCTGGATATTTTGATAGTGACATGTTAAATGTCACATTTGCGCTTTTTATTATCTATTTTTTGATCAGGCTCTTAAACACAAATGAACAAAAATTTATCGTTTTGCCTGGAGTCTTTGTATCGCTTTATCTTTGGTGGTATCAAAGCTCATATGCACTTATTTTAAGCATTTTCTTTATGTTTTTACTATATACGCTAGTTTTTATGCGAGATAGATTGCAAAATTATCAAGCGATATTTTTTATGTTTATAAGCATCGTAAGCTCAAATGTTTTTACTAAAGATCCACTAATAGCAAATAAAATTTTGGTTTTAAATTTAGCAGTTATTGCTTTATTTTTCTCTCTTTTTTGCAAATATAAAAATTTACTCTCAGCTAGAAATTTAGCCATTTTTCTTACTTTGATGCTAGCTATTTTTATCTATTTTGGTGGTTTTGATTTCATTACTTCAAAAATGGGTATTTATGTTTTTAAAGGCAATGAAATTCTTAGCGATAAATTTCACTTTATAAATGAGTATAATTACATCAGCGAAGTAAAAAGTGCCAGTCCTTTGTATTTTATATATTTCATGTCAGGAAATATTCTTATATTGCTGGCAGCTATTATTGGATACTTGCTACTTTGCTTTAAATTTCGTCCATTCTTGCTTACATTGCCAATGCTTGGACTTGGACTCCTCTCTTTCTTTGGTGGAGTTAGATTTGTTATGTACGTAACACCACTTGTTGCGCTTGGTTTTGGGTATTTTTTGCATTTTTTTTTAAATTTATTTGATCTTAGAAAATCTATTAAAAATTTATCATTTTTAGTTTTTGCCGTAGCTGCTCTTGCTATAAATTTAGATTTTGCTTATTCATATAGGCCAAAGACTGTAATTAGCCGTGATGAAGCAGTAGCGCTTGATGGGCTCAAAAAGGTCACAAAGCGCGATAATTATGTATTTTCATGGTGGGATTACGGGTATGCTATAAGGTATTTTGCTGATGTTATGACTTTAAATGATCCTGGCAGACAAGGTAGCGAAAATAATTATTTTGTTAGCCTTGCTTTGAGAAAAGATGAGGCATTTTCGGCTAGACTTGCAAGAGTGGCAGTTACGTATAATGACATCTCGCTTGAGCAAAATATAAGGCCAATAGATAAAATTTTAAAAGACTACAACACAAGCGATATAAATACTTTTTTGAGTCAGCTTGAAAGCAAAAATTTCACTCTGCCAGCTGCAAAAAAAGAGGTTTTTTACTATCTTGTGCCAAATATGATTGACATCGCGCCAAATATCTTTAGGTATAGCTATATCGACATTACAACTGGTAAAAAGCAAAAAGAGGATTTTTATCATGTTAGTGCATTAAATGGCATTAGTGAAGCTGGTATCGACCTTGGAGATGGCTATGCTTTGCCTACAAATGAGCAAAAATTTATCATACATAACGGTGAGAAAATAGCCGTAAAATCATTTTATAAGGTAAAAGGTGCTGGAAGAGATTTGCGAATAGATGAAAAAATCATAGATGAAAACGCCAAAATTTATGTGGTTTTTTTGGAAGACTATGCGCGGATATTATTGCTTGATGAAAATGCTTTTAACTCATCTTTTGTGCAGCTTTTTATATTTGAGCGAGCTGATGAGCGGTACTTTGAGCCATTTGTTATTTCAAATGGTGTAAAAATTTATAGGTTGAAAATCTAATGCTAATCAATCTAATAAGCTCGATCGTCGTTTTTGTCGTATCAATGGGCATAAATTTCTTTCTTACGCCATTTATCTTAAAAAGCCTTGGCAACGAGGCTTTTGGCTTTGTGGGCCTTAGCAACGCCATCGTAAGCTACGCAGCGGTCGTGAGCGTGGCGATCAACTCGGTCAGTGGGCGTTTTGTTGCTCATGCGTGGCACAAAAAGGATCTAAGCCTTGCAAACACCTATTATTCATCGGTGCTTGTTGTAAATATCTTCTTTTGCGCTGTTGTAGTGGTGCTAAGCTCCATTTTTATACTAAATTTGCAAAGCTTTTTAAATGTCCCTGAAAATTTACTATTTGACGTGAGAATGACCCTTCTTTTTTACTTTATAAATTTCTGTGTTGGGCTATTTAACGGCGTTTTGACGGTTTGTGCTTTTGTGACAAACAAGCTCTACCTACTCTCCATCAGAAACGCCATCTCAAGCGCGATCCTAGCAGCTCTCATCGTGGCGCTCTTTTTCTTTTTTAAGCCATTTATCTCATACATCGCCATTTCAGCGCTAGTTGCTAGCCTTTTTGTCTTTTTTAGCACCATTTTTATGTCAGCTCGCATCACGCCGGAGCTAAAATTTAGCCTTAGTAAATTTGACTTTTCTAAGATAAAAGAACTTTTAAACTCTGGCATTTGGAATAGCTTTAATGCGCTAAATCGCATACTTTTAACGGGCATGGATCTATTTATTTGCAACATTTTTGTCAATGCAAACGCCACTGGTCTTCTTTCTGTTGCCAAGGCCGCTCCTATCATACTTGAGAGCTTTGTGGCGCAGCTTAGCGGTATCTTTGCGCCAAAATTTGTCGAGCTTTACTCTAAAAATTTGATCACGGACCTAATAAAAGAGGCTAAATTTTCGATGAAGGTGATCGCCTTTGTGATGAGCGCTCCAGCTGCATTTTTCGTCGTTTTTGGGCTTAATTTTTACACGCTTTGGCTACCTTTTAAAAGCGCAGATGAGGTCAAATTTATCTACAACGTCTCGATGATCACGCTTGTGCCTATCGTATTTATAAGCTTTGTTTTTTCACTTTTTAACCTTGATAGCGCGACAAACAAGCTTCGTCGACCAGCCATTGCCAACACTATCCTTGGTGTTAGCACGATCATAGCACAGATCGCCCTGCTTAAATTTAGTGACTACGGCGTTTATGGCATTGTCATTGTTGCAGCCATTTTTTATAGCATAAGAATTCTTGGCTTTGACCTCATAAACGCTGCCTTAAATTTAGAGGTGAAACTCACCACATTTTACGGGGTTTATTTTAAAAATTTAGCCGTTTTTATAATAATGCTTGTCTTATTATTTTTATTAAAAAGCTATTTATTTTTTGATGTGAAAAGCTGGGATGAATTTATTTTTACTGCTATTTTATTTTTGATTTTAGGATATATTTTTGGTTTTATGTTTTTATTTGATAGCACGCAGAAAAAAGGTGCTATCACTGTGTTTAAAAATAAATTTAAGATAAGATAGTTTTTATATCACTACTATCAAGATATGGTGAAAATATTCGATTTATGTCAGATCCTATTTTTACGAGCATATCTCCTTTTCCTAGTAAATTTTCAGCTCCTGTTTCATCAATAATAATTGTTGAACCTTTTGAGTTTTGAGTTTTTAGCGCAATCCTTGTATCTATATTTGCTCTAAGTTCTTGCTTTAATATATTTGCATTTGGAGTTTGAGTTGCAATGATTAGATGTATATCTGCTGCCCGTGCTTTTTGTGCTATTCTGACTATATCATCTTGCAATTCCTTTATTTGCAAAAAGGCATCAGCAACCTCATCGAATACAATTACTATTTTACTAAGCGGTTCTTTGAGTTCAGAATTCTTAGATACACCTTGTTTGGCAAAAAAATCATATCGATATTGCATCTCGTCTATAATTATTTGAGTTATATTTTTTACTTCGTTTATATCTTTTATAACCTTATTATTGCAAAGTGGACTTAAATTTTTACTATTATCATAAATTCCAAATTCGGCACCATTTTTGGGATCTATAAGTATAAATTCTATATTTTTATTAATCAAACCAAGTGAAGTTATAATGGTGTGAAGTAATACAGATTTTCCACTTCCGCTAGTACCAGCTACCAGTAGATGTTGCGAGATATCAAGAAAAAATGGCTTTGACAATATATCTCTTCCACAATAGACCCCAAGCCAAAATTTTCTATCACACTCTTTTATGTCTTTTAAAAATTCATCTAGTCCAAAATTTTTCCATTTGCTTTCTGGTTTTGGAAAATAGACATTAAGACACATTTGTTCTCCAGCATAAACAGCATTTGCATCACCAATAAGACCAAATTTTATTTTATAATCATCGGCTTCTTTTTTGATATTTTCATAAGTTTTCATATCGTCGCATTTTAGCTTTATCACATCATGACGTAATGCATCTATGTGGGTTAAAATTTGTGCTTTAATATTATTCTGTTTTATATATTGGATGAAATTAATTTCATTTATATCCTTGGAGATACTTTGGCTTGCAGTAAAGGTATTTTGGTCAACCAAAGATGTCTCTTTGAATTCGTCTAATAAAAATTGATAAAAATCATCTTTTGTTTTATATATATTATTTAGCTCAAAAAGTCCACGATGTATATATTTATCAACTGTGCTTGTAAAAACACTATCGTCACTAAAATCAAGCCCCTCATCCTTGTGTCTACATATAAAAGCTAAGCGCAGTAGATCTGTGTAGTCTTTGTTTTTGCCATCGCCAGTAACTTGTTCCATATTATATTCTCCGCCTTTTGCACTTCCATCGTATGGTATAGTGTTGGCATAGCTCGGATTATCTAATCTTTTATACTCTAGGCGAAATGTTTTATTTATGGCAAGTCTTAATATTACATATTTTGGTAAGCTATCTATTGCTAGAGCATTTTTAATAATATTTTGTATAAAAATTTCTTCTCCTGCTTTTGTATATATTTTACCTAGCATTGGCTATCCTTTTTTATAATTTTTGCATGATCTCGTTTAGTTTCGTCATTTATAATTTCATAAATTCCAGCAATTTTATCACCTGCATATTCAATTTCATTTTTGGTAAATTCAGTGTCAGTTGGTAGTACTATAACTTGATTTGATGAATTTTGATAGTAATTTTGTATAACATTTTTACGGTTCTCTGAATCAAGTCTGGCAAGTGGAGTGTCGATAATAAGAGGCAGTCGCCTGTTGCTTAGTTTTGAAAGCGCCCAAAATATACTAATAGCAGCTATTTGTTTTTGTCCTGCACTTTGACTTTTTACCGCAATAGCTTCACCATCTTTATTGATTAATTTAACTACAAAATTTTGTATATCTACACTACCTACATTATCGTTTGGAAGTAAACGTTTATAGTTTTCGTAAATTTCTTTTTTTAGACGTTTGGTGGTACGCTCTATACGTCCTTGTTTGTAAATATTTATTTGTTCTTTTATTTGTTTTAAAAGGTCAAGCTGATTTTTTATGCGTTTGTCGCGACCAGCTTCATCTTTTAGCCGCATTATTTCTCTTTCAAGTTCATATATTTCATTTTCAAAAGTTGTCTTTTTTGTTTGATTATTTTTTAGCTCATCTCCAACTTTTATTTTTTCATTTTCAAGTAATTCTATTTCTTCATCTAGTTTTTTTATTTCGTTTTCTATAGCACTATCGCTTATGAAATTATCGAGTTTGGATGAAATTGTAAAAATACTGTTTTTGGCATTTTTTGCATTACTTATGGCCTTAAGAAGTCTATCGCTATTTTCGTTTGCATTAACATAAATAGCATTTAAAGCAGTTTTGTTTAGCCCTTTAAATTTATTATCACCACCTTTTCTTATAAATTCCAAAAAAGCGTCTCTTAAGGCATTGTTTAGGTCTATGCTGTCACCATCAAATTTTATTTTTTGCATTAGAAATTCTGTGCTAAATTTTGCTAATTTTGTCATTTCTTCAGCATTAAAGCTGCTTGTATCTATATTTTTGCTAAGTTGCATAAGAGCTTCACTGATTGTTTTATTAATTCCTAAAAACAAAATCTCTCCGCCAAAATCAACTATATGTTTTTTAGCAGTTTCAAGGTCATTTAGTGCTTGATTTTTAGCATTTTGCAAGCTTTCACTCTCTTTTGAATTATTTTTTATTTTTGCATCTCGCTCATTTTTTTAGATGTCAAAATTTGAATTTTTTCTTTTATCTCATCTTCATTAAATTTTATGTTATTAATTGTGTTTTCAAGTTCTTCTTTTTTGCTACCTAATTCACCTTCAAACCTCATAAGCTGTGCTTTATTTTCGCTTGCGAGATTGCTTCGTTTTATAAAATCTTTCTCAATACTACTTATTTCGCTGTTTAGCTTGTCAAGTACTGATATATTTAACATACTTTGAATTTTGTCTTTTAGTTGTGTGCTAATCTCATCAGCCATAGCCTCTATCTCTTCACCGTCAAAAACAAAAAACTGCAAAAAATTTAAAGGTAAAATTTGCTCGCATTCATCTTTTGCCAGATTATCAGTGAGTTGTTCGCCGTTTTTTATAAATATTAGTTTTTCACTAATGCTTGGATATCTGTTCCATTCGCGCCTTATTACTATTTCATTTCCATCTTCATTTAATATAAGCTCAACAAAAAAATTGTTTTCATTATTTTTTATGGCAGTTTTATTAAATACTCCTTGCCAGCCATTTTCAGCATTTTGTCCTAAAAGCAAAACTTCTGGAGAAAATCTTCCTGGGCTTTTGTTGTTTATAAAATTCAAAACTATATCTGGTACATTTTTGCTATCGCTTAGTATTCCGCTGCCTGCAAAAAGTAACTTTATACTACGTATAAAACTAGTTTTGCCAAAGCCATTTTTACCAAAAAGCAAGTAGATATTTTTATTGTTCATTTGATTAAAATTTATGCTTTGTATATCATTGTATGCGAAAAGGTTACAGATTGTTATACGCTTATAGAAAATCATTTTTATCCTTTAATTTTGCTGTTTCATCGGTTATATTTTTGAATATTATGTTATAGATTTCTCTATCTTTTATTCCTGGCTTGCTTATAACTTCAGCAATTATACGTTTTGCTACAATGCCACCATTTTTTGTTTCATCTAGTAAATCTAGATCATCTAGGTAAATCTCTTGTGTATCTTCGTTTTGCATCCTATTAAACTCCTTTGCTATTTTTATACACGAATTTTCACTATCAAATTCTTTTTTCCAGATATCTGATATAAGTTTTAACTGTGCATCACTTATAAGTTCACCCCCAAATTTTGATTCACACTCTAAAAGTTTTTTTAGTATCACTTTTCTGGCATTGCTTGTAAATGGACCACGCCTAAAACTACCATCTTTTTTAAAATCGCTTCTCATTGAGTCATCTTCTCTGGCTTGTTTTATAAAATTTCTAAACTCATTTAGTGGTCTGAGTTTTTCTTCTCCGCTTTTTATAAAACCTTGCATGGATTTATCCTCGTTTACTAGAGTGCATACCCAACATCCAAAGCGGCTTCCCCCACAACTACTTTGTTTTTTGTCTATTATAAATTGACATTCATCACCACTTGCTTGCGTGTAAAGATCAAAAAGAAAATTATGGCTTACGTCCCATGGTGGAGGATTTTGTATTGTTAAGTAGCTCCAAACATCTTCTGTTAACCATTCTTTAATAGGCGAGTATATTAGTACGTTTTCATAGTCGTCATGTTTGCTAAATCCATCTTCGCTGAGTATTCTTTTTTCTATACTTATTTTTCTATTTATGCTTTCACTTTTTCTTACACCGAGTAGCATTATTGCACTTCCGTGTTTGTCGGTTATTTCTTTTACTATAGATTTCATAGGGTTTATTTTTAGCCGCTCGGTACACCACCTAAATGTTCTAGTAGGACTAGGATAACCTTTGCCTATTAGGTTGGCCCAAAATTCATCCTGATCTGATGGTTTTGCTATAATAATTTTGAATGGAATTTCTCTTTTAGCGGCATCAGAATTTATGGAGTTTACAATATTTTTAAAGTAGATGGCAACATTTGGTGCTTCAACTAATGTGTCTGAAAGAATAGCATACGTTGGATTTAGCTCATCTTTTGGTAAATTTAACATCATTTCATAAACAAGTTGCAATACACAAGTTGAGTCTTTTCCTCCGCTGAATGCAATTATGTAAGCTCGTTTGTATTTTTTGTAAATTTTTGTTATTTGACTTCTAGTTTCTTTTAAAATATTATTAAATCTTTCATCGTTGCATACGAAACACGCTCCTTCTTCTTTGGCATCCAATAAATTTCCATTATAAAATTTCACATTTGGCAAGTTTATATCACTAACCAAATTTCTGGCTCTTATTGAACTATTGCAGCAAAGGACATACTCTTCATGCGGATTGTTGGAGATAAAATTTATTATCTCATCTTTTGTTGTTAAATTTATAGAATTTGCAATATGCTCAGCCAAATAAGCAAGTCTTGATCTTATATCTATGATAATTCTATTTTTAAAATTGGGTGCAGTAGAAATCAATGTTGAAACTGAAAGAGTGTCATTGGTAACAGTATTATTTATTTTTTTAACATTGAAACTGTTTAAAAGACTATCTTTTGGCATAATAACCTTTTGAAATTTATTTATGGTGCAAATTCTAGTTAAAATTAATTAAAAATGTATTAAGTAATTATAAAGCATCATAATTAAATAATTCGTACTTTTTAAAAGGTCTTAAATGGATGAAATTTATCTGATCTCTTTGGCTAAAGACACCAAAAGGCGCGAGCTTTTGCAGCAGAAATTTAGCTCTTATGATAGCTTTAAGCTAATAGACGCAGTGGACGGCAGGGAGCTAAATGTAAGGGAGTATTACAAGATCATTTCGCCATCATTTAAAGCTTACGGCAAGGTTTTAAGCCCAGCAGAGGTTGGCTGTTCGCTCTCACATGTGAAGGCCTACGTGGCATTTTTGGCAAGTGAGGCGAAATTTGCCCTCATCTTTGAAGATGACGTGATAGGGAGTGATCAGGACATAAAAGATGCCTTTTTAGCAGCTAGCAAGATGCCTGAAAATAGCGTGCTCATATGTGGCATGCAAGATGGGCTGGAGGGCAGGTTTAGCGCCTTTGGCAAAAAGGTGGATACTAGCCTAAGTAAGCCTCTTTGGCAGGTTTCAAAGCACTCATTTTCAAGCATTTATAGAGCAGGGGCTTACGTGCTAACTAAAAAAAGTGCTAAAAATTTGCTTGAAATTCATAAACGTGCGCTTTGCACGACCGATGTTTGGGACTATTTGCTTGGCGTTAATGAGATGCAGATGTATTTTTGTGATCTCTTTTCGCATCCAACTGATCTTAGTGGCTCAAACATCGAGGGCGAGCGCCTTGAGAGAGGATACAGCGCAAATTTAAAGGCCTATATCAAGACATTTAAATTTATACTTTTCTCACGACTTGAAAAGCTTCAAGGCTATGAGAGAATTTTTAAAAGGGGCTAAATGAGCGAGCCATTAATCAGCATCGTAACCGCAACTTACAAGCGTCCAGAGCTTTTAAAAAAGGCCATAAAAAGCGCTCTAGCTCAAAGCTATAAAAACCTAGAGATAGTTGTAACTGACGACGGCGATGACGAGAGTGCAAGTGAAATTTGCAAGAGTTTTAACGACGCAAGGATTAAGTTTGTAAAAAACAGCGCTCACAAAAAGAGCCCAAATGGCAATAAAAATAACGGCTTTGACAACGTAACAGGCGAGTTTGTCTGCTTGCTAGATGATGACGACGAGCTTTTGCCAGAAGCGATTGCCCAGTGCTATGAAATTTTAAAAAGTGGCGAGTATTCGTGTGTTTTTGCAGACGCGATCTGCGAAAAAGATGGCGTGATGACCGAGGTCGTGGCTGGTAGAAGCCCATATAGCAAGAGTGGGGCGATGAGTAAGATTGATTACCACTGTGGGCGGATAAATGGCGAGTATTTTAAGCTTTTTTCACGTGAATTTATAGACGGCTTTAGGTTTGATGAGAGCAGTTTTGGTGGCGAAAATGAGCTTTATATCCGCTTTTTTGAAAAAAATGTCTTCTACCTTAAAAAGCCACTTTACATCTACCGCATCGCAAGAAGCGATAGTGCGACGCTAAATGCTAGCAAACACGCGTTAAACGTGGCAAACGCTTACATTAAAACTGCAAATTTGCACTACGACATTGCTATAAAAAATGAGCCAAAATTTCTAGCTATGCAGTATAAAAACGCCGCTTACTACGCCAAAATAGCAGGCGAATATGGCCTTATGTTAAGGTGTATCTTTAAAAGTCTTAGCATTAAATTTAGTAAAGAAGCGTTTATATTTTTGCTGCTTAGTCCGCTCCCAAGCGGGCTTTTGCCGGCACTTTCAAAGCTTAGAGTAAAGATCAAGCAAAGGCTTGGCGTATGAGGATATTATTTGTCACATCAACGCTTAGAAGTGGCGGTGCGGAGCGAGTTTGCGCGGTGATCGCATCAAGGTTTAGCATGGATCATGATGTAAGTCTTGTTAAATTTGACAAGGATGAGCCATTTTACGAGCTAGCAAGTGGCGTGAAGCTCATAAATTTAGGCGTTGGGGCTGATGAGCTTGGCTTTGTTGGAAATTTAAAAAAGAGAGTTTCAAAAGTGCTTGCCTTAAGGGCGCTCATAAGAGAGGGCAAATTTGACGCTGTGATATCGTTTTTAGACGCCGTAAATACCTTGGTTCTCTTTAGCTCGGCTGGACTAAAAACGCCTATAATCATAAGTGAGCACACAAACTATCTTGCGCCAAAAAGAGTCATTTTTAAGGTGCTAAGACGCATAAGCTACCCATTTGCAAATGCACTTAGCGTCTTAAGCGACGAGGATCTTGTCCACTACTCGAAATTTTGCAAAAATGTGATGAAAATTTACAACCCACTCTTTGAAGAGGTGCGCAATGAGAGCTTTGATAAAGAAAATTTAGTCATCTTTGTTGGCAGGCTAAATAAGATAAAAAACTGCGAAATGTTTGTAAGAGTGGCTGCAAGCTTAAAGCAAAGCGGCTATAAATTTGCTGTCGCTGGAGATGGCGGCGAGAGAGCAAATTTAGAAAATTTAGCCAAAAGCTTGGGCGCTGAGGTAGAGTTTTTAGGCAATGTAAGTGACATCGCTTCGCTTTATAAAAGGGCAAAGGTGCTGCTCTCTTGCTCAAATTTCGAGGGTCTTGGAAACACCTTGATAGAGGCTATAAACTATGACTGCGTGCGGGTTGCAACAAGAACTAGCGGGGCAAAAGAGCTTATAAAAGATGGCTTTGATGGCTTGCTTTGCGAGATAAATAACGCTGATCAGATGAGCGAAAAGCTTGCAAATTTGATCCAAAATGAGGCAAAAATGGGCGAATTTGTCAAAAATGCAAGAGCTAGACTTGATGAGTTTAGCGTGGAGCAAATTTATAAAAAATGGCTGGAGCTTTTAAAGCTTGGAGGTGTGAAGTGAAAATTCTTTTTGTCATAGCTGCGCTTAGAAATGGCGGAGCTGAGCGCGTGCTAAACGTGCTTGCAAACGAGCTTTGCAAAGACAATGAGATCACTATCGCTCTTCTTGAAGAGGACCTTGGACTTTATAAATTTAATGAAAAAGTAAAGATCATAAATGTTAACGTCACTGGCTCAGGGCTTACTTTAAAATTTAAAAAAATCCTAGCTCTTAGAGCGCTTTTTAAAGAGCAAAGGGCTGATCTGATAATGAGCTTTATCGACTGGACAAACGTCGCTTGCGTGCTGGCAAATGCTGGGCTAAAGAGCAAACTAATAGCAACCGAGCACCACGAGCACAGCTACTTAAAAAGCAAAATCGCAAGCGCTATGCGTGATATTAGCTACCGCTTTGTAGATGGCTTAAGCGTGCTAAGTAAAAGCGACTACGACTACTATAAATTTGCCAAAAACCGCGAGGTCATCCACAACCCACTTTTTATCGACGTGCCTGAAATTTGCGAGAAGCAAAACGTCATCTTAAGCGTGGCAAGGCTGGAGGCGGTAAAGGGCTATGATATCTATTTTGAGGCGCTTAGCAAGGTGGATAAGAGCTTGCTTGATGGCTGGGAGATAAAGATCGCAGGCAGTGGCAGGCAAGAGGCCGAACTGAAGCAAATGGCGTCAAATTTAGGGCTTAACGTCAAATTTCTAGGTCACATGAATGACGTTACAAAGCTTTATAGTGAGGCAAAAATTTTTACTCTTAGCTCACGAAGCGAGGGGCTTTCAAATGTGCTAATCGAATCAGCTGCCTTTGGTTGCGCTAGGCTAAGTAGCGACACCGTGGGCGCAAGAGAGCTTATTAGAGAGGGCATAGACGGGCTTATCTTTAAAAACGGCGACGCAGATGATCTAAAAGATAAGCTTGAGATGCTTTTAAAAGATGAAAATTTAAGGCAAAAACTAGCAAAAAATGCCAGCGAAAGTGCAAATTTATTTAGCAAAGAAAACATCATCAAACAGTGGCGAGAATTTATAAAAAAGGTTGCTAGCAAGTGAAAAAATTAGCCGTTTTTTTATACTCGATGGGACCTGGTGGGGCTGAGCGAAATGTGGCAAATTTACTGCCATTTTTGGTTAGAAGTTATGAAGTTCACCTCATCTTAATGAGCAAGGTCATCGCTTACGAGATCCCAAGCGAGGTGCAAATCCACTTTATAGAAAATAGCGATCCTTACGAGAGCGGGCTAAAGAAGCTTGCAAGGCTCTTTTTGACGATGCCAATGCTTGCCTTTAAATATAAAAAACTTTGCCAAAATTTAGGCATCGATACGCAGTTTGTGCTGATGAACCGCCCCTGTTATATCGCTGCAATAGCTAGAATTTTGGGCTTTAAAAAAAGGCTAGTTATCAGTGAGCGAAGCTGTCCGTCTATACTATATAAAGATGATCTAAGCGGGCGAGTTAATAAATTTTTACTCACTCATCTTTATAAAAAAGCTGATCTCATCCTCGCAAATGCAGCTGGCAATAAAGAGGATCTGGTGCGAAATTTTGGCATGAGCGAAGCAAAAACAAAGGTGCTTTATAACGCCCTTGATCTAAAAACTATAAATTTGCTAAAAGATGAGCCACTTGAGAGTGATTTTAGGCCATTTTTCATAAATATCGGCCGCCTTGATAGCGGTAAAAATCAAGCCATGCTAATAAAAATAATCTCTTCCATAAACGACACTCGTGCAACGCTTGGCATTTTAGGGAAAGGGCCTTTAAAGGACGAGCTACAAAATTTGATAGACAAGCTTGGCGTGAGCGAGCGAGTAAAGCTTCTTGGCACTGATAAAAACCCATTTAGACACATAAAAAATGCCTCTTGCTTGCTTTGTGCATCGCGTTTTGAGGGCTTTTCAAATGTCCTTTTAGAGGCGCTAGCGTGCGAAAAAACTATCATCTCAACCGAGCATAAAAGCGGTGCAAAGGAGCTTTTGGGCGAGAGCGAGTTTGGCATCTTAGTGCCTGTTGATGACGAAAATGCGATGAAAGAGGCGATGATAAAGGTGCTTAATGCACCTGAAATAAGGCAAAATTTTGAAAAGGTTGCGTATAATCGGGCTAAATTTTTTGATAGTGAAAATATAGCGAGTGAGCTTATAAATTTTTTGGAAAATCCTAATGAATAGAAATTTATTTTTTAAAAATTACTCTTTATACTTGATGATATTTGTCGCAGTCCTTTTTGGCATGGTTTGTAGGCTCTACTGGGTCTTTTGGGCGAGTGAATATCCGGTATTTTTCTGGAACAACGAGCTAATGATCAGCACAAACGACGGCTATGCATTTGCCGAGGGCGCAAGGGACATGCTGGCTGGCTTTCACCAAGAAAACGACCTTAGCTACTACGGCTATCCGCTCTCGACGCTTACTTACTGGATCGTGAAATTTCTAGGCGTCAAGCTTGAGACGGCGATGATTTATATGAGCGTATTTTTCTCATCGCTTGTCGCTGTGCCAGTTATCTTAATCGCAAATGAGTATAAGCTAAAATTTGCTGGCTTCATCGCCGCACTTCTTGCAGTGGTCGCAAATAGCTACTATAACCGCACTATGGCAGGATACTACGACACTGACATGCTTATCATCCCACTTAGCGTCTTTGTCGTCTGGGGACTTATTAGAGTACTTGAGAAAAAGGACGCAAAGAGCCTAATAATCGCACCTTTAAGCGTGCTTATCTATATGTGGTGGTATGCGAGCGCATTTTCGCTTATTAGCATTTTAACTGGGCTATTTTTACTTTATACGCTTATTTTTGATAGGAAAAATCCACTTTTTTATCTTGAAATTTCGCTGCTTTTACTTGCTATCTCAAACCTTGATCTAACTCTTAAATTTATCGTTGTCATCGCTATTTATGCGTTTTGTCTTTTTAAAAAAGAGGTGATAAATTTAAAAATTGCTCTTGGCATTTTGGCAGTTATATTTGTTATTTTTGTCATCCGTGGTGGGCTAAATCCGATAATCTTTCAGCTTAAATTTTACGTCTTTAGAGATGCGCCTGAAGTTGGAGGCATGAGCTTTCACTTTTTTAATGTCAATCAAACCATCCAAGAGTCAAGCATCGTTGATTTTATGCTATTTTGCGAGAGGATCAGCGCAAATGTCATCACATTTTTGATCTCACTTGCTGGCGTTGCTCTATTTTGCTTTAAAAACCGCTCATTTGCCGTCTCGCTTGGCATGCTAGCTCTTGGCTTTTTAGCCTTTAAAAGCGGCCTTAGATTTACCATTTATGCTGTGCCTATCATGGCACTTGGCTTTGGCTATTTGGTGGAGTTTATACTTTCAAATTTAAAGCTAAAAGGAGCGGTGCTAAATCTTGCGAGAGCCTTTATAACCGTACTTGCCATCGCTCCAGCGCTCATTCATATCTATGGTTACAAGGCTGAGCCAGTTTTTGTGCACAAAGAGGTTGAAATTTTAAATAAGCTAAAAGGTATCGCAGGACGCGAGGACTACGTGGTTGCGTGGTGGGACTATGGATATCCGATCAGATATTACAGCGATGTTAAGACGCTCATTGACGGCGGAAAGCACCTTGGACGTGAAAATTTTGCCGTGAGTTTTGCGCTTGGAAGCGATGAGATGAGCTCGGCAAATATGGCAAGGCTTGATGTAGAATACACTGAGAGAAATTTTAAAGAGCGATTTAATGGTAATTTGGCTCAAATTTTAAAAGAGAGAAATGCAAGCATCGATCAGTTTTTTAGCGATATAAAAGAGGCAAATTTTAGCCTGCCAGCAAAGACAAGGGATATTTACTACTACTTGCCAGATAGGATGCTTAGTATTTTTCCGACAATTTTGCAATTTAGTAAGATCGATCTAAAAAGTGGTAAAAATTTAAACAACGGTCTTTTTATCGTCACAAGAGCGATCTCTCAAAATGAAAGTGGCATTAGACTAAATGGTGGTTTTACGCTCACAAGTGATGTCACAAATTTAATCTATGATGGCAACATCTTGCCCCTTAAATCTTTCATAGAGACTGATTATAACGAGGCCGGCAAGCTAAATGTCAAAGAGTATAAAAATAACGAAAGCTCAAATATTTCTGTCATTTTTATGAGAGATTATGGTAGGTTTATCATCCTTGATGAGAGCATTTTAAATAGCACTTATATACAGCTTTTTGTGCTTGAAAGGTACGATCCAAAAATTTTTGAGCCAGTCATACTTGATGGGGCGGCAAAAATTTATAAATTAAAGAGGTAAAAATGGCAAGAATAGGGTTTTTAAGCCACGCTGATATGAGCATACACTTTTTTAGACGCCCTATTATGCAGGCTTTAAAAGATATGGGGCATGAGGTTTTTGCTATCGCTCCAAAAGGAAATTTCACTGATGAGCTTGCTAAAAGCTTTCACTCTGTCACTTACGAGCTTGACAAGGCTAGCCTAAATCCACTAACTGTGATAAATAACTCAAAAAAACTTTCTCAAATTTTGAGCGAGCTAAATTTAGATCTGCTTCAAACTGGCGCTCACAAGTCAAATGTATTTGGCACGTTTGCTGCCAAAAACGCTGGTATAAAGCATGTGATAAATTTAGTTGAAGGTCTTGGCAGCTTTTATATAGACGATGATATTAAGACAAAGGCTGTGCGTTTTGTCATGGAGAGCCTTTATAAGCTCTCTTTTGCAAAAGCTGATGCTTGCATCTTCGTAAATGACGCAGATCCAGACTATCTGATCTCTAAAAATTTGATAGACAAAAGCAAGGTGTACCGCATAAAAAGTGTCGGCGTGGATACTACTAAATTTGATCCAGCTATCACGCAAGCGGCTGATCTTGGCGATAAAAAAGTCATTTTAATGATCGCAAGAGCCATGTGGCACAAGGGTGTTCGTGAATTTTACGAGGCAGCTGAAATTTTAAATGGCTACAAAAACTGCGAATTTGTCTTTTTGGGCGAGGGCTTTGCTGGTAATAAATCAACCGCAGATGAGAGCTTTTTAAAAGGCGGCAAAGTACGTTATCTTGGCGCTAGAAACGACATACCACAGCTTTTAAAGGCTTCTTATTTGCTAGCACTTCCTAGCTATAAAGAGGGCTTTCCAAGAACGGTTTTAGAGGCGATGAGCATGGCTAAAGCAGTCGTTGCAAGTGACGTGACAGGCTGCAATGAAGCTGTAAGAGACGGCTACAACGGACTTTTATGCAAGGCAAAAGACGCAAATGATCTTGCTGGAAAGATAAAAATTTTGCTTGATGACGAAGCACTTTGTGCTAGACTTGGGCAAAACGGCAGAAACTGGGCGGTTAGCGAGTTTGACGAGAAGCAAATCGCAAAAAGATATATAGAAATTTATAGGAAATTTATAGATGTATAGAAATTTTTTAAAGAGGGTGATTGATATTTTGGGGGCTTTGTTTTTGCTTATTTTAACATCGCCTATTATCATAGCAACGGCGATTTTTATCTATTTTAAGGTGAGCCGTGATGTCATTTTTACGCAAGCAAGACCGGGTCTTAATGAGAAAATTTTTAAAATTTATAAATTTAAGACGATGAGCGACGAGCGTGACGCAAATGGCGAGCTCTTGCCAGATGAGCAGCGTCTTGGTAGATTTGGCAAACTGATCCGCTCTCTTAGCCTTGATGAGCTACCACAGCTCTTTAACGTGCTAAAGGGCGATATGAGCTTCATTGGACCAAGACCGCTTTTGGTTGAATATCTACCCATCTATAACGAAACGCAAAAGCACCGCCACGACGTGTGCCCTGGTATCACGGGCCTGGCACAAGTAAATGGCAGGAATGCCATAAGCTGGGAGAAAAAATTTGAATACGACGTCTATTATGCCAAAAATTTAAGCTTTATGCTTGACGTAAAAATAGCCTTGCAGACAATAGAAAAGGTGCTAAAGCGAAGTGGTGTAAGCAAAGAGGGACAGGCTACGACGGAGAAATTTAATGGCAAAAACTAAGAAAATTTACATCTACGGAGCAAGCGGGCATGGCCTTGTAGTAGCTGACATCGCTAGAAATAATGGCTATGATGAGATAGTTTTTTTAGATGATGCTAGCGAGCGTAAATTTAGCCCAGAGCTTGAAAAAGCTGACATCATAATAGCCATTGGCGACAATAAAACAAGGCAAAAAATTAGCCAAAAAGTAGAGGTTGCTGGCTTTGATATAGTAAATTTGATCCATAAAAGTGCGGTTGTGAGCGAAAGTGCTGTGATAGAAAAAGGCGTAGTTGTCATGCCAAATGCCGTTATAAACGCAAAAGCTCGCATAAAAGAGGGTGCTATCATAAATTCTGGTGCGGTGATAGAGCATGAGTGCGACATAGGTAAATTTGCTCACATCAGCCCAAATGCAGCCCTTGCTGGAAATGTGAGCGTGGGCGAATTTACGCACATAGGTATCGGCTCAAGCATCATTCAAGGTATAAGTATTGGCAAAAACTGCATCATCGGTGCTGGAAGCGTGGTTGTTAGAGATATAAAAGATGGCACAAAGGCTTACGGCGTACCTGCATGCGAGCGCGCTAAGATATAAATTTAAAAATAAGTGCTAAAATCGCCAAAAAATCACGAAAGGGATGAAATGGATAGGGTTTTTTTATCTCCACCAAATATGAGCGGAAAAGAGCAGGAATATATAAAAAAAGTTTTTGAAAGCAACTATATAGCGCCACTTGGCGAGTATGTTAATAAATTTGAAGAAAGTATAAAAAGCTACACCGGAGCCAAAGATGCTCTTGCGCTAAGCGCTGGAACGGCGGCACTTCACCTAGCACTTCGCGTCCTTGGCGTAAAAGAGGGCGACTTTGTGCTGGCTTCTAGCTTTACTTTTATGGCTTCAGTCTCGCCTATTCTTTATGAAAAAGCAACTCCGGTATTCATCGACTGCGACGAGAGTTGGAATTTAAACCCAGAACTACTTAAAAAAGCGATCTCAAATTTACCTAAAAAGCCAAAGGCATTAGTCGTTACTCATCTTTACGGACAAGCTTCAAAGATGAAAGAAATTTGTGAAATTTGCCAAAACGAGGGCATCGCTTTGGTTGAAGATGCAGCTGAAGCACTCGGCGGATTTTACGGCGGTAAGGCACTTGGCACATTTGGCGTAATGGGTGCATATAGCTTTAACGGCAACAAGATCATCACCACTTCAGGCGGCGGTATGCTAGTTGGCGACAAGGAATTTGTAGAAAAAGCTAGATTTTACAGCACGCAAGCAAGAGAGCCATTGCTTCACTACGAGCACAAAGACTATGGCTATAACTACCGCTTAAGCAACGTTCTAGGCGCTATTGGCGTGGCACAGATGGAAGTTTTGGAAAAAAGGGTTGAACAAAAGAGAAAAGTCTTTGAAATTTATGAAAAAGAGCTTGGCGATGTTTTAGAATTTATGCCAGAACTGCCAAATTCTCGTGGTAACAGATGGCTGACAACCGGCATTTTTGCCAAAAAGGATACACATTTAAAAGTTATAAAAGCACTAGCTGATGCAAACATCGAGAGTCGCCCACTTTGGAAGCCTATGCATTTACAGCCTGTATTTAATGGTGCGTTAAGTTTTATCGATGGATATAGCGAAGATCTATTTTCAAGAGGAATTTGCTTACCAAGTGGCAGCGATATGAGCGAGCAGACACAAGAAAGAGTGATAAAAATAGTCAAGGAAAATGCGTAAATGTTTCATGCAACGAAGTTAAAAAGGCTCGTATTTTTCCTTCTTGGCGATGTTTTTATATTTATCTTTTCGATATATGTGGCTTATCTTTTAAGATTTAACGCTGACATCCCAGATATCTACGTACAAGGGCTTTTTGTAACGGCTGGATTTTTGATCGTTTTTAAGCTCTTTTTTATGTGGATGTTTAAAATTTACAAGGTGCCGTGGAGGTTTTTTGGATTAAATGAAGCAAGAAAAATTTTCTTAGCTCACGTTTGCTCAGCTGTTTTATTTACGATCATTTTTTTTATTATTCAAGATTTTTTAAATCCATATCCAAGAAGCGTTATTTTTATTGATCTTCTTATTTCATGCTTACTTGTTGGGCTTTTAAGAATTTCAAAACGCATGGTGCTTGACTTTTCAAACAAACCTCACAAAGGTGAGCCTTGTATCGTTATAGGTGCGACATCAAAGGCGCTTCACGTCTTGCGTGGCTTAAAACAAGGGTATCTTGACTACTACGCGGTTGGAGTGGTAGATGGCAGGAGTGATCTTGTTGGTACTTATTGTGATGGATTTTTAGTTCAAGATAAAAAAGAGATACCAAGCCTTATAAAAGATTATGACGCAAAGACCGCTATCATCGCGCTTGCACTAGATCAAGATGAGCTTCAAGCTCTAGTTGATGAGCTAAGTGGATATGGTATAAGAGATATGAAGCTCTTCTCTCTTATCGAAAATGAGCCGATCAAGGATATCTCAATCGAAGACTTACTTGCTAGAAAGCCAAAAGATTTAAACCCAGAGGCTATTTCAAATTTCTTAAAAGATAAAAGAGTACTTGTCACCGGAGCTGGTGGCAGTATAGGAAGTGAAATTTGTAAGCAGTGCTTAAAATTTGGTGTAAGTGAGCTTATAATGGTTGAGCATAGCGAGTTCAACCTTTATAAAATAGGCGAAGACACAAAAGATAAAAGAACTGTTAGCAAGCTTGTAAATATCACAAATTTAAAAGACTTTGAAGAGGTTTTTGAAGAATTTAGACCAGAGATCGTCATCCACGCTGCAGCCTACAAACACGTGCCACTTTGCGAGCTAAATCCTCGCTCGGCAGTTGAAAACAACATCCTTGGCACAAAAAATGCAGTCGATCTTTCTAAAAAATATGGCGTTAAGAAATTTGTCATGATCTCATCAGACAAGGCTGTGCGCCCAACAAACATAATGGGTACAACTAAGCGTGTTTGCGAGCTTTACGCACTAAATTCAAATGAAGCAGGTGTATGCGAGATAGTTTGCGTGCGCTTTGGTAACGTCCTTGGCTCAAGCGGATCTGTCATACCTAAATTTAAAGCGCAGATCGCTGCAAATAGGCCACTAAGCGTCACACACCCAGAGATTACAAGATATTTTATGCTTACATCAGAAGCTTGTCAGCTAGTCCTTCAAGCAGCCTCTATCGCAAAAGGTGGCGAGCTTTTCGTGCTTGATATGGGTGAGCCTGTTAAGATCGTTGATCTTGCTAAAAAGATGCTTCTTCTTTCAAACAAAGAGCATTTGGGTATAGAATTTGTAGGTCTTAGACCAGGCGAGAAGCTTTATGAAGAGCTGCTTATCAACAAAGATGACGTTCAAACCAAGTATGAATCAATCTTTGTAACGCATTCAGAGCCTTACGATTTAGCGCTTTTAAACTCGCAGATAAGTGAGCTTTTGCAGCTTGAGGATAATGAGATCGCACCTGCACTTAAGGTGATCGTGCCAGAGTTTAATCATGCATTAAATTTAAAAGGCTAGTTTTGGTTATAAAAGATATTAAGAGATTTAGTGACACGAGATACAAGGCAAGGGCATATATCTGCTATTTATTTAGTAGAAATTTACCAAACAGACTGCCTGGAGTGTGCTTAGAAAACATAAAAGCTGGCTTTGATAAGATCAGCCACGAGATAGAAAATTTTGACGCATTGTATATCTTAGACGAAAATGGCGTGCAGATTGAAGACTCGATCAGCCTAAATGAGAAGTATAAAATTCCAAAGGGCGAAAACCGCGCAAATAAAGCCTACTACTACACTGCAGTGCGTGAGAAAAGATGCGTTTTAAGCGATCCATATCCATCAAGCCTAAATGGAGGTTTATGCGTCACAGCAAGCGTGCCTATCTATAATGAAAAAAATGAGCTTAAATTTATCGCCTGCATCGACATAAGCCTAGAAAATATCCTAAATATGGTCGATAGCGGCTTTGTTGAGGAGCATTTTGGTAGATTTTTAAAGACTATTTATACACTTTTTTGTGCATCGCTTTTTATGATCTGCGCATTTTTGTTTTGGCACGGTGTAAAGAGCTTTATCTCAAAGAGCATCGAGCATATAAATGTCGAAGAAATTTTTGAATCAACCATTATTTTAACGCTAGCTCTTGCCATTTTTGACCTTGTTAAGACGATATTTGAAGAGGAAGTTTTAGGAAAAAATCACGAAGAAAATAGCGTTATTTATAAGACGATGGTGAGATTTATCGGCTCAATTATCATCGCACTTGCGATCGAAGCACTTATGCTAGTCTTTAAATTTGCTATTACTGCACCTGAAAATATCATAAACGCTATCTATCTAATAGGCGGCGTGGCGATGCTAATGGCGGCACTTAGCTTTTATCTTTTTAGCGTAAAAAGGCAAGAGAACAGATGATTGCTATTATTGATTATGGTGCGGGCAATATCAAAAGCGTGATAAATGCTTTTGATTTTCTTGACAAAAAATGTGCCTTAGTAAGTAAGCCTGAAAATTTAAAAGAGTATTCGCACATTGTTTTACCAGGCGTTGGAGCTTTTGGTGAGGCGATGACAAAGCTAAAAAATAACGGCATGGACGAAGCCGTAAAAGAAGCTGTAAAAAGCGGTAAAGCTTTTATTGGTATTTGTCTTGGTATGCAGCTTTTGTTTAAAAAAAGCTTTGAGTTTGGCGAGCATGAGGGACTTTCTCTTTTGCCTGGTGAGGTCGTAAAATTTAATGAAGCTAATTTCGATAAACCATTAAAAATACCTCACATTGGTTGGAACGCTTTGGAATTTAAGCAAAATAGTCCATTAAATTTAGAACTAAAAGAGCTTGAGTATTTATATTTTGTACACAGCTACCATGTGGTTTGTGATGATAAATTTGCTCTTGCAAAGACAACTTATGGATATGAATTTACAAGTGCGGTTTGGCATGAAAATATCTTTGGCTTTCAGCCTCATCCAGAAAAAAGTCATGAAGCTGGACTTAAAATTTTAGAGAATTTTGCGAGGTTATGATGGAAATTTTTCCAGCGATTGATTTGAAAGAAGGACAAGCAGTTAGACTTAGCAAAGGTCTTATGCAAAGTGCAAAAATTTATAGCAACGAGCCAAGTGAACTTGCTAAAAAATTTGAAGATTATGGCGCAAAATGGCTTCACGTGGTTGATTTGGATGGTGCATTTGCTGGAGAGACGATAAATTTTAAAACAATTGAAAAAATTACAAAGGCTACAAATTTAAGCGTCCAAGTGGGTGGTGGTATAAGAGATGAAGAGCGAATAAAACGCTATTTAGACCTTGGAGTTAGCAGGGTGATCCTTGGCTCAGTTGCCCTTCATGATCCAGAATTTACAGCAAAAATGGCTGAAATTTATAGAGTTGTAGTTGGCATTGACGCAAAAGATGGCTACGTGGCCGTACAAGGTTGGGGCGAGATCTCAAATATAAAAGCAGTTGATCTTGCAAGAAAATTTGCAGATGTTGGTGTGGAAGCTGTGATTTGTACTGATATTAATATGGATGGAATGCTTGGCGGAGTTAACGTTGAGTTTAGCTTGCAAATAGCTAGAAATAGTAAGCTTGAGACAATAGCAAGTGGTGGTGTGAGTGATATAAATGATATTTTGATGCTAAAAGCTACAAATGAGATTAGTGGCGTAATAGTTGGAAAAGCCTACTATGAAGGGTTGCTTGACCTAAAAGAGGCCTTTAAACTACTTAGATAGCGTTAAAGCTTTTATAAATTTAAATTAGCTAGAATAGGGCAATTTTTACTAAAAGGATATTATGTGAAGATTTTGGTTGTAGATGACAGTTCAACAATGAGAAGAATCATAAAAAATACTTTACAAAGGTTAGGACATCAAGAAATTCTTGAGGCTGAGCACGGTCTTGAGGCCTGGAATATCTTAACTCAAAATGAAGGTATCGAAGTTCTTATTACTGACTGGAACATGCCTGAGATGAACGGTCTTGAGCTTGTAAAAAAGGTAAGAGCAGAGCAAAAGTATGTTGATATGCCTATCATAATGGTAACAACAGAGGGCGGAAAGGCCGAAGTTATAACAGCTTTAAAAGCAGGTGTTAATAACTACATCGTTAAACCTTTTACGCCACAAGTTTTAAAAGAGAAGCTTGAAGACGTTCTTGGTTAATGAAAGATAAATTCTACGAATTAAGCATAAAAACATCAAATTGTTATGATGAAATTTTAGAGCTAGTTTTCTCTTTTGGAGTTACCTGTGTTGAAGAGCTAGATCACGAGATCATCATCAGGGAAGAGTATGATCTAAAAGATATAGCTTGTGGTATTGAAGAGTATGCAAAAGGACTCTCTAGTGTTCGTAAAATTTCAAATGATTTAAAAATTTCTCTTAATTTAAAAGAAAATAAAGACTGGCTAGGCGAGTATAAAAAGGCAGTTAAGCCTATTTTGGTTGATAAAATTTATGTTAGACCTAGCTGGGAAGAGCCACTTAATGGCGTAACAAATATCATAATCGACCCAGCTCTAGCCTTTGGCTCAGGGCACCACGAAAGTACAAATTCTTGTTTGCAACTTTTACAAAAATATGCAAAAAGTGGCAATACTGCTTTAGATGTAGGATGCGGAAGCGGGATATTAAGCATAGCTTTAGCAAAGCTTGGCTGTAAGGTCGATGCTTGCGATACAGACGAGCAAGCTACACAAAGTTCACTTAGTAACGCCAAGCTAAATGAGATTAAATTTAATAAAATTTGGACAGGCTCTATCGCAAATTTAGAGCAAAAATATGACATTGTTGTAGCAAATATCATCGCTGATGTCATTTTTATGCTCTCAAATGACTTAAAAAAATCGCTTAAAAAAGGCAGCTACTTGGTATTGTCAGGAATTTTAAACAAATACGAAGATAGGATTAAAGATACATTTAAGGATTTGGAGCTAATTGAGATAAAACAAAGTGACGATTGGTGTAGCTTTGTTTATAAGGAAATAGATGAATAACCAAAATAATAACCAAAACAATGGCAACAATAACGGTTTTTTTAATAAAAATCCTATTTTTATTTTTGCTATTTTTGCAATAGTTATAGTTTTAGCTTTTAGAAGCTTTAGTGGAGACGGACTAGGTGGCTCTTTTGGGCTAAATAGCAATGCTCAGAGTAAAATGGTAGCTTATTCTGAGTTTAAAGATATGTTAAAAAATAAGCAGCTAAATGAGGTTGCTATCTCAGAAACTACCATAAAAGGCATAGGTAGTGACAAAACTATCTACCTTGCAAAACGCATAAATGATCCAACGCTCATTGGTATACTTGAGCAAAATGGCATAACTTATAGCGTTTATAGCGAAAACAACTGGTTTGGTGATCTTATATTTTCATGGATCATCCCGGTATTTATATTTTTTGCTATTTGGATGTTTATTGCTAGTCGTATGCAAAAGAACATTGGCGGCGGCATACTTGGCATAGGAAGTGCAAAAAAACTTATAAATTCTGAAAAGCCAAAAGTTAAATTTGACGATGTTGCAGGTGTCGAAGAGGCAAAAGAAGAGGTTCAAGAGATAGTTGATTATCTAAAAAGTCCTGATAAATATCTAAGACTTGGGGCAAAAATTCCAAAAGGAATTTTGCTAGTTGGCCCTCCGGGCACAGGCAAAACGCTTCTTGCAAGAGCAGTTGCGGGCGAGGCTAGTGTGCCGTTTTTCTCTATGTCAGCATCAAGCTTTATAGAGATGTTTGTCGGTGTTGGTGCAAGTAGGGTTAGAGATCTTTTTGAAAATGCTAAAAAAGAGGCTCCAGCGATCGTTTTTATAGATGAGATCGATGCGATCGGTAAAAGTAGAAATTCTGGTCCGATGGGTGGCAATGATGAGAGAGAGCAAACGCTAAATCAGCTTCTTTCTGAGATGGACGGCTTTGATGCGGATAAATCGCCAGTCATCGTTATAGCGGCTACAAATAGACCTGAAGTTTTAGATGCTGCGCTTTTAAGGCCAGGTAGATTTGATAGGCAAGTGCTTGTTGATAAGCCTGATTTTAAAGGACGCTGCGACATTTTAAAAGTTCATATGAAAGATGTAAAGATTGGCAAAGATGTAAATATCGAAGATATAGCAAGGCTTACTACTGGTTTAGCAGGTGCTGATCTTGAAAATATCATAAATGAGGCTGCACTTCTTGCAGGACGGAAGTCAAAGACTTTTGTCGAGCAGGCTGATCTTGTGGAGGCCGTTGAGAGATCGATCGCTGGACTTGAGAAAAAGTCTCGCCGTGTAAATCCAAAAGAAAAAAGAATCGTCACTTATCATGAGTGCGGTCATGCCTTGATAGCTGAACTAACAAAAGGTGCAAAAAGGGTAACAAAAGTCTCAGTCGTGCCACGTGGTCTTGCAGCACTTGGCTATACTCTAAATACGCCTGAAGAGAATAAATTTATGATGCAAAAGCATGAGCTGATAGCAGAAGTGGATGTGCTTTTGGCTGGTAGAGCAGCTGAAGAGGTATTTATTAAAGAAATTTCAACCGGGGCAAGCAACGACCTAGAGCGTGCGACTGATATCATAAAAGCTATGGTTAGTATGTATGGTATGAGCGATGTTGCCGGTCTTATGGTACTTGAAAAGCAACGTGCTACGTTTTTAAATGGTGGTCAAAGCATCAAAGATTACAGTGATAAGATGGCTGAAAAGGTTGATGAGTTTGTAAAAACGCTTCTTCATGAAAGATACACAGCTGTGCTTGGTTTGCTTGAAATTTATAAAGGTGCTATTGAAAATATGGTATCAGCACTTTATGAAGAAGAAACAATCGAAGGAAAAAGAGTTAGAGAGATCATTAAAAACTATGAGATCGAAAATGATCTAGAGAGCAGGCTTGTAGAGACCGAAGAAGACGAAAAGAGTAAAAAAGAGGAATAAAAATGAGTGGCTATATCGCGAAAGCAGGATATAAATTTATATTATTTTTTTTAATTTTATTTGTTTTATCTTTGCTATTTGGGATCTTGCCACTACTTTTTGCTATTTTACTTTTTTTGGGACTTTATTTTTTTAGAGATCCTGAGAGAGAGCCATTTTCTGATGATAAATTGGCTTTACTATCGCCGATTGATGGCAAGATAAAAGAGATTAGTGCTTCAAATTTTGATAATAATGAAGTAGCTAAGATCGTCATAAAAAAATCTTTTTTTGATGTTGGTACATTAAGGGCTGTAAGTGATGTAAAAGTAGCTGAAATACGAAAAAGACATGGCTTATTTTTGTGCCAGGCTATGAAAATTTCAGAATTTTTAAATGAAAGAGCGATTATTCGCTTTGAAAAAGAGAATATAAAATTTGTTATGAAAATTATAGCTGGAGCTTTCAGTCGAAGTTTAGAAATTTCAAATGTTACTAGCCTGAAAGCATCTAGAAAATTTGGTTTTTTAGGAAGTGGTGAGGTGATTTTATACCTACCAAGAGATACTAAAATATGTGTAAGCGTCGGAGAAAGCGTAAAGGCTGCTTCACTTTTGGGATATTTTGAAGAGGGAAAAAGAGATGAATAACATACAAAAGATGCAACTAATGTATATCTTGCCAAATTTATTTACAGCAGCTAGTGCTTTTTTGGGTGTTATTAGCATTATTTCATCTATTCAAGGCAACTATTTTAAAGCCATTATTTATATAATCTTATCGCTTATTTTAGATGGACTTGATGGACGTGTGGCTAGACTTACAAAGACAACTAGTAAATTTGGGGTAGAGTTTGATAGCCTTGCAGATCTTGTTGCTTTTGGTGTAGCACCAGCGGTTTTATTTTATTTGACTATTGGTAAAAATTTTGGCAGATTTGGAGCGCTTATAGCTGCTATGTTTGTGGTTTTTGGAGCTATTAGGCTTGCTCGTTTTAATGTCACTACTGGTACATATGAGCCAAATGTTTTTATCGGGCTTCCTATACCATCAGCAGCTATTGTGAGCGTACTTTGGGTTGGAATTTATATCGACTATACTTTTTTAGAGGGATTTGAGTGGTGCTTGATGCTACTTGAAGCTACTTTGGCAGCTTTAATGGTTAGTAACATCCGCTATCCAAGTTTTAAAAAAATAAATTTAAAACAAACCCATGTGATAAGAATTTTAGTAGCTCTTGTAGTTGCGTTTTCGATACTTTATCTATATCCATTTGAAAGTGCGACTTTGGTTATGAGCGTCTATATGCTTTATGGCATAGTAAGAGCCACTATAATGTTTAGTAAAAATTCCAAAAAAAAGGAGAGCGAATGAGCGAAAATGGCGTCATAAAATCACGTAAATTTTTACCAAAAATCGAAATTAAAAACTCTCTACTGCTGCTACTTAGGTAGCAAATTTCTCTTTACTTAACTCATCAAATTTAAAATTTAAATATAAAAAACAAAAAAGGACAAAAATGGATAAGAATAAAATTATAATCTTTGATACGACTTTAAGAGATGGCGAACAAAGCCCTGGCGCATCGATGAATACAGCTGAAAAACTACAGATTGCACTTCAGCTTGAAAGGCTTAGTGTGGATGTTATGGAGGCCGGATTTGCAGCAGCAAGCCCAGGGGATTTTGATGCGGTAAATCAAATAGCAAAGCAAGCCTCAAATATCACGGTTTGCTCTCTTGCACGTGCAGTTGAGCGTGATATCAAGGCAGCTGGCGAGGCATTAGCTCCAGCTAAAAATAAGAGAATTCATACATTTATAGCGACAAGTCCAATTCATATGGAGTACAAGCTAAAAATGAGCCCAGATGAAGTAATAAAACGTGCAGTCGAGTCTATAAAATACGCAAAAACCTTTTGCGATGATGTAGAGTTTAGCTGCGAGGACGCTTGTAGAAGTGAAATGAGCTTTTTAAAAGAAATTTGTGACGCTGCCATAAATGCGGGTGCAAAAACTTTAAATATCCCTGATACGGTTGGTTATTTATATCCTGAAGAGATAACTGCTCGCATTAGTGAAATAGTAAAATTTGTAGGCGATAGAGCGATAATCTCTGTGCATAATCACAATGACTTAGGCATGGCTACAGCAAACTCGTTAGCGGCCATAAAAGCTGGTGCAAGGCAGGTCGAAGGTACGATAAATGGCATAGGTGAGCGCGCCGGAAATGCTGCACTTGAAGAGATCGTGATGGCTATCAAAACCCGCCAAGACGTCTTTGCTCCATTTTATACAGACATTATCTCAAAAGAAATTTATCCAACTTCAAGACTGATTGCTAGTATTATAGGCATTGAGCCTCAACCAAACAAAGCTATCGTTGGTAAAAACGCATTTGCTCATGAGAGTGGCATACATCAAGACGGCGTGCTAAAACACAAAGAGACCTATGAGATAATTAGCGCTGAGAGCATAGGCCTTGAGAAAAATTCTCTCGTTCTAGGTAAGCATAGTGGTCGTCACGCGTTTAAAGATAAGCTTGCTAGCCTTGGATTTGACCTTGATAGCGATGCTCTTAATAAGGCTTTTGAAAAATTTAAAGAGCTAGCTGATAAGAAAAAAGAGATATTTGATGATGATATTAGAGCTCTTGTGGCTGAAGAGATTACAAAAATTCCACAAGCTTATGAGATCACGGCTCTTCTTCAAAGTAGCGGCGGAAGCCTTGCGAGTGCTTCAATTAGTATAAAACACAATGATGAGATCATCAGTGACTCAGCTCTAGGAAATGGTACCGCTGATGCGATATTTAAGGTGGTTGATCGTATTAGTGGCATTAGTGGTACGCTCAAAGACTATAAAGTAGCGTCTGTTTCTCAAGGTAAAGACGCACTTGCAAAGGTTGATGTAAAGGTCGAGTTTGAGGGCAAAACGGCTGTAATAGGCCATGGACTTGACATAGATACTATGATGGCAAGCGCAAAAGCCTATGTTGGCGCACTAAATAGCTACCTTCGCATACATAAAAACTAAAATTTTAGCTGGCTGCTAAATTTGCAGCTGGCTACTTTAAATTTAATCCAAAAAATATATAAATTTTTAAAATTCAAAGTCTTTATTTAAAAAAGAATTTTATTGTTTTTACAAATTTTAAAATCTTGCTCACTCCTTAGCAACTTACTAATTTTAGGGCTCATAAACATTCACCACTAAATTTAGAAGTGTGATATGCTCGCTTGTAAATTTTAAAATTTGCTAGAGTTTAGACCGCATGCAGTGCGAAGTACTAGCGCATGCCCCTTGAATGTGCGAGGGGGTGGATTAAAAAAGGGGCGGGAGGGGGATAAGAGAATGGACTTAGTGTCTGCCACGCGGTTGCGAGCCTGAGAAGTAAAATTTAAGTCCCCTTGCCTCCCTTTTGAATAAAAAATTGCAAATTTAATCAAGCCATTTTGTAAATTTTAAACTTTCATTTACTCGCAAGAATTGACTGCCAAAATTTGTATGATACTTCTATAAAAACAAAGAGAATTTACCTTGTCTTGCTTCGTTTTTCTCTTTTGATTTTATAAAATTTCCATAAGCCCCTGTTACTAAAAAAAGCGATTTCCACGCTGTAGCCAAGATTTAGGGCTTATGGGTTAGTGTTTCGATTAAAAATTTTGGCTTCACTTACCGCTTAGCTCAAATTTTAGAGCCGAAATTACTCGCCCATAAATTTTAAAATTTGCTAGATTCTCATCTTGGGTTGTTAAATTCGTGTTTTGTAGAGCTGGCTATTAAATTTATATCCAAAAAATACCAGCTCTAATTTGAAATTTTGCTTGGAGAGTAAATTTTTGACTTACTGCCCAACTATCTTTTTAACAGCTAGTGAAGCTAAATTTAGTCCAAAGCAAGCAGTCACACCCATGAAACTTCCAAGTGGCTTGCAAAGTGGCTCTTCTGTTGAAAAGACTACGTCAAATTTACCGCTAAAGCCTGATCTTTTGAGCTCATATCTATATTTTCTGGCTAGTGGATCGACCGAGGTTTTCCAAACGCTAGCCACCTTTATCTTAGTTGGGTCGGTCCTTTTTGCCCCACCCATCGAGGCTATAAATTTGCTAGGATCTACCGCATTTGCAAGGGCGATCTTGGCAGCGATATCATCGATCGCATCGATCACCACGTCAAATTTGCCAAAGTCAAAACCAGCAATAAATTCTGGCGTGATCAGCGTCTGGATAGGCGTAATACAAGGATAAATTTTGGCAAACTCCTCTACCTTTACGCCACCAACGTTTTCGCTGTAAATTTGGCGATTTTGATTTGTCACGTCAAAGATGTCTTTATCGATTAAAGTGATGTGCCCAACCCCGCTTCTAGCAAGCGCATCAACGCACATTCCACCCACACCTCCAGCTCCGCAAACTAGCATTTTTGCACTTTGAAGTTTGCTAAAACCATCCTCGCCAAATAGCCATCTTATCCTTGTAAATCTATCATTTTGCATCAAATTTCCCTTTTAAGCTCTCCAAACTTTCATACGAAGTCATATTTAGTTTTATGGGCGTTATCGTGGCAAAGCCCTCATTTACCTTGCTGATGTCACTTGGCTCGCCTTTTTCGTATTCAAGCGCAGCGTTTCCAAGCCAGTAGTACTCGATACCTCTTGGGTTGCGATTAAGCGTAGCATGCGTGGCGTAGGTGCGTTTGCCAGCTGGTACTACGGAGTAGCCTTTAAAATTTTTGCTAGTTACAGCCGGGATATTTACATTTAGGAATTCTCTTTGATTTAGCGAAATTTCACCCTCTAGCACCTTTGGTACGATAAATTTCACCACCTCTTTTGCTAGCTCAAAGCCAAGTTCATTTAATGAATTATTTGCATAAAACTGCGAAAAGGCGATACTTCTAATGCCTTGCAAAACGCCCTCCATCGCCGCTCCGCACGTGCCAGAGTAGGTTATATCTTCGCCTAAATTTGCTCCGTGATTTATACCGCTTATCACAAGGTCTGGTTTTTTGTTATAAAGTGCGTGAAGTGCGAGGTAGACGCAGTCGCTAGGCGTTGCGTCGTCAAGTTTAAAAAAGTTATCATCAAGTTTTATAAATCTAAGCGGCCTTGTGAGTGTCAAAGAGTGAGCGCAGGCTGATTTTTCAGAGCTTGGAGCTACGATCGTGATGTTCACACCATCTAGTTCGCTTAAAGCTTCTTTTAAGGCAAGCAAGCCAGTCGCTTCAAATCCATCGTCGTTTGTTATCAAAATTTCTTTCAAATTTTATCCTTTAGAGGCTTGGATTTTATCACAGCTTTCTTAAAATTTTAAAGAATTTTTGCGTATAATGCCCCTAAAAAAAGACCTAATGAAAGTGTGTAAATGAAAATTTTAGTCTCCGCTCTTGAGCCATCAGCAAATTTGCATTTAAAAGAAATTTTAAAAAATTTTGAGGGCGAATTTGAACTAATGGGAATTTTTAGCGAAGAGCTTGGCACGCCATATATGAAAAGTAGCGAGTTTTCAGCGATGGGTTTTGTCGAGGTTTTGCCGCTCATCTTTAAAGCCAAAAAAGCGATGAAAGTGATGAGTCAGATGGCAAAAGAGGTTGATGCAGTGCTACTTATCGACAGCCCAGCCTTTAACCTGCCGCTTGCAAAGGCGATAAAAGAGGCTGGGGTAAAGGCAGCCGTGACATACTACATCTTGCCCCAAGTTTGGGCGTGGAAGCCAAAAAGAGTGAGTACGGTTGAAAGGTACTGTGACAACCTAGCTTCGATCTTGCCATTTGATGCGAAATTTTATAGTCGCTCAACCTATGTGGGACATCCTTTGATGGATGAGATAAAGCTTAAGAAAACTAGCCTAAGTGGTAGCGGCAAAGTGGCGTTTTTGCCAGGCTCAAGAAGGTCAGAGATTTCAAGGCTTATGCCAGTTTATAGAGAGCTTGCTAAAAAGATAGAGGCTACGAGGCTGCTTGTCGTGCCACCATTTTTGCTTGATAAAGTGGATGAAATTTATGGCGATGTGAGTGATTTTGATATCGTCTCAAATACGCCTGAAGCCTTGTATGAGAGCGACTTTGCCTTTGTTTGCTCAGGTACGGCTACTCTTGAAGCAGCGCTCATTGGTACGCCATTTGTGCTAGCATATAAGGCAAAAGCAATAGATATTTTTATAGCTAGAAAATTTGTAAAGATCAAGCACGCAGGACTTGCAAATATAATGTTTGACTTCATGGGCAAAGAGCCGCTTCATGAGGAGTTTATCCAAGAGTTTGCAACGGCTGAAAATTTATTTAGAGCTTATGAAAGCTGCGATAGGCAAAAATTCTTAAAAGGTTGCGATGAACTAAGGACTTATTTAGGGTATGGCAGCAGTAAAAATGTAGTAAAAATTTTAAAAAATATGGAGTAAAAAATGAGTGAACCAATGACAATGCATGGATACGAGAAGATAGAAGCTGAGCTAAAGGATCTAAGGCTGGTGCAACGCCCTCAAATCGTAACTGAGATAGATATCGCAAGAAGTCACGGTGACCTAAAAGAAAATGCTGAGTATCATGCAGCAAAAGAGAAGCAAGCCTTTATAGACGCTAGGATCGCAGAGCTAAGCGCGCTTCTGGCAAATGCTGAAGTGATCGATCCAAGTAGCTACGAGCACGATAGAGTTAGGTTTGGCTCAAGTATTACGATAATGGACGAGGAAACCGAAATAGAGCATACATATACGATAGTTGGCATTAGTGAAAGCGACATCGACAAAGGCTATATCTCGATAAACTCACCTCTTGCAAAGCAGCTTTTGGGCAAGGCCGAGGGCGATGAAGTGGTGCTAAATTTACCAAAAGGTAGAAGCGACGTTGAGATTGTAAAAATTTGCTATAAGCCTATAAAATTTGACTAAAAAGATGATGCAAAGAGCTAGAAACTGCTTTTTGGCTCTGCTAATTTTTAATTAAGGCAAAATTTGAGTGAATATCTATATGCCCCCGTTATAAAAGAAGGTGCGATCTTTTTAGCTGATGCGCATGAAAACGTAAACCGAAATGGCTTTTTAAAATTTTTAAGAGCTGTTGATAGCGGGGAGATCAAAGAGCCGCCACAAATTTTTTTGTTAGGTGATATGTTTGACTTTCTAACGGGTGAGGGCGAATATACAAGAGAATTTTACGCCGAGCACTTAAGCCTTATAAATAAAATTTCACAAAAGGTAGAAATTTTTTACTTCGAGGGCAACCACGACTTTAGACTTTCAAATTTATTTAATAAAACAAGAGAAATTTGGGATGGGCACGAGATGCTGCGCTATAAAAGCGTTAGGGTTTATGATATTTACGATCAGCCAGCAAATTTTAAGACAATCAATGAAGAGCGCGTTCAGATCGCGCATGGTGATATATTTTTACCTTTTGTAGATAAATACGCACTTAGATTTTTGCGCCTTAGATGGTTTTTAAAATTTATGAATGCTTTGGATAAATTTTTAAATTTTAAAATATCAAAAGCGATACTAGCCAAACTTACCAATAAAAATTTAGACTATAAAATTCCTAATTTTAAGGAGCTAATGAGCAAGCATTTGCAAGGATATGAGGCTAGTATTGTGATAGAAGGACACTATCATCAAGGCGAGCAATTTAACATTTACGATAAGTTTTATATAAATTTACCTTGTTTTGCATGTGAGCAAAGTTATTTTGTTGTAGAATACGCCCAGCAAAAATTAAATTTGCTCAAAATGAGTTTGAAAGGACATTGATGTTTGGAGATAACGTACTAAAAACGGACTCAAACGAGATGGAACTTGTTGATTTTCGTATCTTTAAAAAGACCGAAAACAAAGTATATGAAGGAATATACGGAGTCAATGTCGCAAAGGTGCGGGAGATCATTAAGATGCCAAATCTTACAGAGCTTCCAGGCGTTCCTGAGTATATCGAGGGAATTTTTGATTTAAGGGGCGTGGTGATCCCTGTCATAAATTTGGCAAGATGGATGAATATTATCGAGCCAACTGAAGGCGTAGTTATAAAGCCACGTGTTATTATTGCTGAGTTTAGTGGTATTTTGATCGGTTTTATCGTCCATGAGGCAAAAAGGATCAGGCGTATAAGCTGGAAAGATATCGAGCCAGCAAATTTTGCTTCAGGTTCTGGCGCTTTAGACAAAGGCAAAATAACAGGCGTGACAAGAATAGAAAATGATGAAGTTTTACTTATCCTTGATCTTGAAAGCATAGTAGAAGAGCTTGGAATTTACTCACCAAAGATCGAATTTGATGTAACAGACGATCAAAAATTAAAAGGTGCTGCTTTGGTTTTGGATGATAGCTCGACTGCTAGAAAACTAGTAAAAGATGCACTTGAGAAGATGGGACTTAGTGTAGTCGAGGCTAAAAACGGCGTTGAGGGCTTGGAGAGAATGGAAGAGCTTTATCAAAGATATGGAGATAACCTATCAAGAGAGCTTAGAGTTATCTTAAGTGATATCGAAATGCCACAGATGGATGGCTACCGCTTTGCTTCAACTCTTAAAAACGATGAAAGATTTAAAGAAGTTCCAATAGTATTTAACTCCTCATTGAGTAATGATTTTAGTGAAATCAAGAGCAAAGAAGCTGGTGGTGCGGCGTATCTTACGAAATTTGATGCGAGTATATTTTATCAAGAAGTGCTAAAAGTTATTGAAGCACATTCTAAATCTGCAAAATGAGGTGAAACATGGATGATATGAAAGAAATAATGGAAGACTTTTTAATAGAAGCTTTCGAACTTATTGAGCAGATAGATCATGACCTTGTTGAGCTTGAGTCAAACCCTGAAGATTTGGAATTATTAAATAGAATTTTCCGCGTTGCTCACACAGTAAAGGGTAGTTCAAGCTTTTTAAATTTTGATGTTTTAACAGAGCTTACTCACCATATGGAGGATGTTTTAAATAAGGCTAGAAAAGGCGAGCTAAAGATCACTCCAGACATTATGGACGTAGTTCTTGAGTCAGTTGATATGATGAAAGGCTTGTTAAGTAGCATTAGAGATCATGGAAATGATACAGCTGCTGGTATTGATATTAAAAACATTTGTGCAAGACTTACTCAAATTTCTGAGGGTGAGGCCCCAGCAGCAGCTCCTGAAGCTCCTATCACACCAGTAGCTGAGCCAGTACCAGAACCGGCAAAAGAGCCAGAACCAGCCGCGCCTACCGAAGAAGTACCAGAGATAAGCGATGCCGAGCTTTCAAAGCTAAGTGATTCAGAAGTTGAAGCAGAAATAGAAAGACTCTTAAAAGTTAGAAAGGCTGAGGATCAAGCAAGGCGTGCTTCAAAAGGTATAGCTCCAAAATCTCCTAGCGAGATAGCCCCAGCTGCAAGTAGTACTTCAGCTCCAGCTGCAAAAGCAGAGAGTAAAGAAAAAGACGGAGATAAAAAGGTCCCAGTAGCAAGCAGCGGTGCAGTAGCTCAGGAACAAACTATACGTGTTGAGGTAAAAAGGCTTGACCACTTAATGAACCTAATTGGCGAGCTTGTTCTTGGTAAAAACCGCTTATTAAAAATTTATGATGACGTGGAAGAGAGATATGAGGGTGAGAAATTCCTTGAAGAGTTAAATCAAGTAGTCTCAAGCCTAAGTCTAGTTACGACTGATATTCAGCTTGCCGTTATGAAGACAAGAATGCTTCCAATAGCAAAAGTCTTTAATAAATTCCCACGTATGATACGTGATCTTAGCCGCGACCTTGGTAAGCAAATCGATCTTGAAATTTCAGGTGAAGAGACTGAGCTTGATAAGTCAATCGTAGAAGAGATCGGCGATCCACTAGTTCACATCATCAGAAATTCATGCGATCATGGTATCGAGGATCCTGAGACAAGAAAGGCAGCAGGTAAGCCAGAAAAAGGCCTTGTTCAACTAAAAGCTTATAATGAAGGTAACCACATCGTTGTTGAGATAGTTGATGATGGTAAAGGCTTAGATGCTGACATGCTTAAATCTAAATCGATAGAAAAAGGCATCATCACCGAACGCGAAGCTGATGCGATGAGTGAAAAAGAGGCATTTGGCCTTATCTTTAGACCAGGATTTTCAACTGCGGCAAAGGTTACAAACGTATCTGGTCGCGGTGTTGGTATGGACGTTGTTAAGACTAATATCGAAAAACTAAACGGTATCATTGATATTGAAAGTGAAGTTGGAAAAGGCACGGTTATGAAGCTTAAAATTCCACTCACGCTTGCGATTATTCAGTCGCTACTTGTTGGAACACAAGAAGAATTTTATGCTATTCCACTTGCTAGCGTTCTTGAAACTGTTCGCGTGCCTATTGATGATATCTACACGATCGATGGCAAAAATGTACTAAGGCTAAGAGATGAAGTCTTGTCTCTTGTTAGACTTTCTGACGTATTTGGTGTAGAAAAGGCATTTGATGGTGGAGATCAAACTTATGTCGTAATAATCGGTGTTGCTGAAGCAAAACTAGGTATTATCGTCGATACTTTGGTTGGACAAGAAGAGATTGTTATTAAATCAATGGGCGATTATTTACAAAATATCCCAGGTATTGCTGGTGCGACTATTAGAGGTGATGGCCGTGTGACATTGATTATTGATGTTGGTGCTATGATGGAGATGGCAAAAGATATCAAGGTAGACATTAGGGCCGAAATAGAAGATAGCACAAAAGCAAAGGAAAAACCAAGCGATTATAAAGTCTTGATAGTCGATGACTCAAAAATGGATAGAACTATCATGCAAAAAGCGCTTGAACCAACTGGGGTAACAATAATAGAAGCCACAAACGGTGTTGAGGCATTAAATATCGTAAAATCGGGAGAACACTCTTTTGATGCGATTTTGATAGATATTGAGATGCCAAGAATGGATGGATATACACTAGCTGGCGAAATTAGAAAATACTCTAAGTATAGAAATTTACCACTTATCGCTGTTACATCAAGGACTTCAAAAACAGATAGATTACGTGGCGTAGAAGTTGGAATGACTGAGTATATTACAAAACCATATTCAGCCGAGTACTTAGAAAATGTCGTTAGAAAGAATATAAAATTAGCTTAGGGGTAAGGGATGAACAATAAACTAAATCAAGTTTTAAGCAAACAAAAACAGCAAATAAATGGTCCTGAGTTAAAAAATAATGAGGATATAGTTCAGCTAGTAGGATTTGTTGTCGGTGAGGAAGAGTACGCAATACCTATTTTAAATATCCAAGAGATAATCAAACCTATTGAATATACACGTGTTCCTAGTGTACCTGATTATGTTCTTGGCGTATTTAATCTACGTGGAAATGTTATTCCGCTTATTGATTTGCGTAAGCGTTTTTCACTAAATGTCACAAAGCAAAGCCCGAGCACAAGATATATCGTTATGAAAGATGCGGATAATATCGCTGGCTTTGTGATAGACCGCTTGACGGAGGCTATCAGAATAGACCGTAACAGGATCGATCCGCCACCAGAGACTTTAGTAAAAGACAAAGGCATGATTTATGGTATCGGAAAGCGCGACCAAAATATCCTTACGATCTTGAAGGTCGAAAGCCTTTTAAAACGTGATTTTTAGGGTATAGCTTGATAAAACTTTGTGTTTTTGATTTTGACTCTACAATAATGGACGGCGAGACGATAGATATTCTCGCCGCCGCTAATAATGCTAGCGAAGAAGTAGCTAATATAACTAAGCATTCGATGAACGGTGAGCTTGATTTTTTTGAAAGTCTTACGAAAAGAGTAAAATTTTTAAAAGGATTGCCACTTTTAAAAGTAAATGAAATTTGCAGAAATTTACCCATAATGCCAGGAGCTGGCGAGCTAATAGAGGCTTTAAAGCAAAAAGGTATCAAAGTTGTGGTTTTTAGCGGTGGATTTCATAATGCAACCGATGTAATGCAAAAAAAGCTTAATTTTGATGCAAATTTTGCAAATATCTTGCATCATAAAGATGGAATTTTAAGTGGTGAAGTTGGCGGAGAGATGATGTTTAGTAGTTCAAAGGGAGATATGATTGACTGCTTGTGTGGACTATTAAATTTAGGCAAGGACGAGATAATGTGTGTTGGGGACGGGGCCAATGACATATCGATGTTTAGAAAGTGCGGCCTTAGCATTGCATTTTGTGCAAAAGATATCTTAAAAAAAGAAGCGACACATTGTGTTGATGTTAAAGATTTGCGTGAAATTTTAAAATTTATAAGGTAGAAACTAATGTATGACAACGAAGCTAAATTCTCTCTTTGGTGTGATTTTATAGAGAGAAATTTTTTACAAAGCGAATTTAACTCTTTATCGGAAAATAATATTATAAACGGTGCTACAAGCAACCCAGCTATTTTTAAAACAGCGTTTGCTTCACCTGCTTATAAAAAGATCATAGAAACTAGCAATAAACGCCACCCAAAAGATCTTTATGAAATTTTAGCTACTCAAGATATAAAAATCGCCGCATGTAAAATGTTAATAAATTATGCAAACGGCGATGATGGCTTTGTAAGCATTGAGGTTGATCCAAATTTAAGCGACGATACAGCTGCAACGATAGAAGAAGGTATCAGGCTTCATAATCTAATATCAATGCCAAATGTTATGATAAAAATTCCAGCTACAAAAGATGGTTATGAGGCAATGAGCGCGCTTATGGCAAGAGGAATTAGCGTAAATGCAACGCTTATATTTTCGCCAGATCAGGCTAAAAACTGCCTTGAAGCATTTAAAGAAGGCAGTAAGGCTTATGCAAGTCGCTTTATGGATACTACTATGCCAAAAGGTGTGATAAGTGTTTTTGTAAGTAGATTTGATAGAAAGCTTGATGAGGTTATGGCTACAAAGAGCTTGCCAACGGGACAAATTGGCATAATGAATGCTGCGAATATATACCACCTGATTGAAGATTTTGGACTAGAAAATGTAAGAACACTTTTTGCAAGCACAGGCGTAAAAGGCGGTAGTTTAAGAGGGGATTATTACGTTAGAGAGCTAATGTATAAAAATTCTATAAATACAGCACCAATAGAGACGATAAAAGAATTTATAAAAGAAAAAGCAGAGGCAAAAAATGTACCTAGTAAAGAAAATATCTCAAGCTTTTTTCAGATTATAAAAAATAATGAGATAGATATAAATGTCGTTTATAAAGATTTATTAAGCGATGGCTTAAAGCAGTTTGTGTCAGCATTTGATGATATTATGAAATCACTTTAGACAAAGAAGTCCAAGCTAATACACAAACAGCAAAAGTGATCATTCTTAAACAAGCTTTATGTGAAATTTATAAAGCATTGGATAAAATCAGCACCTATTTTTTATGAAAGGAAAACGATGTTAGAAGGAATCGTTAGAGAGAGTATCGGTAAGAAGTCTGCAAAGGCTTTGAGAAGAGATGGTTATCTAATCGCCAACATTTATGGCAAGGGATTAGAGAATGTTGCAGCTGCTTTTAAAGTAAATGACTTTATTAAAGAAGCACGTAAAAAAGAGAGCCTTGCTTTTGATGTGAAAGTAGGCGGAAAAGTTTATAATGTCGTTATTGTTGATTACCAAAGAGATGTTGTTACAAGTGATCTTAAACACGTAGATCTAAAAGTAGCACTTCCAGGCGTTTTATCAAAATATATGATCCCAGTTAAGCCAGTTGGAACACCTATTGGTCTTAAAAATAAGGGCGTTTTGATCCAATCAAAAAGACGTCTTTGTGTAAAATGCACAGCTGAAAATTTACCAAATTCATTTGACGTTGATGTAAGCAAACTTGACATCGACGATACTATTTTGGTTCGTGACATCACAGCTCCTAAAGGCGTTACTATCATTGACGCTGACCGTGTTGCGGTACTTGGAGTTATTAAAGCTAAATAAAAAGGGCTTTTGTGACACTAATAGCGGGGCTGGGAAATCCTGGCCCCAAATACGAAAACACTAGACACAACATAGGCTTTATGCTTATAGACTTCCTAAAAGACTCAAATTTCAAAGATGTTAGCTCAGCCAAATTCCAAGGCGAAGTTTTTAAATTTAACGACATTATTTTGCTAAAACCAACAACCTTTATGAACCTCTCAGGACAAAGTGTAAAAGCGGTAAAAGACTTTTATAAACCAGATAGAATAATCGTAATACACGATGATCTTGATCTTAGTTTTGGTGCAGTTAAATTTAAAAAAGGCGGCAGTAGTGGCGGGCATAACGGCATAAAATCAATCGATAATCTAATCGGCAACGACTACGAAAGGGTGCGTGTTGGCATTGGGCACCTTGGTGATGCTAAAAATTTTGTCCTTGGAGAGTTTAGCGATGAAGAAAAAAAGGCTTTAGATGAAATTTTAGCCTACACAAAAAATGCAGTTTGCGAGCTACTAAAGAGCGACATCAACGAAATTTCGCAAAAATTTACGATAAAAAAAGGTCTTATCAAATGAAACTATACGCCAGATACGTTGGCTGGGTCTATATAAAATCTTTTCTTATCGTATTTTTAGCACTTGAACTATTTTATGTTGGTATCGATCTGCTTACAAATTTAAAAGATCTGCCGCCATCTGCAAACCTTCAGCTCCTTTATGTTGGGCTTACATCGCTTAGCGCTATTGGCTACGTTTTGCCACTTTCGCTTATTTTTGCACTCATTATTTTGCATGTAAATATGGTCAGGTCAAACGAGCTAATCAGCTTTTATGCGCTTGGTATTAGTAAAAATAGTCTAATTTTTCCACCATTTTTTATTGCACTTTTTGTAACTATTTTTTATGTTGGCTTAAATTTTACTCCATTTGCCTATGCGCACGACTATCAAAAAAGTATCGCTAAAAATACGGCTTTTTCGAAAAACACAAATGATTCGTTTTTAAAATTTGAAGGCAAATTTATCTACATAAAGGAGCTAAATTCTGTTAATCAAATAGCAAATGATGTTAGAATTTTTGAGATAAATGGCACAAATTTACTCTCAACTACATTTGCAAATCATGCTAATTTTAAAGACAATGAGTGGATTTTAAAAGATGTTAATCAAACTATTTTGCCGCAAATTTTAGAGCTTGGTGGGGCTGGTTTTAATAAAATACAAAGCGAGAACTTAGATGCACTAAAAGGCTTTAAGCCAAAGAGTATTGAAAGCGCTGTTAGCGTTGAAAACTCAAAATTTAATATCCCAGATGCGATAAATTTTATAAAGACATTTAAAAATGAAGGCATCGGCCTTGATAGCGCAAAAACAGCTTTTTACAACCTTGCTATCGCTCCATTTTTTGCACCATTTTTATTGCTCATTTTTTACTATCATTTGCCTGTAACTGGTAGATTTTTTAATCTTGCACTTTCGACTTTTATCTTTGTTGTGATAACTCTTGTCGTTTGGGGATTGCTCTTTATTCTTGCAAAATTTGCACAAACTTCTGTGATCTTGCCAGAGATTGGCATAGTTTTGCCAGTTATTTTACTTTTTGCATACGCCATTTATCTCATAAAATCGCATCGTTAAGCCAAATTTTGGCAAGCTTTTTGTAAAATCAAGTCATTTTAATAAAGGCTATTTTATGGATTTTAAAGAGCTTGCAAGTAGATACAAAACCCCACTTTACATTTATGATTTTAACCACATAAAAAACCGTTACGAAGCACTAAAAAATGCTTTTTTTGCTAGAAAATCTCTCATTTGCTATGCGGTGAAAGCAAACTCAAATTTAAGTGTTTTGAAATTTCTAGCTGATCTTGGAGCTGGATTTGATTGTGTTAGCATTGGCGAAGTAAAAAGAGCGCTTTTAGCAGGTGCAAAGAGATATCAGATCATTTTTAGTGGCGTTGGCAAAAGCGATGAAGAGTTAAAAGAGGCTTTGAAAAATGAAATTTTGCTCATAAATGTCGAGAGTTTTGCCGAACTTTTAAGGCTTGAAAAGATCGCAAAAGGGCTAAACTTAAAGGCAAGGATCAGCATTAGGGTAAATCCAGGTGTCGATGCAAAAACTCACCCATATATCTCGACAGGACTAAATGAAAATAAATTTGGCGTTGATGCTGAAACAGCCAAAAGAATGTACATCCACGCTAAAAACTCGGACTTTCTTGAGCCAACTGGCATACATTTTCACATCGGCTCACAGCTAACTTCACTTAGCCCGATAATCGATGCTGCAAATATCGTTAGTGAGCTTTTAAGAGAGCTAAGAGCACTTGAGATTGATATCAAATTCTTTGACGTTGGTGGTGGACTTGGCATCATTTATAACGATGAAAAAGAGATAAATTTATATGACTACGCACAAGGAATTTTAGGCGCACTAAAGGGTCAAGATGTGACCATCGTTTGCGAGCCAGGACGTTTCATCGTGGGCAATGCTGGTTACTTTGTCGCAAGCGTTTTATATGAGAAATTTAACGGCAAAAAGAGATTTGTCATCACTGATGGAGCGATGAATGATCTCATAAGACCAAGCCTTTATGGCGCGCATCACAAAATTTTTGTCGATGGCAAGGATGAAAATTTAGGCACTTGCGATGTGGTCGGTCCAGTTTGTGAAAGCGGCGACTTTTTAGCAAAAGATATCAATCTACCAGAGTGTGAAAGTGGCGACATCATCGTGGTTAAAGGGGCTGGAGCTTATGGATTTAGCATGAGTTCAAACTACAACACAAGAAACAGAGCCGCTGAAGTTTGCGTGCTTGATGGCAAAGATAGGCTGATAAGAAGACGTGAGTGCTTTGAGGACGTCGTGGCACCTGAGATTGAGTTTTTGGAGAGCACTGATGCAAGAGCTAAATGAGCTTAGAAAAGAGATCGATAGTATCGATGATCTCATCTTAAATAAACTAAATGAAAGAATGAAGCTTGTCGAGCAGATCGGCAAGCTAAAGCAAACGACTGGGACGCCTATATATCGCCCTGAGCGCGAGCGAGCCATCATAAACCGCTTAACTAGCCTTAGCAAAGATAAAGCCTTAAATAAGGCTGCGATCGAGGCTATTTATCTTGAAATTTTCGCTGTTAGTAGAAATTTAGAGATGCCTCAAAAGATCGTCTATCTAGGGCCTGAGGGCACTTATACACATCAAGCGGCGCAAAGTAGATTTGGTGCGATGAGTGCCTACCTGCCACTTGCTACGATCGAGGCAGTTTTTACAAAGCTAGCTCAAAAAGAGGCAAAATATGGCGTCGTGCCTATCGAAAACAACACTGAAGGTGCTGTTGGAGCTACGCTTGATTGTTTGAGTAAATTTGATGATATAAAGATAGTGGCAGAGCTCTACGTAGATATCCACCACAGCTTTGTTAGCATAAATGAAAATTTAAAAGAGATAAAGCGAATTTACTCGCATCCGCAAGGCTACAACCAGTGCCGTAAATTTTTAGAAGATCACTTGCTAAATGAGGTTGAGTTTATCCCAGCCAAATCAACCGCAGCAGCTGCATATATGGCATCAATGGATAGAAATTCAGCCGCCATTTGCTCAAAGATCGCAGCTAAGATTTATAATGTGCCGATAGTTTATGAGACGATTGAAGACAATATGGCAAATAGAACGAGATTTTTGATTTTAAGCGATTTTAAAAATGCAAGAGTTGAGAACTCAAAAACTTCAATCCTTGCAAAGACTGACCACAGTCCAGGACGCCTTGCTGATCTGCTTTCTATCTTTAAAAATGAAAATATCAATATCACAAAACTTGAGTCACGCCCTATAAAACAACGCGAGTTTAAATCAATGTTTTATCTTGATTTTGAAGGGCATATCGACGATGAGAAGGTACAAAATGCCTTTGAATTAGCAAAAGAGAGCGGTGCTGAGATAAGCTGGTTAGGGAGTTATTTAAACGGAGAAGAGTAATGAAGTTTAATGATTTTTTAGATGATTTAGTTAATTACGAGGCTGGAAAGCCGATTGAGCTTGTAGTTAGAGAGTTTGGCATCGAGGCAAAAGATGTGATAAAGCTAGCTAGCAATGAAAATCCTTTTGGCACGAGCAAACGCGTAGAAGAGGCGCTAAAAGAGGTCGCTAAAAATGCACATCTCTATCCAGATGATAGCTACTTTGAGCTAAAAGAGGGACTGGCTAAGAAATTTGGCGTAACTAGCAAAAATCTAATCATCGGCTCTGGAAGTGACCAGATCATAGAGTATGCACTTCACGCAAAGGCAAATAAGCAAAGTGGCGTTTTGATGGCTGGCGTGACATTTGCGATGTATGAAATTTATACAAAGCAAACTGGAGCAAAAATTTATCGCACAAAGAGTGTAGAGCACAATTTGAGCGAGTTTTTAGAAATTTATAATGCGCATAAAGATGAAATTTCAGTAATCTTTCTTTGCTTGCCAAACAATCCTTTGGGTGAGTGTTTGGACGCAGATGAGGTCTTTAAATTTATAAAAAGTATTGATGAAAATACGCTTGTTGTGCTTGATTGTGCCTATAATGAATTTGCAAAATTTAAAGATAGCAAAAAAGAGATAAGGCCAAGCGAGGTAGTGAAATTTAAAAATGCCATCTATCTTGGAACATTCTCAAAGGCCTACGCACTTGGTGGCATGCGCGTTGGATACGGCGTGGCAAATGAAGAGATTATAGGCGCTCTCTCAAAACTAAGAGCTCCATTCAATATCACAACTCCAAGCCTAAGAGCTGCGATAGTAGCACTTAATGATGATGAATTTGTGCAAAAAACCATGCAAAATAATTTCGAGCAGATGAAGAGATATGAGGAATTTGCAAAGCAAAATGGCATAGAGTTTATCCCAAGCTACACAAATTTCATCACATTTAAATTTAACGAGCCAAAATCAAGCCAGATATGCGAAAAGATGCTAAAAAAGGGTATAATTTTGCGAGATCTAAAAAGCTACGCCCTAAATGCGGTGAGAATCACCATCGGCCTTAGTTGGCAAAATGATAGAGTTTTTGAAGAATTAAAGCAAATTTTAAAGTAGGAATATGGATTTTAAAGCATTACTTCATCAAATAAGTCAAATTTATCAAAAGCTTTCATTAAAGCAAAAAATAGTTGCAGCTAGCTCGATCGTCTTGGTCGTGGCATTTTTAGTGTTTTTAACACTTTATAAAAGCAAAAATGAAAATTTTGCAGGCTATAGTGTTCTTTTTGAAAACATTAGCCCAAATGATTCTGCCTTAATACTTGATCAGCTAAATAAAGATGGAATTAAATATAAATTGGCAAACGAAGGCACTATCCTTGTGCCAACGAGCGATGTCTATAAAGAGCGCATCGCTGTTGCAACGCTTGGAATACCAAAAGAGAGCAAAATCGGCTTTGAAATTTTTGATAAGCAAGAATTTGGTGCGACTGATGCCGAGCAGAGAGTAAAATTTCAAAGAGCGCTTGAGGGCGAACTAGCTAGAACGATTGAAAGTCTCTCATCTATTCAAAAAGCGACTGTTCGTATCGCTATCCCTAAAGAGAGCGTTTTTACTGAGCGTCAAGCACTTCCAACCGCTTCTATCGTCGTTGAGCTAAAGCCAGGCGTTAGTTTAAATGCGAAGCAAATTTTTGGTATTAAAAACCTTGTCGCTGCCTCTGTTACAAACTTGAGCACAGAAAATGTAAAGATCGTCAATCAAGATGGCGTCGCACTTGGCGATGAAGACGGTGAGTTTGATAGTGATGCTATAGCTCAGCAGATCCGCTATAAGCGCGAGTTTGAAAATAATTACGAGCAAAAGATCGTAAATGTGCTAGCTCCTATCGTGGGCGGTGCGGACAAGGTCGTAGCAAAGGTAAATATCGACTTTGACTTCGATAAAAAAGATACAAAAAGTGAAGTTTATGACCCAAATAACGTCGTAAGAAGCGAAAGCAATATCGAAGAAAAACGCCAAGGCTCAGCGCCAAATGAAGTAGGTGGCGTCCCAGGTGCGGTTAGCAACATTGGCCCTGTTCAAGGCCTTGATGATAGCACTTTAAAAGAGCAGTACAACAAAAGCTCACAGCAGACAAACTATGAAATTTCAAAGAAAGTAACAAGCATTAAAGGGCAGTTTGCTAGCATAAATAGAGTGAGTGCAGCTGTTGTTATAGACGGACTTTATCAAAGTAAAAAAGATAGCGACGGCAAGCCAACTGGTGAGGTGGAATTTACTCCACTTTCTAAAGAGCAAAGAGAATCAATCACAAATTTAATCAAACAATCAATCGGCTATAACCAAAATAGAGGCGATGAAGTAAGCTTAGATAACTTTGAGTTTAAAACCGGTAAAGATATAAGCACTAGCGAGAAGATGGATGGCTTTGTGAATAACTATGTAGTGCCATTTATGCCGCTACTAAAATATATTTTTGCGGCATTATTGCTCTACATCTTCTACAAAAAAGTAATTGTGCCATTTATGCAAAAGATGCTTGAAGAGACAAAAGAAGAAGAGGAGCAAGTTCAAGATGGTCTTGAAGATATTGAGGTAGATGCTGAAGATACGCTTGAGAAATTTAAAGCTGCTCGCAAAAAGGTCGAAGAGCAACTAGGGCTTAGTGGCGAGTTTAATGAAGATGAACTAAAATATGATGTTTTACTTGAGAAAATGAGAGCGGTCATCACAGAAAGAAATGAAGAGATAGCAATGCTACTTCAAGATATGGTAAAAAATGACAGCGACTTTAATATGCGTAAGGAAATTTGATGTCAATAAAGCTAAATGACAAGCAAAAAATGATATATGATGATCTATCGATGCCTGAAAAGATTGCTATTTTGCTGATTCAGCTTGGCGAAGAGGCAACTGCTCTTATATTTTCTCATATGGATGTTGATGTCATCACTGAAATTTCAGGCTATATCGCAACTGCGAAAAATATTGATAAGCAAGTTGCAAGTGCTGTGCTAGAAGAATTTTACGCTCTAATGCAGTCAAATCAATATATGAGAAGTGGCGGTTTAGAGTACGCAAAAGAAATTTTGTACCGCACATTTGGTCCAGAGGCAGCTCAGAAAATTTTAGACAAGCTTGCAAAAAGCATGGAAAACTCAAAAAGCTTTGGCTATCTTGATAAGATAAAACCACAACAGCTTGCAGACTTTATCATAAAAGAGCACCCTCAAACCATCGCGCTAATACTAGCTCACATGGACTCAACGAGCGCTGCTGAAACGCTTAGCTTTTTCTCAGATGAGCTAAGAAGTGAAGTTGTCATTAGAATGGCAAATCTTGGCGATATTAGCCCATCGGTAATTAAGCGCGTTTCAACCGTGCTTGAGGGCAAGCTTGAAAGTCTTACATCATACAAAGTCGAAGTTGGCGGTCCAAGAGCTGTAGCAGAAGTGCTTAATAGACTTGGGCAAAAAGCTAGCAAAAGCACGATCGAACGCATCGAACAAAGCGATGATAAGCTTGCAACAACGATTAAAGAGCTTATGTTTACCTTTGAAGATATTATCAACCTTAATGCAACTGCGATTAGAGAAATTCTTAAAAATGTCGATAAAAAAGACCTTATGGTCGCATTTAAAGGCTCAAGCGATGGCATAAAGGATAAATTTTTATCAAATATGTCTCAGCGTGCAGCTGAAGCTTTTAAAGAGGAGATGCAATATCTTGGTGCGGTGCGTGTAAAAGATGTTGAAGAGGCCCAAAGGCGCATAGTAGAGACAGTGCAAACTCTAGCTGATCAAGGTGTATTCCAAGTCGGCGAAGCAGATGAGATGATAGAATGAAAAGCAGCGTAATAACCAGTGAGACTTCTCCAGCTCACTTTATAGAAAATTACAGATTTAAGGTGCTTGGAGTTGGAGAGCGAGCCGCAGATAGTGCTCCTGTATTGATAGAAGAAAATAATCTTAGTGAAGAGTTAAGCGAGCAAAATTTTGGGCAAAAGGGTGAAAATTTCATTCCTCAAGCTAGCCACCAAACGCAAGCAAGCCCGCAAAACCACTTTGCTTCTCAGGCTCAAAACTCACAAATGCAGCAAGGAGGCGAGTCAAGCTTTGTTGAAGAACTGCTTAAAAAAACAGATGAGCTAAGCAGCAACATCATCAAACTTCAAATGCAAATAGAAAATCAAGAGAGCGAATTTGCTAAGCGCCTTGAGGCTGAAATTTCTCGTGCAAAAGAGGATGGCAAAAATGAAGGTATCGCCCAAGCAAATGCGGCAAATGAAGCGAAGATAAATGAGCTTGAGGCTAGATTTAGCGCTTCAGCAGCAAAGCTGGATGAGCAGTATGTTAAATTCGATGAGTTTTTAAAGAAGATCGAAGAAGAGCTCGGACAAACTGCTATAAAAATCGCAAAAGAAGTAATCGATAAAGAAATTTCAACCTCTTCAAATCAGATCGCTCATCATTTAGCAAGCTCTCTTATAAAAGAACTAAGTAATGTCAAAAATATAGAAATTCGTGTAAATCCTGAAGATAGCGAATATATAAAAGAGCAATTTAGCAAGAATGGACACGTCAAAATAAGCGCTGATGATGCTATAAGCAAAGGCGGTGTGGTTATTATAAGTGATGGTGGCAATATCGATGCGACTATGCAAACAAGGCTAGAAAAACTAAAAATGCTGGTAAATAATGAATAAAGACGTTAAAAGTTTAGATGTTGATGAACTAAACGCACTTTGTCATGACATCAGGGATAAAATTTTAGCCACCGTTAGCAAAAATGGCGGTCACCTTAGCTCAAATATCGGTGCAGTTGAGATCATTGTGGCGATGCATAAAATTTTTGATGTGACAAAAGATCCATTTATTTTTGATGTGAGCCACCAAAGCTACGCACACAAGCTACTAACTGGGCGCTGGGAGAGCTTTGATACGCTTAGAAAATTTAATGGCATCAGCGGCTATACAAAGCCAAGCGAGAGTAAATTTGACTACTTTGTAGCAGGGCATAGCTCGACGTCCATATCTTTAGCAGTTGGTGCTGCAAAGGCAATAAAACTTAAAAACGAAGATCGTATCCCAGTAGCTGTCATAGGCGATGGCTCACTAAGTGGTGGAATGGCGTACGAGGCGCTAAATGAGATGGGAGACAGAAAATATCCTTGTGTCATCATCCTAAACGACAACGAGATGAGTATAAGCAAGCCTATAGGCGCGCTTAGCAAGTACCTAAGCCAGATGATGGCAGGACAGTTTTATCAAAAATTTAAGGGCAGGGTTGAGAAATTTCTAAGTTATATGCCAGATTCAGCCGCATATATGGCTAGGCGCATGGAGGAGGGTATCAGGCTAATTACTCCAGGTATGTTTTTTGAAGAGCTTGGGCTTGAGTACATAGGCCCTGTCGATGGACACGACTTAGGCGCGCTTCTTAGTACATTTGAAACTGCTAAAAATATGAAAAAGCCAGTCATTGTGCACGTGCAGACACTAAAGGGCAAAGGGTATGAATTTGCTGAGGGGTGCTACGAAAATTGGCACGGAGTTGGGCCATTTGATCTAAAAAGTGGCGAATTTATTAAAAGACAGTCAAATAAGTCAGCCACGGCGATCTTTAGCGAGCATCTTTTAAAGATGGCAAGAGAGCATAGCGATATCGTTGGTGTTACGGCTGCGATGCCAACAGGTACTGGTATGGATGCCTTGATACAAGAATTTCCAGATCGTTTTTGGGACGTAGCGATAGCCGAGCAGCATGCAGTCACCTCGATGTCAGCTATGGCAAAAGAGGGTTTTAAGCCATTTGTCGCGATATACTCAACTTTTATGCAAAGGGCCTATGATCAAGTCATTCATGACGCTTCTATTTTAAATTTAAACATCACTTTTGCGATGGATAGGGCTGGTATTGTGGGCGAGGACGGCGAAACGCATCAGGGTGCTTTTGATATCAGTTTTTTAAATGCCGTGCCAAACATGGTTCTCTTTGCTCCAAGGTGTGAAGAGAGCATGAAAAATGTTATGGAATTTGCCTACTCTTACAAGGGCGTAAGCGCTTTTAGATACCCACGCGGAGCGTTTATCTTAAGAGATGAGTTTGAAGCTCAGCCACTTGAGTTTGGTAAGGGTGAAATTTTAGCTGATGCAAATAGTGATATTGTATTTTTAGGCTATGGCAACGGCGTTGGCAGAGCAAATTTGGTCAGAAATTTACTAACTGGCAAGCTTGATGTGATATTGGTTGATCTTGTCTTTGCAAAGCCGCTTGATAGTGAGCTTTTATTAGATCTTGCAAAACGCACTAAAAAGTGGTACATCTTTAGCGATAGTGCTAAAAGAGGCGGTATTGGTGAGATAGTAAGTGCATTTTTACAAGAAAATAAAATTTCAAATATAAGCGTCATTAGCTTCGAGTATGAAGATAAATTTATCCCACATGGTTCAACTGCTGAGGTCGAAAAGTACCTTGGTATAAGTGCTGAGCAGATTACCAAAAATTTACTAGAAAATAATTAATATCATTTAATAAAGTAACGTTTAATATTATTTTTGCTAGCATAAGCCAAAATAAAAACAAGGAAAAGCACTATGCAATACGTATCATTATTAAAGCAATCTGGGCTAAAAGTCACGCCACAACGCCTTAGCGTTTTAAGAATTCTTGATCGCCACACGCATCCAACGATTGATGAGCTTTATGATGAAATTTTAAAAGAGAGCCCATCAGTTTCTCTTGCGACAGTTTATAAAAATTTAAATACTTTAAAAGACGAAGGTCTCGTAGTTGAAGTAAATATCGTCAATCAAAAAGCTAGATATGACATCTACGAATATCCACATATTCATGTTGTCTGCGAAAGCTGTGGAAGCGTCGAGGACGTGAGCTACGATGATGCTGAGCTTGGCAAATATCAAGAGGCACTAGAAAAGAAGATCGGAAATATAATAGAGCGTCTAAACATCGTAGCTAGTGTAAAAAGCTGTAAACACTGTAAATAAAATTTATGTTGCTATTTAGCAACATAAATTCCATCTTTTTTCTTATAAAAATACTTTTAAAATAAGCCTAAATTTAGCATTTTTCTCATTGTTTTAAGCACTAACTTGCTAAAATGAACAAAAAATTTTGGAGAAAAATGTGAGTTTGGAGATAGAGCGTAAATTTTTACTCAAAAATTCTCAAATTCTAGATTTTTTAAAAGAAGCTGGAGTAGTTTTTAAGCACCTTGAAATTTCTCAATTTTATACCAAGATAACGCAAAATGAAGAGATCCGCTTTCGAAGTGAAGAGGATAAATTTATAAAAACTGTAAAGATCGGCAAAGATCTAATCAGAGAAGAAAATGAAGAATTTTGTGAAAAAGCAGAGTTTAAAAAGGCTCTTAAAAACCGCATCGGTAGTGTCATCTTAAAAGATAGATACACTTTTAAACTAAATAACAATCCTTGCAACATCGATATTTTTAAAAATAAACTAAACGGACTTTGTACATTTGAGATCGAATTTAGCGATGAAAATGAGGCCGTCTTTTTCAAGCTACCACCGTTTTTAGAAAATTTTTGCCTAAGTGACGTAACTTGCGATAAAAGATATAAAAACAAATTTCTTGCCATCCATGCTAATGAAAATGAACAAATCGACTACAAAAGAGCCTATAAGATCATAAAAGAAAAAGAAATTTTGCCAAATTTTGCTGTAAATCTAAAAAGCGGCGAGGCGCTAAGAGTCCTTTTCGTTAGTATTTTTAAAGTAATAAAAAGGCTAAAAAGCCAGTATTTGATAGATAAAGATGAAGAAGTTTTGCATGAGCTTCGCGTAAATTTAAGAAAGGTTAGATCGATCCTTAAAATTTTTAGTGGCGTTTTTGATGAGAAAGTGACACTTTTTTTTGGTGAGAATTTTAAAATGCTTGCAAACTCGACAAACAAAAAGCGAGATTTGGATGTATTTTTGAGCTTTTTAAACGAGCAAAAGCACGCAAATGAGCCTATTTATTTTGTAAAAAAGGCTCTAGATTTAGAGTATGAAAATGTAAAAAGCTACCTTGGCGACGAAGAAAATTACGCATTTTTAAAAGAGTGGGAGATATTTTTAAACGAGGGTGAATTTTATAAGTCAAAACTCTTTGATGTAAGCCTTTCGCGCCTTGGTTCGTTTAAGCTTAGAACGCTTTTGGTTTTAGCTCAAAAAAGACTAAAAAGCCTTAATCAAGACTGCCCAAATGAGAGCTTTCATGATCTTAGGATAGAGCTTAAAAAGATGAGATATACATACGAGTTTTTATGTGAAATTTTCTATTTTGAGGGGCTTAAAAAGTATGAAGAGAAGCTAAAGCAGATGCAAGAAATTTTTGGCAATCTTCAAGACTATGACGTTTGGCTCGGCATCCTTAAAAGACTTCCGGAAATGCCAGATAAAGAGAGGCTCGAGAGTAAAATTTACAAGCAAATTTATAAAAGTAGAGAAGAGATACTAAAAAAGCGTCTTAAATTTATAAAAGCAACTCGCAAAATTTCAAGAAATTTAAAAATTTACTACATATAAAAGGGCAAATTTATGCAAAAACAAGAAAAAATCGTTGATATGTTTAACCAGATCGCTCCTACTTATGATGTCGCAAACAGAGTGTTAAGCCTTGGTGTGGACGTGAGTTGGAGGAAATTTGCCTGCAGATATATGCTAGAAATTTTTAAAAATAAAAGCATAAATATCGTAGATGTGGCTTGTGGCACTGGCGATATGATGGGGCTTTGGAGTGAAATTTCAAAAGAATTTGGCGTTGAGATAAAAAGCCTTACTGGCATCGATCCCTCAAGCGGCATGCTAAAAGAGGCGAGGGTGAAATTTCCAAATTTTAAATTTATAGAGGCCTACGCTGACAACACTACGCTTGCAAGCGGTGAGGCTCAAATTCTAAGTATAAGCTATGGCATCAGAAACGTGGTTGAGCGAAAGGCTGCGCTTAGAGAGTTTAACAGAGTACTTGCTCTAAATGGCTACGTAGTCGTACTTGAATTTACAAAACGCCAGAAAAAGGGGCTTATAACCTCGCTAAGAGATTTTTACCTAAGTAAAATTTTGCCAAGTATCGGTGGCTTTATCTCAAAAAACAAAGAGGCATATGAGTATCTGCCAAGCTCGATCGAAAATTTCTTGGACGCAAAGAGTTTTTGCGACGAGCTAGTTGAAGCTGGCTTTGAGATAGAGCTTTGCAAGGGCTTTAGCATGGGTATTTCGACACTATTTATCGCTAAAAAGGTCAAAAATGACATACGACGATTTTAAGAGTAGTTTGAATAATAGAATTTTTGGTTGCGATTTAATTTGTAAAAATTTATAAATTTTTTAAAAAATCTATATAAATATATTGAGCTTCTTAGGATAGTAAATGTAAAGATATAATTGGTTTAAAATTTAATTTTGAGCTGTAAGATTAAGTTTGGTATTGCAATATAAAATATATTTTTTAAAGGAAGGATTGAATATGTCTTGTTATACAGAAGGTGAAATCGCTATTAAAGCTCTTGATGCTATCAAAAAAAGACCAGGTATTAAGACTAGTGAGCTTATTGATGAACTTAGAAGGATAATGAAACCAAGCGGAGAAGATTTAAAAATACTAGATGGAAGAAATGATGATAAATTTTCACAAAAGGTTAGAAATTTAAAAAGCCATAATAGTATACAAGATAAAGTAATTACCATTGGAGATAAAGATAGACAGTGGTATTTAAAAGATGATTATGCTAAATATGTTAAATAAATTTTTTTATGGAAATTGCCTCGATGTTTTGCAAAGTATTCCAACTAACAGTATAGATTTAATCTTTGCTGATCCACCATATTGGATGAGAGTAGATGGAGTATTAAAACGTCCAGAAGGCAAAGAATTTGATGGTTGTAATGACGAATGGGATAACACTTTTTTAAATAGTGATGATTATATTGATTTTACTCGTAAATGGCTTAATGAGTGTAAGCGTGTATTAAAACAAAATGGATCTATTTGGGTTATTGGAGGAATGCAATGCATATATACTATCGGCGGGATTATGCAAGAGCTAGGGTTTTGGTTTATCAATGATGTTATTTGGCAAAAAAGTAATCCAACCCCAAATTTTATGGGAACAAGATTGAATAATTCGCATGAGACTCTTATTTGGGCAACAAAAAGTAAGAAATCAAAATTTACTTTTAACTATAAAACAGCAAAAGAATTAAATACGGAAAATATTGATATAAATTTATTTGAAAAAGGCGAGAGAAGGCAATTAGGCTCAGTTTGGAGATTTTCTGTGTGTAATGGAAATGAGCGGTTAAAGGACGAAAATGGCAATAAGCTGCATTCTACACAAAAACCGGAAAGTCTGCTTTATAGGATTATTGCTATTAGTTCAAAAATCGGAGATATAGTGCTTGATCCTTTTGGTGGAACAATGACAACTGCAGCTATGGCAAAAAAGCTTGGAAGAAATTATATTTCTATAGAACAAAATGATAAATATATAAAATTTGGCAAAAAAAGGGTTAATGATATTGTATTTGAAGATAGTGATATAACTCATGCAAAATTTGATAAAAAACCATTAAAGGTAACTTTAGATCAGATGATTGACGCAAATTTTTTAAATTTGGGTGAGAGATTCTATTTAAAAAATAGTGATGAATTCGCTATTTTAAAGCGTGGTTCTAGACTCGAATATAATAATATACTTTATGATATACATTCACTTGCAGCAAAATTAAAATCCGCAAAGTCCGAACGATTAAATGGATTTAAATTTTGGCATGTCATAAGAGATAACAAAAAAATTCTTTTAGATGATATAAGATCACATTTTAGAGAAATCAATGCTTAGTGTTTCTGAGCTAAACGAAAAAGCAAAGGCACTGCTTGAAGCCACACTTGACTACGTCGAGGTAAGCGGAGAAATTTCGCGCCTTACTAAGCACGCTTCTGGACACTGGTACTTCACGCTAAAGGATGAGAAGTCAAGCATCTCAGCTGTGATGTACCGCATGAATAATCAAAAGGTGAAATTCTTACCAAAAGATGGACTAAAAGTAAAAATTTATGGCAAAGTGACCATTTATTCGCCAAGCGGGTCGTATCAGCTAGTGGCTAGTGCGATGCTGCCTGATGGCGAGGGTGAGCTTGAGCTTGCGTTTAGGCAGCTTAAAGAAAAGCTCGAAAACGAGGGGCTTTTTGATATATCAGCAAAAAAAGAGATACCAAATTTACCTAAAAAAATAGCCCTTGTCACAAGCGCCACTTCAGCCGCACTTCAGGATATGCTAAAGGTGGTAAAGAGCCGCTGGAGGCTAAGTGAAATTTATATATTTGACGCGCTAACACAGGGCGAAAGTGCTCCAAGCTCGCTTATAAAAGCCTTGCGCAGAGCCGATAAATACGGCGTCGATGTGATCGTTTTAGCTAGAGGAGGTGGCAGCAAAGAGGATCTTTGGTGCTTTAACGACGAGGGCTTAGCGCGTGAAATTTACGCTACAAAAACGCCAGTCATAAGCGCTATCGGACATGAGATCGACTACGTTATAAGCGACTTTGTAGCAGACCGCAGGTCGCTTACGCCAAGTGCAGCTATGCTTGATCTTTTGCCTGATGAAGAGGCGTTTTTTCAGTATCTTGATAGGCTCAGCGACGATCTTGATAGCGCTTTAAGCTTAAAGATCACCAAAAAGCAAAATTTGCTAAATGTCCTTCTTTCTAAATTTTCGTCAAACGCTCTAAAGGCTAGGATTGAGCTAAAATTTAGCGAGGTGACAAACAAGCAAAACGCCCTAGCAAACGCCGTACAAAGAAAAATTTTAGTCCTTGGCTCGGCACTTAGCTCGCTAAAGAAGGCTTATGAGATGAGAGAGCTATTTTTTGAGAGCACAAAAGGGCTTATCGAGGTTAGAAAAGATGGTAAGAGAGTTGATCTTGGAGATTTAAAATTAGACGATGAGATCGAGCTTATCTCGCAAAATACACATAAAAAAGCAATTATCAAGGAGTAAAAATGAGTAGAAAAATTAACTTTAGTGCAGGCCCAAGCGCGATACCGCTAAGCGTTTTAGAGCACGCAAAGGCCGAATTTACAGACTATAGAGACGAGGGCTACTCGATCATGGAGATCAGCCACAGAAGCAAGACCTTTGAGGAGATCCACTTTGGCGCGATGGAGAAGATAAGAAAGCTTTACGGCATCGGCGATAAGTATGAAATTTTATTTTTGCAAGGCGGCGCACATTTGCAATTTAGCATGATACCGATGAATTTGTATCAAGGCGGCAAGGCCCAGTACGCAAACACCGGCGTTTGGACAAATAAGGCGATCAAAGAGGCTAAAGTGCTTGGCGTAAATGTAGACGTCGTCGCAAGCAGTGAAGATGAAAATTTCTCTTACATACCTGAGTTTAAATTTAGCGATGACGCCGACTACGCCTACATCTGCTCAAATAACACGATTTATGGCACGCAGTATAAGACTATGCCAAAGACCAAATCGCCCCTTGTTGTCGATGCTTCGAGCGATTTTTTCGCTAGACCGCTTGATTTTAGCAGTATCGGCTTGCTTTATGGCGGTGCTCAGAAAAATGCAGGTCCAAGCGGCGTGACTATCGTCATTTTAAGAAAAGACCTAGTTGATCGCGTGAGCAGCCAAAACGTCCCTATGTTTTTGCGCTACAAAACGCACGTAGAGGCAAACTCACTTTACAACACACCGCCAACTTTTGGAATTTATCTTTTAAATTTAACCATGCAGTACCTACTAGATCTTGGCGGGCTTGCCGAGGTTGAGAAGATAAATGCCAAAAAAGCAAGCACACTTTATAGCATCATAGACAGCTCAAATGGCTTTTACGTGGGACATGCAAAAAAATCAAGTAGGTCAGATATGAACGTGAGCTTTACGATACCAAAAGATCATGCGCTTGAGCCAGTTTTCGTCGAAGAAGCGCTAAAAGATGGCATGCTAGGGCTAAAAGGTCACAGACATCTTGGCGGCATAAGAGCCTCTATCTATAACGCCGTAAGCCAAAGCGACGTTGAGAAACTTGGCGAGTTTATGAGAGAATTTGCAAGAAAACATAGCTGATGAATAAAACAAAGAAAGCTTATGATGAAATTCCTTATTTCTCGGCTGCATTTAGCGACTGCTCGCCAGTTAGGATAGAAGCGGTTGCTAAATTTCTGGGGCTTAAGGTAGCTGGCTTAAAAGAGGCTAGGGTGCTTGAGCTTGGCTCGTCATATGGCGGTAATATCTTGCCATTTGCCATTTCACATAAAAATGCAAAAGTCGTTGGTATCGATATCTCAAGTCATCAAGTGGCTGAAGGTAACAAGGTAGCAAAGCAGATAGGTTTAGAAAATTTTACTCTGCTTGAGCGAAATTTTTTGCACATGAACGAAAGCGATATAAAAGAGCTTGGGAAATTTGACTATATTATCGCTCATGGCGTTTATAGCTGGGTGAGCCCAAATGTAAGAGATGCGCTGCTTGCCACGATTAAGGCACTACTTAGCAAGGATGGTATCGCTTATGTTTCGTATAATACCTATCCTGGCTGGAAGAGTCTTGATATTTTAAGAGATTTTATGCTTTTTGTTAGCTCAGGCAATGACAGCAAAGAAGCACTTGCTTATGTGAAAGATGAGTTAAATTTCTTGCAGGATTATTTGAAATTTAGCCTGCAAAGCCAAAGCGATGTCGTATACAAAGATAGTATGAAGCTTCTTTTAACACAGCTAAATTTCTTACAAAGCATCATCGCAAAGGGCAATGATTATTATATATTGCATGATTTTTTGGAGGCTAGCAATGAGCCAACTTACTTTCATAAATTTGCCAAGCATATCGACAAACACGGGCTTTGCTACGTCATAGACGCTTCGCTAAATGATATCTTTGCAAGCTCAACTGGAATTTACCGCTTTGACGCACATATCGAGCAAAATTACAACTCTCGCATCAAAAAAGAGCAACTAAACGATTTTTTATTTAATAGATCATTTAGAAAAAGCCTCATCGCTCACAAGGAGAGGCTTGGCGGTGCTGAGGACTTTGACGCGGTGCTTGGAGAGAGCGAGCTTGATAGGATTTATTTTGCATATTTTAGCGAGCAGCCAAGGACAAAAACACAAGAAATTTTAAGCAAAGCCTATCCGCAAAGCCTAAATTTAAGTAAAGTAAAGGCCGCACTTGGTGAGAGCGAAGGCGAAGCATTTATGGGGCTACTTGAAATTTTAAATGATCAAAACACCAAAATTTCATCTTCAAAGCTTGCTGCACTTGCTTATGAGCCTAAAAAAACTAGGCTAAAGCCTAGAGCTGCGGCCTATCTTGGGTATTTTCTGGAGGCTAGCTCGCCAGTCATATCTTTGGCAAATGAGCTAAATGGCAAGTTAAATTTAAACCATGAAGAGATCAAGGCAGCTTTAAAATTTGATGGCAAAGCTAGTTTAAAAGATATCGCAAAGAGCGTAAATTTAAGTAAAGACGAGCTAGATAAGCTTGCTTTTAAATTAAGCGAAGCCTATTTTTTTGAAGAAATTTAAAAAAAGAGCGTGGCAAATTTAGCCATGCTCTTACTCAAAAAACATATCTTTTAATATCAAACATATCATCGCTATGTAAAAGACCAAAAACCATTTTTTAAGTGTTTTTTTGTCGGTATTTTGCGTCTTTTTAGTGCCAAAGTATGCGCCTATTAGCGAGCCAAGACCTAAAAATGCGCCCTCAGCGTATGAGATATGGCCATTTAGCGAGAGCGAGATGAAACCCGCGATAGCTGCAAACATAACGAAAAATACACCCATAGAAACGGCTTTTTTTAGCTCGTAGCGTAAAAAGCCTACCAAGATCGGCGCGATAAAGACGCCTCCGCCGATGCCGATGCTAATGGCAAAAATGCCAACAAAAACGCCAACTAAAAATAGCAAAAAGAGCGAATTATTCGCATTTGTGCCGTCACTATTTGGTGTGAAGTATAGCTTTATGAGCGAAAAGATAAAGGTTGATAGAAGCATAGACTCAAGTAAGAGTGCCGGTGCGTGCGATACGATAATGCCACTAAAACTTGCCCCCACCAGACCTCCAAGACCTAAAAATACACCGCGGTTTAGTTTTAAAAGCCCGGCTTTATAGTTTAGGTATGAGCCAAATGTCGCACTAAATATCATCTGCATGACGCTTATGCCAATAGCAGTTTTTATGTCATATCCAAAGGCGACCATTATAGGAACAACGACTGTGCCGCCCCCGATGCCAAAAAAGCCAGCGATGTATCCAACGCCGATACCAATTATAAAAAGTTCAACAAAAAGCATAAATTTCCTTTTACGAGTGCCAAATTTTAGCCAAGCGGTGTTAAAAAAATAGTAAAAAGGTGAAATTTGGGCATAAATTTAGAAATTTGATAAAAATTTTAAAAACTAAAAGCGAACTTTTTTTATAATCATCAAAAATTTAAAGGAAAAAAATGCTCTTAGAACAACCACTGTTTTATTATGAAGTGATTAGAGAAAAATTTAAAAATAGCTACCTAGCCGAGGATAAGACGCAAACGATTATAGGCATTGATTGTGAATACATCGATGAAAAGGATATGGATTTTTATGGGCTTAGAAGTTATTTTGATACAAATCGTAATAAATCTTTAGCTCCGTTTGCAGGTCTTTTTGGTGTTTTTGCTTATGATGGCGTGAGATATTTTGAATATATCGGAGAAGAGAAAGCTAAAAGGTATGAATTTCCAAAATTTATCTATGCCGATGCAAAGGCCTATCTACACTTTGACAAGATGAGTAAAATTTATACATTCTATGGAGATAAGAATAAATATTATGACTTTTTGCTTGATGTGAAAGTTGAATGCAAAAATAAAGAGCAGAGTAAATTTAGTATAAAAACTGATCTTAATAAAGAAAAGAAACACTTTGAGGATATGGTTGAGTTAGCAAAAGAGTATATAAGAAGCGGCGATGTCTTTCAGGTGGTGCTTGGTGAATTGCTTGAAATTTCAACGAATATGAGCAGTTTGGAATTTTATAAAAAGCTCTCACTTACAAATCCAAGCCCATATATGTTTCATTTTCCTACACCTTATGGCGATGTGGTTGGCTCTTCGCCAGAGCTTGTTTTTGAGATGAAAAGTGAGCAAATTTTTGTGGCACCAATTGCGGGCACAAGGCCTAGAGGAAGTGATGCAAATGCTGATGCGGCACTTGAAAATGAGCTTTTAAGTGACGAAAAGGAGCTGGCTGAACATAAAATGCTAATCGATCTTGCCAGAAATGACATCGGCAGGGTTTCGGAACCAAAAAGTGTAGCTGTAAAAAATGCGATGCATATCCAAAAATATGAAAAAGTAATTCATATCGTAAGCGATGTCTATGGCAAGTGCGCCAAAGGGCTTGATCTTTTTGACGTCTTAGCTAGTATTTTCCCAGCTGGCACACTAAGTGGAGCCCCAAAAATAAGAGCTATGCAGATAATCAATGAGCTTGAAATTTCTGAGCGAAATATCTATGGCGGTGGCATTGGATTTTTACATTTTAATGGCGATGCTCAAGTTGCTATTCTTATTCGCTCAGCCATCTTTGTGCCAGGTGAAAATGAATTTAGTGATGTATTTGTTGGGGCTGGAGCTGGTATAGTTTATGACTCAAAGAGCGAAAGAGAATACGCCGAAATTTGCCATAAACGAGCAAGCGTGCTAAATGTATTTAAAAATAACGCAAAAGAGTTTTAGGCGTTAAACTTAATAAATTCATAAGAGCTTTTAGCGTAGCTAGTGCCCATAGAATCGATTTGCTCTCTTACGGTAGCTGAAAGCTCTGCTTTTGTGATATTTTTAGCTAGCACTTTTACAAAAGGAAATTCACTTCTTTCTTGTGCGCCAAATATCAGCACTCTTGTATCAACCTTTTGGCTTTGTCTTATCTTATCAACAACTCTTGTTAGCTCTTCGTAGTTGAAGCCTTTTACGCTTTCATCTATAAGAACGATACCGTAAGTTTTGGTTTTTATCTTTGTTAATAGCTCATCAAAGCTATTTGTGGTTTCAAGTGTGTTGTAAAATTCTCCTAAAGCTGAGCTAAATATTTTATTTTCCATTGGCGATTTCTTAAATAAAATAATATTTTCGCTTTTTACTAGATAGCTTTCGTTTATTGCAATCTCGCCAAAATTTGGCAAAAATTTTCTAAAAATTTGAGCCAGTTCGTCGCTATTTATTGGCGTTTTTATATAAGCATTGAAGTATTCTTTGACACTCTCTCCATCTATATTTGAAGTATTTGAAAGCATTAGTATAATTGGAATTTTCGCATTTTGTATGGCTGCTTTTATAAGATCAATATTTTTTTGAAGGCTATTTTTTTCAGCTTCGAAAAATTTCGAGCCAACAAATATAAGGTCAAAATCGCCTTGCTTTATGGCTTGTTTTAAATCTTTTTTATTACAAACTCCCACAACTTCGCAGTTAAATTTACTAAAACCACTTGCTGTTATATCTATGTAAATTTCATTAGTATCGCAGATTAAAATTTTTGGTTTATCGTTTAAATTTTTATTCATAATATCAGCTTCGCCTAAGCAAAGTAGCCTTGTGATGCTTAATGGAGTTAGCGGATCTTTTAAAATGAGCGGATTTTTAATATCTTGACCTTGCTTATTGGTGTTTCTTAAAAATATAGCATCATAATTTTTTGTAATAGATGGACTAGTGCTTGTTAACATATCCACTTTGAGCCCAAGGTCTTTTGTGGTCTGCTCAAAAGCTTCGTTGTAAGCTACATTTGCGTCTTGTAAGAATGCTAGTTTATGATCGCATTTTATATCAAAGTCTTTATAGTTTGATGTTGTTTTAAAGATGACTACAAATTTAAACTCATTGCCAATACTTGGAAACGAGTTAATCTCCAGCTTACTTTCTAAATTTTTTAAATAAATTTGAGCGATTTTTAGATAAAACTCGCTCTCATCATTATTTAAGCTATTCTCATCATCTGAAAATATATCTGAAATTTGCTTTTCGCTCATGGCAGCTGAGCTATTTTTTATGCTAAAGCTTACAGAACAAAGTCCGCTTCTATCAAACTCTTTTTGAACTTTTTTGATAGTGATGATAATATTTTGATGTCTTAAAGACATTGATAAAGACGCCAAAAAGATAGAGTTAAATGCGGTTTTTAATGAATTTAGATTTCCTTCTAGTTCATTTGTAAGGCTTGGATCAAGGTAGCTTATAAAATTTATCTTTTTGCTTTGCGAATAGACGATATTTGCTTTCAAAATTTCTTCAAAGCTTTTTTGAGGATCAAATATCTCGGTTTTATTGCATTCGCTATATTTTTTAACATTTGAGATATTTTTAGCATTGTTATAAAGCGAAGTCATGATATTTGCATTTTTTTCTATTGTGTCTATAAATACTTGCTTTTTGCTATTATTCGTTTCTATTTTTAAAGCCGCAGTCGATGTAAAAATTTCCTTATTGATAGACTCTAGCTTCTTGCTCACGGATAAAATATATCTATCTTTTATCTGAAAAAAGCTGCTATCTTTTATATAGGTTTCTTTTAGATCTTCAAAAGCTTTTATGAGCTTTGATATCGCATTATCTGCACTTGTCTCTTTTGATGATAGGATATAACTCGATATGTATTTTGACTTATCGATAAGCACTTTTAAAAATTTCAATCTAGCAGAAATACCAAGCAAAGACAAAATGAGCAAGCCACAAAGCAAAAACTCAAAAAAGGTCTTTATGCCAAAGCTTATTTTCTCGCTCTTAGTAAGTTCTAACAGCTCATTTTTTATGTTTATGGCACTATTTAATAAAAGTATAAATTTATCATCTTCATACTGTTTTATTAAGATTATATCTTCGATATTTAGCTTCTCAGAAAATGCGATCTTGGCTTTAACTTCTCTTATCTTTTTAGCTTGATAGTTGGCTTCAAACTGGTTAAAGTCTTTATAAATATTCTCTTTTAGCTCACTTTTTGGAAGCATATCAAGATTTGGCGTGTTGTCCTTTACGGAATATATATTTTCCCTCACATTATTGTTTATCGAAAATAAAGGGCCATTTATAAAGATATTTTTTACGTAGTATTTGGTGTTGTTTGCTAAAGAGAGTTGATTGTAAATTTTACTTAAAGTTGCGGCATAAGCTTTTATTATAAGCGGAAAGTCTCGGTCTAAGTCTTGTTTAAAATCGCTATCTATTTCTCCATTTATATTTTGGAAAAATTCGTAAAATAGTTCATCAAATTTATCATTTTGGTTTAGATTTGCTAGCAATTCTTTTAATTTATTTATATTTCGTATCTCGATGCGATCGTCTTTTCTTATAGATTTTATAAATTTTTGTGTATTTTTTAAGGTGCTATCTCGCAGCTTTTTTATATCTTCCTGGCTTTTGCCTATTAGCGTATCGTGCTCTTGTATTACAGATTTTATAGTCTGAAATACTAAGGATTGTTTATATAGTTTTTCATTTAGATCTTTTAGATCTGTAAATTTTTTATAGCTTTCATTTCCGCTATATGCACAAAAGATCGCTGAAATTATTATTGGCGCTAGCAATATATAAAATTTATTATTTTTCATTGATACTCTTTTTGCTATATTTTTTGACGATATTTTCTATCTCAATTAGTCTTTTGGTAAAAAGAGACATCTCTTTCATTTTTCCATTTTGATTGTTATCTAAAAAAGCGTTAAGCTCATTTGCAAGGGTATTAAGCTTTAAATTTAATGCAGCTTCTCTTATCTCATCTACGTATTTTTTGAGCATTATCTCATCTTTTGCGATTATGGCTGATTGGATCTGGATAAGAATTTCTCTTGCGTTACGTAAAAATATATTTAAATAGGATGCAAAATCTTTTTTACTTAAATTTAGTATTTTAAGCGATGTTTCAAACCAGGAATCATCGATAAGTGATTGTGTCTGTGTATCAAAAAGATACCATGCGTTTAGTTTGAAAACAGGCAGTCTTAATGTAGGTTTTACTTTTACTGCTGCTATTAGATTTTGGTTATTTATTATGTCTTGCTTCTCTAAAAGCACGATAAAAAATTTTTCACCATTTTTTAAAATGGCATTTTGCAATCTCGCTTCTAGTAAGATCGCGCCACCATCTTTTCTTTTTAAATTTACTCTAGCGCTATCATCTTTCGTATTTTGTAAAAATTCCAAGAAGCTGTAGTTTGTACTTTCTTGGCTTGTTATGACTAGCTCACTTATATCTTTGTATTGCAACAAAAAATCATCTAAACTATCAAAACCCAATAGCTCAAGTGAATCTTGCGTTATCGCAGATATTTTTAAATTTTCATCATATATTATCACTTCAAATTTCCTTCTTTGAGCACTGCAAGCTTTTCTGCTACGCTTTTGTTTGTTATTTTTGCCACTTCGTCTAAATTCGCTTCGCTGATTTTATCAAAACTTCCGTAAAAGCTGATTAATTTCGCGATACTTCCTTCAGATACGCCAGCTTGCTTTAGAATTGATCTTTGCATATCATTTTTCTGCCTTGTTTTTCTGTGAAAGCTAATGACAAATCTATGGCTCTCATCACGCATTTTTTGGAAAAACTGAAGCTTTTTATCGCTCGTACTTAGGCTAAAGCTACCATTTTTTGTGTAAATTTTATCCTTTGCCTCGCCTTTTGCGCGGTGAGCTTTGGCATCGGTCTTCTCTTTTGAAATGGCTATCACATCGACATTTGCGCCACTGCTTGCTAAAATTTCACAGGCTAAGTTTAAAAGCACTTCGCCTCCGTCAATAACCCAAAGATCAGGCGGACTAAGCTTGTCAAATCTAAGGGCTCTAGCTGTTAGGCTCTCTTTCATCTGATCGTAGTCGTTTTTGGAATTTAGATGCATTTGGCGGTAGTTTTGCTTCGCCCATTCGCCATGCTCATAGCGCACCATCGCCCCGACGCTCGCCTCGCCAAAAAGGTGTGAGTTGTCGTAGGCTTCGACCACGTAAGGCGTGTGAGCTAGATTAAAATACTCCTTTATCTCGTTTAATAGCTCATTATCGTGCGTTTTTAGGTATTTTTCGATGCTAACTTCAGCGTTTTTTGTAGCTATCTCGCAAATTTTACGCTTATCGCCTATTTTTGGGCAAGTGATGCTAAATTTACGCCCAAATCTCTCGTTTAAAATTTCCTCCACCAGCTCGCTATCTTCAAAGCTTTCATTGACATAAATTTTGGTGCTAATTATCGGCTGTCCAGCTATGAAGCTTTTTAAAATGGCCTGCTTATAAGCTTCGTTTATCTCGTCTTTTTGGGCGTTTTTGGCCTGCGTGATGTCAGTTTTTACGCCAGTTATCTTGCCACTTTGCACGCTAAATCTTACCGCACAGATCATATCGTGCACGCAAGCGACCGAGTAGGCCTCAAAGTCCTCAAGTTTAGCAAGATCAACTTCAACCTTTGTTTGCATATTTTTAAGTGTTTGTATCTTATCTCTAGTCGCGGCTGCTTGCTCGTAGTCTTCGGCCTTGGCGTAGTTTAGCATGAGCTCTTCAAGGCGAGTGATGAGCAAATTTGGATTTTGTAAGGCTGCAATAGCATCGTTTACGATCTTAGCGTAGCTCTCTTTTGAAATTTTGCCTTCACACGGGGCATAACAGCGTTTTAGCTGATAAAAAAGGCAGGCTTTTTTACCTTTAATGCAGGTCTTTTTCTGAACGAGGTTGAAATTTAGATAAAGTGCCTCAAGTAGCTCGCTAGCTCCACTAAAATATGGCCCAAAGTAGCGTATATTTGAGCCTTTTACTACTTTTCTAGTGATCTCAAATCTTGGAAAATCATCATTTAAATTTATAAAGATATAAGGATAGGTCTTGTCGTCGCGAAGCAAGATGTTGTACTTTGGTTTTAGTTGCTTGATGAAAGAATTTTCAAGTATTAGAGCGTCTGCTTCGCTTGGCGTGACGATGTATTCAAGATGCACAGCTTCGCTTATCATCTTAGAAATTCTTGGGCTTAGTTTTTCAGCCGGAGCTAGGCTTGGGGTAAATTTAAAGTAGCTTTTGACCCTGTTTTTTAAAATTTTGGCCTTGCCAACGTATAAGAGCCTATTTTGCGCGTCAAAATACTGATATACGCCAGGCTCGTTTGGAAGTGTTCTTATCTCGTCTATTAGCATCTTGCCTGCTCATTTTTCTTGAGCAAAATTTTTCTTAGCTCTTCAAATTTCTGGTGTATTTGCTCGTCTTTTGCTAAATTTTTAAACTCGCCTTTGCTAGCTGGCGTATAAAAGATGGCACTTTGCTCTTTTTGATTAAAAAATTTTAAAAATTTGCTCACGACAAATCTTATATTTTCTTCTTTTTTGTTTTTTGTATAGTTGATTTCGTTAAGAGGCTTTGGAGTAAGAATGCTGTTAAAAACACTATTTTTATTAAATTTACAAAAGGTTTTTAATAACCTTTTTATATCATTTATACTACTATCACGCCTAAGCTCTAAAAGCCCAGTGGGATGAGTAAGAACAAAGGTCAAAACACCTTCTCTAACGTAGCAAAAAGCTATATAAAATCGTTTTGCTTTCCCCATAAGCTCTAAAAGCTGTTGGCACTCATTTGCCATGCTTAATTTTTCTTTATACAAAGGATTTTCGTGAATAGTATTTATCAAAAATTTAGCGTTTTTCATGGGCTTATCTTATCATTTTTTATTTTAATTTTTACTCTTTTTGCATTTAGTGGTTGTGGCTATAAAGATGATCCATTTTATGGAAATGCTCCCGTAAAAGAAAAGAAAACTGACAAGATAAACAAAATCTAGTAAAATTTTCGTATTTAAATAAAAATGTAATGTAAGCTTAATAATTTTAACTAACCTAATTTTTAGGCTCATTTAAGTAATATATCAAGATTTTTTATTCTACAAGGAGAGTATAATGAGGTTTTTTGGACTTCTAGGCTTGTTTTTCGCGATGGCTTTTGGTGCTGATGGAGAAACCGCAGCTATTGACTTAACTACTACGTGGGCAGGAATTTTATCGCTTATAATTTTTATTGTTGGATATTTTTTCATAGCAGCAGAAGAAAATTTCCATATCGATAAGGCAAAACCTGCTATCTTTATCGGTACGTTTATGTTCCTACTTATCGGCGTTTATATGCTTATAAATGGCATGGATGTGCATTCGCTTGAACATGAGGTAAATCACCTGATTTTAGAGATCGCTCAGATCGTATTTTTCTTGATGGTGGCGATGACTTTTATAGAAGCACTTATAGAAAGAGACGTATTTAATGCACTTAAATATAATCTCGTATCAAAAGGCTATACTTATAGAAAGCTATTTTGGCTAACTGGTATTTTGGCATTTTTCATAAGTCCAGTAGCTGATAACCTAACAACAGCGCTTATTCTTTCAACCGTTCTTCTAACGATAGATAGAAATAATACAAATTTCCTAGTAGCTGGTGCGATAAACATTGTCGTAGCAGCAAATGCAGGTGGAGCATGGAGTCCATTTGGCGATATCACTACGCTTATGGTTTGGGCAGCAGGTAAGTCACCATTCCTAGACTTTTTCGCACTTTTCCCAGCATCTATTATTGGCTGGCTTGTAACAGCATTTTTACTTTCTCGCGTAGTGCCAAGTACTGCACCGCATTTTGATGTGGCAAACGAGCCAAAAGTTGTTATCAAAAAAGGTGGCAAAGCAGTTATCTTTATAGGCGCATTTACTATCTTTTGTGCTGTTATGATGCACCAGCTTTTCCACTTGCCAGCGATGTGGGGCATGATGTTTGGTTTCTCACTACTTAGTCTTTATACTTACTATTTCAAAAAAGCTCACAAAAATGAAGAGCCAATGCATGTATTTCACTATATGTCAAAGATCGAAAACAACACACTATTTTTCTTCTTTGGAATTTTAGCTGCAGTTGGTGCTCTTCATTTTGCTGGATTTTTAAATTACGCTGTATCACTTTATGATAAATTTGGCTCAACTGCTGTAAATATCGGAGTTGGATTCCTTTCAGCAATCGTTGATAACGTCCCTGTTATGTCAGCTGTCTTAAAAGCAAATCCAGCTATGGGAGCTGATGCAGGCGAGGCAATGAGTCAGTGGCTATTAGTGACACTAACTGCTGGTATTGGTGGTTCGATGATCAGCTTTGGTTCAGCAGCTGGTGTTGGAGTAATGGGTAAATTAAAAGGAATTTATACCTTTGGTGCACATATGAAATACGCTTGGATGGTGGTTCTAGGATATATCGTATCGATCATTGTTTGGTATGTGCAGTTTGAAATTTTTCATATCTATTTTTAAAAGGTTATAAATGAACAATACGATTATAGTTTTGGATTTTGGTTCGCAATACACTCAGCTAATAGCTAGAAGGCTAAGAGAAGAGGGCGTCTACACTGAAATTTTGCCATTTAATGCAAAGCTTAGTGAGATAAAGGCGAAAGAGCCAAAAGGTATCATTTTAAGTGGCGGTCCAGCTAGTGTTTATGCTAAAGATGCTTATTTTTGCGATAACGGCGTCTTTGAGTTAAATATCCCTATACTTGGCGTTTGCTACGGCATGCAGCTACTTGCTCACACACATGGAGCTGAGGTTTTAGCGGCTGATCAAAAAGAGTATGGCAAAGCAGAGCTTAATGCTATTAAAGAGCATGAGCTATTTAAAGATACACCTTCAAAACAAATCGTATGGATGAGTCATAGTGACTATGTAAAGGACTTGCCAGAGGGCTTTGAAGTGATCGCTGTTAGTGAAAATTCGCCTTATTGTGCTTTTGGTGATGATAAACGAAAATTTTATGCGATCCAGTTTCACGCAGAGGTACAACACAGCGAATATGGCACGCAAATTTTAAAGAATTTTGCTAAATATATTTGTGGTTGCGAGAGCACTTGGAATATGGGAAGCTTCGCTAAAAATAAGATAGAAGAGATAAGAAAAACAGTTGGCACTCACAAGGTACTTTGTGCAGTTAGCGGTGGCGTGGATAGCTCTGTAACCGCGGCGCTTTTAGCAGCTGCTGTGCCTGAAAATTTGATCCTTGTCTTTGTCGATAACGGACTTCTTAGAACAAATGAAAGAGAGCAGGTTGAGGCTACATTTAGAACAAAGCTTGGTGTTGAGCTAGTTAGCATAGACGCGAGTGAGACCTTTCTTGGTCGCTTAGCTGGCGTCGTTGATCCTGAGAAAAAGCGCAAGATCATAGGTGAGACTTTTATAGAAATTTTTGAAAAAGAGGCTAAGAAGCATGGTGATGTGAAATTTTTAGCTCAAGGCACTCTTTATACTGATATCATCGAAAGCTCAGTCGTTGGCTCAAGCAAAACGATAAAGAGCCACCACAACGTTGGGGGTTTGCCTGATTGGATGACATTTGAACTAATTGAACCACTAAGAGAAATTTTTAAAGATGAGGTTAGAAAGCTAGGTCTTGAGCTTGGACTAAGTCGCGATTTAGTATTCCGTCATCCTTTCCCAGGACCGGGCCTTGCTATCCGCATCATGGGTGAAGTAAATAAACCAAGCCTAGAGCTACTTCGCAAAGCTGATGTGATCTTGCGTGATGAGCTAAAAAGTACTGGTTGGTATAACAAAACTTGGCAGGCTTTCTGCGTACTTTTAAATGTAAATTCTGTCGGAGTAATGGGCGATAACCGCACCTACGAAAACGCTGTTTGCGTGCGCGTGGTTGACGCGAGTGATGGCATGACTGCAAGCTTTTCAAGGCTTCCTTATGATCTACTTGAAAACGTAAGCCGCCGCATTATAAACGAGGTAAACGGCATAAACCGTGTAGTTTACGATATCTCGAGCAAACCGCCTGCAACTATCGAGTGGGAGTAGAGTAACAAAAATATTTCTGCTGTAAAACCGTTGAAAATACAATATCACAACGGCTTACGGAAGCAAAAAGCTCCTTAGTGATACTATTTTGATACTAAAAGTAAGAAAAAGTAGGTTCCAAAGGGAGTTTTAAATTTAGATAAATTATTTAGAAAGCCTTCCATTATTTTGGTGGGAGGCTTTTGTGGAAACAGTGGTTAATAAATTTGAATAGGTTATAGTAATAAAAATCATTTGTATCTGAGCCCACTTTAACATACTAATAATGCAGGATATTCATTTATACCTTACCTAAACAAAAATTTAAATGCTATTAATAAATGCTTAAATTGTGATACATTGTATGGGATTTGTTTTGGTTTGAATATTTTGAAAGAAGCGTCAACATGAGACACAAAGATACAAGAAGAGAATGTGAAGAGTTATGGGCAAAAAATAAATATTTTGTACTAAGCAAATCGCAAAAAGCATATCTGGAGATAAGGGAGTACTTGAAGGAAAAAGAACTGGATGTTGTATGGCTAAATGAAAAAATACAGGAAACAAGAGATATGAAGGAGAGCAAAAAAGATTTTAGTAATGCCATTCTTCATATATGGGGATATTTCAGAAAAGATGCAAATACAATTGAAAAACAGGTATTATTTGATATATTAAATGGATATATGGCAGGGGAGAATAGTCAGAAGGCTGTAATTGAATGCATTAACACTTTACTAAAGAAATACCCTAATGAATATTTAGAAAAATCAACCTTGTTAACAGGAGAAAAATATGAGACTATGGCATGAAAAACTTATCCACTTATTGCCTAAAAATCAGCTTCTTGGACAACACAGGGAATGTTGTGCTTTGAGGGGCAATGGATGGAAAAAGAAACATAAAACCGTAGATTATGTGTTTACATATTCCCCATATCATCTTTTTATTTACCATGTATTGGTTATGGTGGAGATGGAAAAAAGAGGATATAAAGTTTCTGCGGAATGGAAAGATAAAAATTATAGAGGAAGGACGGCAGAAAAGTACAATAATCTTAAAGAGGAAATTATAGGCAGTCCAATTTACAAAGAGCACAATATCGAATATCTAGCTGATTGCATAGAAAATTTAAGAAACAAAGGTATACATTTAAAAGTATAGAAGTTGTGGAAGAGTAAATTGATATAAAAATAAAAGAAGTTGAAGATAAACTGGAAAAAGAATGTGCATCAAAAGAAATATTATATGACCTTTCAGAATGGTTTGGAATACCATAAAGCACAGAAGAGTATATTCGTGATTCGCAGGAAAAGCCTTTTCTCGCTTGTTATATGAATGATGAGTCGGTTGGTTTTGTTGTATAAATGCAACCGGCAAGGATTGTACAGATACTTTTGTAATTGGCATAAAAGATTCCATCAAATGGGTATTGGATTAGTGCTTAACGAAGCTTACAAAACTACGGCAAGGAAGCCGGGTTGCGCATATTAAAAACAGAAACTAAAAAGATACTGTTATAGAATAAAAGAAACAAATATGATATGGTAATTATTGAGTGAGAGTAGACACAAAAATCCCTTTATGAAATTTTCTGTAAATGGAACTTCTTTATACGCATTGGTTTTAATTAGGATATATTTTATCTTTTTATTAACATTGGTCAATGAAATTTAGTTCTTAACCTTTTATAATTTTGCAAAAAAGGATATAAAATGAGTCAAATTTATAATCTAGACAAAGACACAAATATAGTTAAAAAAAGTGTCGTTAGCAAAAGGCTCTTTCAAAATAAAAACGCAAGCGTTGATATATACGCATTTGACGAGGGTGAGGAGCTAGATCACGAGATGCTTTTTATAGATAGCCTTGCCTGGGTGATAGATGGCGAAGCGCAACTTGAGTATGGCAAAAAGCAGATGAAGCTTGGGTATGATGAAGCCTGCCTTATCGAGGCAAAAATCTGGCGAAAACTCAAATTTACAAAGAAAACAAAATATTTACTAATAGATTTTAAGGAGAATGTTATGATAGATCATTTAGACAAAGCGAGTATTTTTTGCCTCGCAGATGCCGTTAGCTACGAGAGTGGCAAGATAGTTAGCAAGACGCTTGTTAAAAATGAGAATGGCTCGATGTCACTGCTTAGTTTTGACAAAGACCAAGAGCTCTCGACCCACGCAGCTCCAGGCGATGCACTACTTATCGCACTTGATGGCGAGATGAAGCTAACTATTGGTGATGAACATTTTGATATCAAAAAAGGCGATACCATCGTGCTTCCAGGCAAAATACCACACGGATTAAAGATAAAAGATAAATTTAAAATGCTCTTAATCGTCACTAAAGACAAAATGTAATACCAAGCCCTATCTTTAGGGCTTTTATATTTTATATATCACGTTAAATTTACCCTTAATAACCCAAAAAGCAAAGTCATAATATAATCTCTTTTAAAATTTAAAGAAAAACTATGAAAAAAGAAAATTCCAAGCTATTTTTATTGCTATTTTTAGGTGCCCTCTCTGCATTTGGACCATTTGTTACAGATCTTTATTTGCCAGCACTTCCGGCTATTACCGAGTGGTTTAAAACAAGTGTCACAGCTACGCAATTAACGATCACGACATCGATGGCAGGCTTAGCCATAGGTCAGCTCATAGTTGGCCCAATAAGTGATAAATTTGGCCGAAAACTGCCCCTTACCATCTCGCTCATCGTCTATACTATAAGCACTATTTTTATATTTTTCTCGCAAAATATCCAGTTTTTTATCTTTATGAGAATTATTCAAGGGCTTGCAAGTGCCGGCAGCTTAGTCATCTCAAGAGCCGTTGTGAGCGACCTTTATAAGGGCCATGAAATGACTAAATTTTTTAGTCTTATGATGGTCGTAAATGGTCTTGCCCCGATACTCTCGCCAATTGGTGGCAGCTTGCTACTTAAATTTACCGACTGGCGCGGCATCTTTATGGCGCTAACCATCATTGGTATTTTGCTTTTTATCGCAAATTTTTATTTCAAAGAGAGCTTAAGCCAGTCAAATCGCTTAAAAATGCCTTTGCTAGTGACTTATAGTGTTTTTGGAAAAATTTTAAGAAAGAAAAAATTTATGCTTTTCGTAAGCATTCAGACATTTGCGATGGGCGCGATGTTTGCCTATATAGCGTCATCTTCGTTTATCTTTCAAGAATTTTATTCTTTAAGTCCAGTAAGCTATAGCTTTTGCTTTGCTTCAAATGGTTTAGGGCTTGTTATAGGAGCAAGGCTTGCTAGTCTTTTAAATGAGAGAAAAGCACTTAAAACCGGGCTTTTTGGCACCTTATTTGCTAGCATTTTTATTGCTTTCATGCTTTGCTTTAAATTTGAAGTGATCGGCGTCATTATCGCATTTTTCTTATTACTTCTTTTTACAGGATTTGTCTTGCCAACTGCTTCATCGCTAGCTATGAACGAAGGCAGAGAATACGCGGGCTCAGCCTCAGCGATACTTGGATTTTGCCCATTTTTCTTAGGCGGTGTCGTCTCTCCGCTAGTTGGGCTTGGCGATATATTTTATTCGACTTCTATTGTTATTTTAGCCTGCACATTACTTGCTTTGATGTCTTTTTTAAGGTTAAAAAGAGTTGCATAAAATTTATCTTATTTCAAATACAAAAACGACTGATGAGAGCGTTATAAATTTAAGTGTTAGCAAGATCGAGTTTTTAAAATTTGAATTAAATTTAAGTGACTATGACGTACTGGTAGCTACTTCTAAAAATGCTTTTAATGCATTAAAATTTAATGGCATTTCGCCTATAAATTTGCCAGTCTTTGCCATTGCAAATAGTTGTGCGTCGGCCGCAAGAGAGTTTGGATTTAGTGAAATTTATACCGGAAAGAACGCTCACGGAGACGACTTTGCAAAGGAAATTTTGCCACTTTTAAAAGGTAAAAATGTTCTTTATCTAAAGGGTAAAGATAGTGCTTCAAATTTCTTAGAAATTTTGCAAAATGGCGGCGTAAATATAAAAGCGATCATCGCCTATGAAAATGTCTTAAATCCTTGCAAAATGGAGCTAAAACCACCAAAAAATAGTATCTTGATCTTCGCTTCTCCGCTAAATGTCAAAAATTTTCTTAGTAATTTTGGCTGGGATGAGAGCTATCAAGCGATAAGCATTGGAAAGGTCACTGCAAAAGAGCTAAAATTTACCGAGCCAATAGTGAGCCAAAGTCAAGATATAAACGCTTGTATCGCGCTTGCCAAAACATTACTTTAAGCAAAGAATTTATATAATTTTATTGCCTGAGTGAAGCGAGTCAGCATTTTACGGGGTCCAACACTTTTTTGTTAGCGAAAAGGTATGGGTGCCTTGTGATGTGGCTTCGTTTGAGTCTGAAAAGGCGAGAAGTTGCAACCGTTTGGTATCCATCTATTTGCAAGATTGGCTTTGTTTATGGGCCACTCTTCTATGCGACGCCCACTCGGGTTTTTTAAATTTACGGAGATGAAATGAATATTCTCATAATAGGAAGTGGCGGCCGCGAATACGCCATTGCTCTAAAACTAAAAAACGAAAAAAATATAAATTTATACTTTGCGCCGGGAAATGGTGCAACCTCACGCCTTGGTGAGAATTTGAAGATAAAAGACTTTTATGAGCTTGCAAAATTTGCTAAACAAAATGATATTGCTCTAACTATCGTGGGCCCTGAAGCACCGCTTAGTGAAGGTGTAGTGGATATCTTTAAAAAAGAGGGCTTGCTTATATTTGGACCAAGCAAAGCAGCTGCTAGACTTGAAGCTAGCAAAGCCTACATGAAGGACTTTTTGGCTAGAAATAACATAAAAACCGCAAGATATTTAAATACAGATGATAAAGAAAAAGCATTTAAATTTATTGATACCCTAAGCGCGCCGATGGTCGTAAAGGCCGATGGCCTTTGTGCTGGCAAAGGCGTTATAATCGCAAATTCTAAAGAGGAGGCCAAAGAGGCAGTTAGCGACATGTTAAGTGGAGCTAGCTTTGGCGAGGCTGGTAAATTTGTGGTAGTTGAAGAGTTTTTGGATGGCTTTGAGCTAAGTTTTTTTGCCATTTGCGACGGAGAAAATTTTGTAAGCTTGCCAGTAGCTCAAGATCATAAACGTCTGCTTGATAATGACGAAGGTCCAAATACTGGTGGCATGGGTGCTTATGCTCCAAGTCCGCTTGCTTCAAAAGAACTTATAAAAAGGGTCGAAGAAGAGATTGTAAAGCCAACTTTAAAAGGGATGAAAAACGAGGGCAGTCCATTTTGTGGAGTGCTTTTTGTGGGACTGATGATTGTGAAAAATGAGCCTTATGTGCTTGAGTTTAACGTGAGATTTGGCGATCCAGAGTGCGAGGTCTTGATGCCGTTAATAGACGGGGATCTGAGTGAAATTTTACTAAACGCTGCAAAAGGTGAGCTAAAGCCCATAAGATTAAAAGATGAATTTGTAGTTGGCGTTGTGATGGCTAGTAAGAACTATCCGTATAAAAGTAGTCCAAAAGCTAAAATTTCAGTTTTAAATGATGTAAAAGATGCTCACATTGCTTATGCTGGTGTTAGCGAGCAAGGCGGAGAAATTTATGCAGATGGTGGCAGAGTATTAGTCTGCGTGGCCACTGCGAAGAGTATAAAAGAGGCACGTGATAGAGCTTATGAGCTTTGCGAAAATGTAAAATTTGACGGAGCACATTATAGAAAAGATATTGCCTGGCAGGCATTAAAATGAGTATGCAGATAGTTGAAAAACTTGAAAAAGAAGAAATTTCGCTAGCGCCATTTTCAAAAAGAGTGCTAGCTTACTCAATTGATGAATGTATTGTTTCTTTTTTGTTTTTGATCATTTACTGGGATGCCTTTTTGTCGGTTATGAGCTATGATGAAGCCAGAAATTTGACTTTAAATTTCTTTTGGCAAATAGTCGCACTAAAGATTATTTATCATACATTTTTTGTTTGGTATTATGGCGCGAGTCTTGGGCAAATGCTAACAAAGACGATGTGCATTAATGTAGAAATTTTAGATAGACCAAATTTTATTTCAAGCTTGGTAAGAGCGATTTTTAGGTTGGTTAGTGAAGCTTGTTTTTATCTTGGTTTTGCATGGGCATTTGCAAATCCAGCTAGGCAGACTTGGCAAGACAAAATAGCAAAAACAGTGGTGATAAATGCGTAAAATTTTATTTTTAGTTCCGGTTTGTATTTTAAATCTAAGTGCAGCTGTGCAAGATGTACAGCTTTTGGCCGATGATGTAAAGCAAGATAAAGGCATCGTCACGGCTAATAAAAATGTTGTTGTATATTCACAAGATTATCTTGTGACAGCTGATTGTGCTGTGTATGATCAAAATAATTCGATTATCGAGCTTTTTGGAAATGTCAACATGATGAAAGGAAAGAGCGAAGTCTCTCGCTCAAACTATGCAAAGTTAAATTTAAAAAATAATGACACTGCTTTTGAATCGCTTTTTATGATGAATAAAGACATGGAAGTATGGATGAGAAGCGATGAAAGCAGCTCTGACAGTGAGTACTATAGAGTAAAAAAAGCGATAGTTTCAAGTTGTAATGTCCAAGATCCTGACTGGAGTATCACCTCAAGCTCAGCTATGCTAAATAAACAAAGCAAATTTTTACATCTTTTTAACCCAGTCTTTCGTATAGCTAATGTGCCAGTTTTTTATTTGCCATATTTTGGTTTTTCAACAGATACCACAAGAAGAACAGGCCTTTTGCCGCCTGAGCTTGGATACGGAAAATCTGAAGGCTTTTATTACAAACAGCCGATTTATTTTGCACCTTATAATGAGTGGGACTTCGAGCTTGATCCGCAGATAAGAACAAACAGAGGTGCTGGAATTTATGGTGCGTTTAGATTTACTGAGTCGCCTGATTCAAGGGGTGAAATAAGCTTTGGCTCATTTACTGATAAAAACAGCTACCAAGCCAAGCAAAAAGGAGAGACCTCAAATAAGGCTGAACTAAAAAATAAAACACATAAAGGTATTGGACTAAAATACGAAAGAGATAAGCTTATAAGATACCTTAGTGAGGCGGATTTGCAAGAGGGAATTTGGATAGACGCAACGAAGCTAAATGATATAGATTATTTAAATTTAAAGGGCAGAGATGATGATTATGATTCGCTTGTAACTTCTAAATTTAACTATTTCATCGCAAATGACGATCATTATTTTGGTGCTTATGCAAAATACTACATAGATACTGAAAAAATTGGCTCAAAAAATGAGAACAAAGACACGCTTCAAGAGCTTCCATCGCTTCAGTATCATAAATTTACAGATGATATTGTCTTGCCAAATATCTTATATTCACTCGATCTTCAGTCACATAGATATGATAGAAAAATAGGCGTTAGAGCGACTCAGTATGAATTTACGCTCCCAGCTTCAGTGCATGCGCCACTGCTTGATGATAGTTTAACGTTTTCATTTTACGAGTACCTATACGCTTCAAGAATAAATTACGAGAATAAGATAAATTCATTTGATGATAAAAGAGAAGATAAGCATACAAATTTTGTAAATAATTACCATAAATTTGCCCTTCACACTGACCTTGCAAAAGCGTATGAAAGCTTTTATCACACTCTAAATTTTGGAGCTGAATACCTACTACCAGGCTATAGAAAAGGAAATTTAGATGATGAGTTTATCTATGATAAAAATCTAAATGAGTATGAAAATTTCTTGACTCAAGAGCAGAGTAAGGAAGAAATTTCTGGTTATTTGACTCAGTATTTCTTTAACTCTAATGGTAGAAAGATTATAAAACATAGTATTTCTCAAGGATATTACACAAAAGAAGATGAATATTCGAATTTAAAAAATGCTATCTATCTATATCCATTTGAAAATTTAAGCCTTTATAATAAGCTTGAGTATTCACACAAGAGCAAAGAGCTTAAAAAGATACAAAGTGGATTTTCATACACAAATGATTTATTTTGGCTAAATATGCTTCACACTATGAAGAAAAATGATAGCAAAATAAAAAATAGCGCAACAAAAGATAGCTATTTTACAAGTAGTCTTGGAGTAAAATTACCTCATCAATATAGTCTTATTGGTGGCTGGCAATATGATATCGAGCGAAGCTACACAAAAAGCTGGAGAGTTGGTGTGCTTCATCAAAGAAAATGCTGGAATTACGGGATAATTTATCAACAAGATGTCGAGCCAACAACAACAATAAACGGCTCAGCATCAACCAGAAAAAATGGTATTTATTTTACGATAAATTTCTATCCAATGGGCGGTTTGCACTATGACTTTTCGCAAAGTAGCACAAAATCGAGTGCCAACTAAATGATAACGGCTAAATTTAAGGATCAATTAGAAGCAGCTAGCAAGCTAATTGAAATTTTGCCAAAAAAAGAGCTCGTAGATAAAAAGACGATAGTCGTTTGTATGTCACTTGAGTCAGTTATACTCACAGATGCAGTTTGTAGAAGTTTAAATTTAAGCTACGAGATGCTCTTTAGCGAGCCAATACCTGCGCCAAACAACAGTGAGTGTGACGTTGCAATAGTCAGTGAAACCGAAGATATAGTTTTAAATGATAAACTTATAAAAGCTTTTAATATAAGCTATGACTATATTTACGGCGAAGCACATAGAAAATATGAAGAGAAAATTTTAAAAAACGTTTATAAATACCGAAAAGGAAATTTGATAGGAGAGCTAAAAGATAAAAATATTTTACTAATCGATGAGGGGTGCGAGACTGGTATGACGGCACTCATTTGCATAAAGACGTTACTTGATGTGAAGGTAAAATCCATCTCATACGCAACGCCAGTGATTGCTACTGATGTCTTTATAAATTTAAATGATATGGTTGATGAAATTTACACGATAAACAAGATCGTTGATTTTATCGATGTGGATTCGTATTACGAGAAAAAGATCGAAGCTACGAGTGAGCGTATCATGTCAATATTAGAAGAGAGCCCTTATTATTTGCCGTTACAAAAACAACAAGGAGATAAAAATAATGCAATATAGTATAGAAGTCAATAATCAGGTTGAAATTTTTGACCTTAATAAAGTAGCAAAACAAGCTAGCGGAGCAGTGCTTTTAAGGGTGAAAAATACCGTCGTTTTAGCAACTGTTGCAAGAGAAGACACACAAGTTGAGGAGGATTTTTTACCTTTAACGGTGCAATACATTGAAAAAGCTTACGCTGCTGGAAAAATTCCTGGTGGATATGTTAAGCGTGAGACAAAGCCAGGCGACTTTGAAACGCTAACAGCTCGCATCATCGATAGATCTCTTAGACCGCTCTTTCCAAAAGGTTACGCATATCCAACTCAAATCGTTGTAATGGTGCTTTCAGCTGATCCTGAAGTTGATTTGCAAGTTGTGAGCCTAAATGCAGCCTCTGTTGCACTATATCTTAGCGACATACCTGTAAATCGCCCAGTTTGTGGCGTGAGAGTTGGTTATATAGATGAAAAATTTGTGATCAACCCAAGCAACTCTGAACTAAAACAAAGCGCGATCGATCTATACGTGGCTGGAACAAAAGATGAGCTTTTGATGATCGAGATGAGAAGCTTGCCTCAGCAAACTACGCAGCTTATCCCGATGGTCGCGATCGAGCCGATGATAGATCCAAGCTTAAGTGATAGCATGGCTCAAAAACAGCTGATGAATGAATTTAGCGAAGATATGATGGTTGAGGCGATTGATTTTGCTGGTAAGGCGATATTAAGGGCTAGCAGTGCTTACGAAGAAGCTTTCAAAGAGCATAAAAAAGAGGACGCTGCGCTTGAGTTAAAACCTGAAATAGAAAATGAAAATATCGCTATTTATATCGATAAATTTTATAAAGCAGAGGTTAAAAACGCGATCAATCAAATGGCAAAAAGCGAGCGTGCGAGCGAACTTAGCAAGATCGCGAAACAAATTTCAAGCGATGAGGTCGCTCAAAAAGAGGGCTGGGACGAGGCTGTCATCACAAATGTCCTTGGCAAATATAAAAAGAAAATCGTTAGAGAGCAGATAATAAATGAAGGCGTAAGAGCTGATGGACGTGGTCTTGAAGAGGTTAGGCCTATTAGTATCGAAACAAATGTGCTTCCAAATGCACATGGCTCATGCCTCTTTACAAGAGGACAGACACAAGCCCTAGTTGTCACTACTCTTGGCACTGACAGCGACGCTCAAATGTATGACATCCTCACTGAAAAAGTACCTTTTGTAGAGAAATTTATGTTTAACTACAACTTCCCGGGCTTTAGCGTAGGTGAGGCAAGCCCACTAAAAGCTCCTGGTAGACGCGAGCTTGGACATGGAAATTTGGCCAAACGTGCCCTTGCGCCAAGCATTGATCTAGCATCACCATACACAATAAGAGTCGTTTCAGAAATTTTAGAGAGCAACGGCTCAAGTTCGATGGCTAGCGTTTGTGGTGGCTCTCTTGCACTTAGGGCAGCTGGCGTAAATACTTTAAAACTTGTCGCAGGTGTCGCTATGGGATTAATATTTGAAGGCGATAAACACGCAGTACTAACAGATATCATGGGGCTTGAAGATCATGACGGTGATATGGACTTTAAAGTAGCAGGTACAAGCGATGGTATCACAGCACTTCAGATGGATATTAAGCTTGGTGGCATTAGCTTAGAAGTGCTAAAAGAGGCACTTTATCAAGCAAAACGTGGTAGAGAGCATATCTTATCTTTGATGGCAGAAGCGGATAAAAATATAGAAATAAATGAAGATGTGCTTCCAAAGCTTGAACTATTTAGTGTCGATCCAAGCAAGATCGTAGACATCATCGGACAAGCTGGCAAGACTATAAAAGAGATCATTGAAAAATTTGAAGTCTCAATCGATCTTGATAGAGAAAAAGGTGAAGTTAAAATCGCAGGTGGAGCAAAGAAAAATGTTGATGCTGCAAAAGATTACATCATCTCTATCACTTCAAAAGACAATGGACGTTCATTTGGCAAAAAGCCGTTTAAACACGACAAAGAACGTTCAAAACCAAATTTTAATATCGGTGATGAGTTTTTGGGAACTGTAAAGAGTGTGGTTGATTTTGGTGTGTTTATCGAGCTAAAAGATGGCATTGATGGCTTGCTTCATATCTCAAAGATAAAAACTCCATTAAATGTAGGCGACCAGATCAAAGTATGTGTGAGCGAGCAAAAAGGAAATAAAATTTCGCTCTCTTTAGTCGAATAAATTTTAAAGGATAGATGATGAAATACAAAAAGTTGCTTTTTCCAATAGGAGCTGGAGACGATATCGAGCCAAGAATTTATGGTGCCCTAAAGGTTGCTCAGTGGTTTAACACACATATGGAAATTATGACTTGCCAGCTTGACCCAAGCGTAGTTTATAATATGAAAATGACGCTTCGTGGAGGAGTGCTTTTTGAGGAATTTCTAAAATCAGCTAAATCTGAACTAGCTGTCGAGCATGAAGAGAATGAGAAAATTTTCAATAAAATTTGTGCTGAGCTTGGCATAAAAGTAACTAGTGAAATCATTGAAGATGTTTGCACTGCAAATTTTACGATTCACAGTGGTAAAAGAAGTGCGATAGTGGAGCAAGAGAGTAAATTTTGCGATCTAGTAGTGGCTGCCGTGCCACTTGATGGAAAGATCACTGGTACATTTGAGTCAGCTGTTTTAAAAAGCGGTAAAAATGCGATTGTAATACCTAGAAAAATGCGTGAGTTTAAAGCCGATAATATCCTTGTTAGCTGGACTGGTACGACGCAAAGCTCAAGGGCATTAACAGGCTCGATCGATCTTTTAAAAAAGGCAAAAAATGTTCAGTGCATTACCTCAAAAGCAAGCCTTGGCGATAATGCCGAACTAAATCTTAAAAAGCTTGAAGAGTACTTCAAAATTCATGGCATATCAGCCACTTTTGAAGTGATCGCTACCACGATGATACCTGGTGAAGCGCTTTTAAAAGCAGCTATTGATAGAAATGCTGATCTAATCGTTGCTAGCAGATATGGTGAAAATGGTCTTATGGAAATGGTGCTTGGTGGCACTTCAAGATTTTTCTTAGAACACACAAATATCCCAGTTTATCTATAATGGATTGCGGCTTAGTCCGCGATCTAATTCTTTTTCATTTTATAGATTTTAAATTCCATTCATTCACAAGAATTGACTACTAAATTTTGGCTTCACTGACCGCTTAGTTCAAATTTTAGAGCCGAAATTACTCTTTAAAATTCGAGGGAGGCTTTTTTTGAATAGAACGCATGCAGTGCGCCAGCACCATTGCATGCACCTTGAACGTGCGAGGGGTTTGGGGGATTTAAAAAGGGGGATAAGGGGACGGCCTCGTAACTCGAGTCCCCTTGTCTCCCTTTTGAATAAAAGAGTTCATAAATTTAAAGTTGGGATTTCAAAAATAGAAATTTACTATTTTCAAATTTTAAAACTTAACTCACTCGCAAGAATTGACTACTAAATTTTGACTTCACTGACCGCTTAGCTCAAATTTTAGAGCCGAAATTACTCGTTCATAAATTTTAAAATTTACAAGACCTTAATAGCATAGTGTGTCAGATGATAGCGCGCTTTGTTCTTAGCCATAAACTACAAATTCTATAAAATTTTAAAGCTCCCATTAAGTTTTCATCAAGCACCTTATTAGCCAAAATTTTGTAAAATCCACTCATTAAAAAAGGATAAAAAATGAGTGAAAATTCTAGCTTTACGCACCTGCATTTACACACCGAATACTCCCTACTTGACGGAGCGAACAAGATAAAAGAGCTAGCTCACGTGCTTCATGATAGAGGCGACACAGCAGCGGCTATCACAGATCACGGCAATATGTTTGGAGCGATAGATTTTTACAAGGCGATGAAAAAAGAGGGGATAAAACCGCTAATTGGCATCGAAGCTTACGTTCATAATGGCGAGCAGCTTGATGACAAGAGTACTAAACAGCGCTTTCACCTTATACTAATCGCCAAAAACGAGACTGGCTATAAAAATTTAATGTATCTTAGCTCCATGAGCTACATCGAGGGCTTTTATTACTACCCTCGTATAAATAAGAAAATCTTAAAAGAGCACAGCGAGGGCTTGGTTTGTAGCTCTGCTTGCTTGCAGGGTGAGGTGAGTTGGCATCTAAATTTAAGTGATCGCAATGTGAAATTTGGCGCAAAGGGCTATGAGAGAGCAAAAGAGGTCGCGCTTGAGTATAAAGAAATTTTTGGAGATGACTTTTATCTTGAGATCATGCGTCACGGCATCGGCGATCAAAAACGCATTGATGATGATATTTTACGCATCGCTAAAGAGACTGGCATAAAGGTTATCGCTACAAACGATACTCACTACACTTTTAAAGAGCGAGCCGACGCTCATGAGGTTTTTATGTGTATCGCGATGAACAAAACTTTAGATGATCCAAACCGACTTCGCCACAGCGTCCATGAGTTTTTTGTAAAAAGCAAAGAGCAAATGAGTGAGCTATTTTTAGATATCCCTGAAGTGATAGAAAATACCCAAGAGATAGTGGATAAGTGCAACCTTGAGATCAAGCTTGGCAACCCAACTCCGCCAAATTTTAAATTTACACTTGAGTATGCAAAAGAGAGAAATTTAACCCTCCCAGAGCCTGAAAATAGATATAGCTTTAAAAATGATGCTGTGTTTTTTGAATATGAATGTAGAAAAGGTCTTGAAGAGAGGCTAAAATTTGTCCCTGAAAATTTACATGACGAATACAAAAAGCGTCTTGAGATAGAGATTGGCATAATCAATAAAATGAATTTCCCAGGCTATATGATGATCGTTTGGGACTTCATAAATGAGGCCAAAAGTAGAGGTGTGCCAGTTGGCCCAGGACGTGGTTCTGCGGCTGGTAGCTTGGTCGCTTACTCGCTAAAGATCACCGACCTTGATCCGATCCCATACAACCTACTTTTTGAGAGGTTTCTAAACCCAGAACGTGTTAGCATGCCAGATATCGACGTGGATTTTTGTCAAAGCAGACGTGGCGAGATCATCGACTATGTTACGCAAAAATACGGAAAATTTAACGTTGCTGGCGTTATTACATTTGGTAAATTGCTCGCAAAAGGTGTTATAAGAGATGTTGCTAGGGTTTGCGATATGCCTTATGCTGAAGCCGATGCGATGGCAAAGCTAATACCTGATGAACTTGGTATTACGCTAAAAGATGCTTATGAAAAAGAGCCAAAGATAGCTGAGCTCATCAGCCAAAATCCAAAGGCAGCTAAAATTTGGAAATTTGCACTTGATCTTGAGGGGCTAAATAGAAACGCTGGTCAGCACGCAGCAGGTGTCGTTATCTCAAATGAGGAGCTGTGGAACAAAACTCCGCTATTTCGTCAGCCAAACAGCCCAGAAGATCGCTATGTTACGCAGTATAGCCTTAAATATCTTGAGGATGTGGATTTAATTAAATTTGACTTTCTTGGACTAAAAACACTAACGGTTATCGATAATGCCATAAAGCTGGTAAAACAACGAACTGGCAAGGATATCATTTGGGAGCAGATCGATAAAAACGATTCTAATGTTTATAAAATGATACAAAGTGGCCAAGCGATAGGAATTTTCCAAATCGAGGGCGAAGGCATGAGAAAGCTAGGAACTAGTTTGCGTCCAGACTGCTTCGAGGACATCGTCGCGATGCTAGCACTCTACCGCCCAGGACCGATGGAGAGTGGCATGCTCGATGATTTTGTCAAAAGAAAACATGGCGAGGCCGAGATAACCTACTCATTTAAAGAGCTTGAGCCAATCCTTGCGCCAACATACGGCGTTATCGTCTATCAAGAGCAAGTTATGCAAATCGTTCAAGCCATAGGCGGCTTTAGCCTTGGTGGGGCGGACCTTGTACGCCGTGCGATGGGTAAAAAGATTAAAGAAGAGATGGACAGGCTAAAGGGTGAGTTTGTAAAAGGAGCTGAGGCAAAAGGGCTAAATGGACAAAAAGCAGACGATCTTTTCGAGCTAATTGTAAAATTTGCAGGATATGGCTTTAATAAATCTCACTCCGCAGCTTACGCCTACGTCACATTTCAGACGGCTTATCTTAAGGCCTATTACCCAGCTGAATTTATGGCCGCACTTCTTACAAGTGAAGAGAGCAACGTCGATAAGATCGTTCGCTATATCGATGAGATAAAACGCATAAATATAGACACTTTGCCACCATCTATCAACAAATCAACCAAAGAATTTAGCGTCGTTAAAAATGGTGATCATGATGGCATTATCTTTGGGCTTGGTGCGATTAAAGGCGTTGGCGGAGCGGCTATTGAAAACATTATCACTGAGCGTGAAGCAAATGGCGAGTTTAAGAGTATGGACGACTTTGTTTCAAGGATCGATCCATTTAAAGTAAATAAAAAGGTCTTTGAAAGTCTCATAAAAGCTGGTTGCTTTGATGAGTTTGGCTTTAGTCGTAAGATGCTTATGCAAAATGTAGAAAATATCATAGAAGCTTGCAAGAGTGCTGCTCAGATCCGTAAAAATGCAGTTGAGAGTTTATTTGGCGAAGATGAGAGCATGAACGATGTGAAGATAAATTTTGTCACGATAAATGACGAATTTGACATCAAGCAAATTTTAAAATTTGAGCAAGAGAGCGTTGGTATCTACCTCTCAGGCCACCCGCTTGATGATTATAAAGACGAGATCAACAAGATAAAATATACTCTAAGCTCAGAATTTGAGAGCTTGCCACAAAGTGCTGAAATTTTAGTCGTTGGTAAGATCGAAGACTTTAGCACAAGGATAACCAAAAGTGGCAAGAAAATGGGCACTATAAATGTGCTTGATTTTCACGGAAATATCGAGATCGCAGTCTTTGAAAGAGAGCTTGGTAACATCGAAGATATCGTAAAGGACGAGGCAAAACGCGACCTGCCTTATGCTTTTAGGATAAATATCACAAAAGATGATCAATTTGTAAGGACAAATTTAAACGAGGTTTATAGCCTAGAAGATGCACAAAATTTAGACTTTAAGACAAGAAAACTAAAACAAAACTCTAAATTTTCTAAAAATGAAGAAGCTAGCACGCCTCAAAGAGCAAGAGAATATGCCGAGCTAGAGGTACTTTTATGCCTTAGTGAGCTTAGCAAAGATAAGATAACTAGCCTTTATAATCTTGGCTATAACGAACATATAAAAAGTGGTACAAACAACGATAAACGTCTTGTTATTAAGATAAAAAATGAAAGTACGGCTCAAATTTTTGTCTATAAGACAAAATTTGTTGTAAATGATAGCTTTAAAGAAAAAGCACTTCAAGCAATAGCTTGCTAAGGCCTGGAGAAGCGATGTTTTTAGATAAGCTTGGCGTAGATAAAAGTAACTGGAGCGAGCTTTTTAGCGCATGTGTTGGCAAAGCGACATTACTTCAAAAACGTGCATTTAAGCTACTTGTTGAAGGTAGCAACTGGCAGGTTGATTTTGATAGTGGCAAAATTTACTTTGATGGGCGTGAGTTTGACATGCAGTTTATTGGCTCTGAAAGTTTCTCGTCAAATACGTGGCTTTGGGGTTATGAAAATATAAATGGCTTTGATGAGCGGTTACTCAAGCTTGCAAATAAAGCACGTGAGTTTGGCGAAAAATTTGGACTTAGTGCATTTAGCACGCCACAAATTTGACCTAGATGAAAATTTCAATGGTCACACGATTAGTATGGTTCTTTGCACCGCTTTTAATGAGCAAAATTATTATAGGATAGAGTACGAGGGAGGAGCGGCGTATGTGGCTTTTAGATCAGATGTGGTCTTTGAAGAAGCCAGTGCTTGCAAATGAGCTTTTAGGCGTAGTAAATGAGTGTTTAAGCAGCTACGAGCTAGATCACAAAATCTTTATAAAAGGACTTTTGCTAAGCTGTGATATGAAATTTAGCGAAAGCCCTAATGAAATCGTATCGAATAAATACGAGCTTAGCTTTAAATTTGACGAGCTAAATAGGCTCATAAATATTTCAAGTAAGCTTTAAAATTTAATACCATTTACCACATCAGCGCCAAGTGCTAGCTTCATATGAAGAGAAAACATCTCGTGGTAAAAATCGCCATTATGTCCTGGTATATCGTACGTTTGCGTAAGATCAAACGGCACGATAACTCTTGATTTTTTATTATATTCATTGGCTCGTAGTTTAAGATAACTAACGCACTGATAAACGCACATATCAGTGCAATCCCCAGTGACTATAAAGGTGTCTAGCTCTGGATGCTCTTCTAAGAATTTCTCAAATTCTTTATTAAACGCAATGCTTAAAGAGTTTTTATAAAATGTCTTGAACTCTTTAAAAAAGCTTAGATTTTCTATCTCTTTTACGGTTTTTATCTCATTTGTATCAAGTATGGCATGTGGCAGAAAATTCTCAAATTCTTTTGAATCACTGGTGTGCCTATCTTCTATAAGGATAAAATTTCTAAAGCCAAAATCTTTCCACGCTCTATCAAAAAGTGTCGCGATCCCTTTTGATAAGGCAGCCACTCTTTGACTAGCGAGCGCACCACTACCAGCAAAAGCCTCTATCATATCGATGCAAATAAATGCAACATTTTTTGCTCCATCGTTTGAAATTTCTCTCAAATCAAGCGTTTGAAGAGATTTTTTAAAAGCCTCAAGTTCGTTTTGTATGTTCATTCTTACTCCTTTATTGGTAAATTTATGCAAAATGTTTTTGGATTTAGCGTGATCTCGATACTGCCTTTGTGAGCCTCTATGATCTGCAAACACAGATGCAGTCCAAGGCCGTTTCCTTTTAGCTTGCTGCTTTTAAATGGCTCAAAAACTATAGCTTTGTCTTTGATAGGTTCGCCACTATCGTAAATGATAAATTTATGCTCACTCGGTGTTTTTTCATAGCTTAAAATGATCTCTCCTTCATCATCATCGCTCTCTTCGATGGCATCAATGGCATTAAATAAAATATTTTGAAAAACGATGGCAAGTAGATCAAGGTCACCCATATATTTGCCATCTGGAAATTCTAGGCTAAATTTAATATCCTTTGAATAGTCGTAAAAATTTATAGCCTCTTCGCACTCTTTTTTAAGCCGCGAAAAGTCAAAAATTTGCGCATTTATGTTAAGGCCTTTTGTGAAAAGTAGAGTGGCTTTGATTATGCGTTCGACTCGCCATGTAGCTTTTTGTATTTGATTTACGATAGGCTTTGTGCGTTCATCAGCTCTTTTAAGTAGAGTTGAAGCTAAAAGCGAGATAGAGCCCACTGGATTTCTGATCTCGTGGGCTAGGTGAGCTGCTACTTGGCCCATAGAGGCAAGGCGCTCGGTGCGTTTTTCTACTGTTATGTTTGTTGCAGAGATTATTAGTTTATTGTCTTTAGAGCTTGTTTTAAAAAGATAAATTTGCCCATCTACATTTATCTCGCCCTCTTTTTTTGGTATCTCTTTAAAAATTTTACCAAGTCTTACTGCTTCTGAGTTTTGTAAAAAGATCTCATCATTTTCATCTAATACCCAGATAGCATTTGGCAGAATTTCCACAATATCTTTAATGAAATTTTGCAAGTTTGCGTAAGATGATGTTAAATTTTTATATTCATTTTCTATCAGATAAGTCTGCTCTATCAGGCTTTTTAAGCCAGCTTGAATATCGTGTTCGTTCATTTTAAAAGTTCCTCAAAATCGCTAATTTCATAAAGCCTTAGCCTTTCATCCTTTAAATTTCTTAGCTCGCTACTAAATCCACTCTTTGAAAAAAGAGCAATAATATCTGGCCTGATATTTAGTTTTTCGCATTTTTTTAATAGTAAATTTAGCACGTTTTTACAAACCTTTCTCTCTTTGTATTTTGCCTCGCCGACTATGATCTTGCCACCTATATTTAATAGCATATCAAGCTCTATATTTCTGCTCCAAAAGCTACTTAAAAATATGCCATTAATCATAAATTTTTTTGCCATGAGTTCACCGCATAAAATTTCAAATCCAAGGCTTGCATATTCGTCAAATTCCTTTTTTATGATGGCTAAAATTTCATCATTTCTACCAGCTTTTAGCAAGCTTAAATTTGGCTCTATAAATCTAAACCAAAACCTTGAAAAATGGCTATTAAAATGTATTTTATCCTCAACTTTATAGCCCCTTTCTTCTTTTTTTAGCATTTGGTTTTTTGATCTTTTTGGAAGTACTTCTCTACTTTTTTCTAGCAGTAAAAAATTCTTTTCAAAAAGCTTTGCGTAGACTTTGCTAGCTAGGCTTTGAGGTAAAATTTTATTTACATTAAATTTTTTTCTATCGCTTCGTGCGAGTTTTATGAGGGCAGATTTTATAGCATCGTTTGTATCGGATTCGAAGTAAAATTTTGGCATCAAGGCTAAGAAGTTGTTTAAAATTTCAGCCTCGATCGCTTCAAAAACATCATAATATGAGTGCTTTAAATCAAACTCATCAAAGACGAGATGAAATTTAATAAGTTCATTTATATCTAGGTGTTTCATTCGCTCAAATGTTGATTTTAAAGCTTTTATATTGGCTCCTTTATTTGGGCATTGTAGTATATTTTAGCTAAAGTAATCTATAATGCTACGCAAAAAACAAGGGTTGTGATTTGGTAAATTTAGAGCATATTAGAGAAAATATAATTTTAAAAAATGGCATTTATTATTTTGATTTTACAGCTTCAGGGCTAGCTTATAAACCTATCGAAGATGAGATAGCAAAAATACTTCAAACATACGCAAATACACACTCTATCAGCTCATCAAATGCCTATAAAACCGCTCAAATTTATGAAGATTCAAGACGTGAATTAAAAAGCTTGCTAGGACTTGATGATAGTTTTTATCTTTTTGCTTGTGGCAATGGAGCTACCGGCGCGATAAAGAAATTTCAAGAAATTTTAGGAATTTATGCACCGCCAGCGTTAAAAAAAAGATATGCCCTAAAGCCAGATGAAAATTCTCCACTTGTTGTGCTTGGCCCTTATGAGCATCATTCAAATGAGATAAGCTTTAGGCAAGCACTTTGTGAGGTTGAGCGTATCAGGCTTGATAAAAATGGAGGGATCGACTTTAATCATTTGGAGCAAATTTTAAGGATAAATGTCGGTCGTGAGATCATCGCAACTTTTAGTGTGGCTTCAAATGTGACTGGGGTTTTGAGTGACTACCGCAAAATTTATACTCTTATAAAATCTTATGGCGGCATTGTGGCATTTGATGCTGCAAGTTTTAGCGCTTATGGAAATATTGATTGTGACTATTTTGATGCTCTTTTTTTATCGCCACATAAATTACTTGGTGGAGTTGGAAGTTGTGGGCTTCTTGCTATAAAAAAGATACTTGCAAACTCAGATGAGCCGACATTTGCTGGTGGTGGAACGGTAAGTTATGTCAGCAAAAACTACGCTATATTTGTAAAAGATAGTGAGCAGCTAGAAGAGGCTGGCACTCCGCCTATTTTAGGACTTATAAGGGTAAATTTGGCTTATAGGCTAAGAAATGAGATAGGATTTGAGACAATATATGAAAACGAGAGCGAGCTTGGAGAGTATTTTGAGAAAAGACTAACAGAAATTCCTGAGCTTACGTGCTATCATCCAAATAACATAAAGCGTTTGCCGATATTTGCTTTTAATGTGACTGGTGTTTCGTCTTATGAATTAGCCAAAGTTTTAAGTAAAGAATACGGCATTCAAACGCGTGCAGGATGTTCTTGTGCTGGGCCGTATGGACACGATTTGCTTCATTTAAAAGAAGATGCACTATTTACCCATAAGCCAGGCTGGGTAAGGGCTGGACTCCACTATACGCATACGCTACAAGACGTGGATTATTTAGTAGATGCATTAAAAAATAGCATTAAGAAGTATTCAAGCATTTGGAAGGTCGATGATCCTTTTAGTGTTGATAAAATTTCAGGTTGCAAGGGAGATAGATGAAAAATATATTAATCATTGCAGGAAGTGATAGTGTTGGTGGTGCTGGCGTGCAGGCTGATATTAAGACATGCGAGGCATTTTCTTGCTACGCAGCGACGGCTATCACGGCTCTTACGGCACAAAATACAAATGGCGTTAGCAATATCTTTGCTACAAATGTTACAAATCTAAATGAACAAATCAAAATGGTAGACGAAGAGCTAAACATAGATGCCATAAAGGTTGGTATGCTTTTTAATAAAGAGCTTATATCTTGCGTTGGCTCTTGGCTTGAAAAATTTCATAAGCAAGGCATTAAAATAGTAATAGACCCAGTTTGCGTAGCAAAATCAGGCTCAAAGCTACTAGAAGATGACGCGATAGCAAGCTTAAAAGAGCTTTTTAAATTTGCAGACATTATTACGCCAAATATCGATGAAGCCAAAGTTTTGGAGCTTGATAGCAAAAATTTACCTTGCGATATGATCTTAAAGCGAAGCACGGTTGCAGAAATTTGCGAAGATACTCTTTTTAAAAAAAATGGTGATGTGCTTAAATTTGAAGAGCCACTAATAAAACCAGAGATCATGCATGGGGCTGGATGTAGCTTTGCAAGTGCGCTGGCCTGCTTGCTGGCAAATGGACACACCAAAGAAGAGGCCATAAAGCTAGCCAAAAGATACATTTTAAATGCTATTAAAAATGCAATTACGACAAAATTTGGCAAACGCCTACTAAATCATAAAGTCGGTATAAATGGCTGAAATTTATGCGATTAGTGACGATGTGCTGATGCCTGAAAATTTAGCCTTGCAATACACTAAAGAAATTTTAGAGTGTGGGGTTAAATTTTTCCAATTTCGCTCCAAAAAAATACCTAAAAATGAGAGACTGGCTAGTGAAATTTTCAACCTATGCGAAAAATTTGGAGCCAGATTTATCGTAAATGATGATATTTTATTTGCTGCTCATATAGGTGCAAAGTCCGTGCATTTGGGAAAAGATGATGCGAGCATAAAAGAGGCGTTTGAAATTTTAGGAGATGATGCGTATGTTGGCGTTAGTTGTTATGATAGTTTAGATCTTGCTCTTAAAGCAAAGCAAAATGGTGCAAGCTATGTGGCTTTTGGAGCGATGTTTAAAAGCCCTACAAAGCCAAATGTACCGCTTTGCAAGATCGAAACTATATTACAAGCAAAAGAAATGGAAATGAATGTATGTGTCATAGGAGGCATAAATGCTAGCAACATTGCAAGTGTCGCTAGAGTAAAGCCAGACATGGTCGCCTTAATATCTGCTATATATAAAGATGGCACGATAAAGAAAAATATAGAAAATTTACAAAGAAATTTATTGCTTTAAAAGATGCTTGTTTTGCAAGCTTTTTTATCAAAATTTCATTATAATCCCTGCTTTAAATAAAAGGAAAACATTGCTAAATATCGATGAAGTAAGAAAAAATATCATTTTAAAAGAGGGTCTTTATTATTTTGACTACACAGCTTCAGGTCTTGCTTATAAGCCCATTGAAGATGAAATTTTAAAATTTTTAAAAACCTACGCAAACACTCACTCAGATAGTAGTTCAAGCGCAGTGCTAACGCAAAAATGCTATGAAAATGCAAGAGCTGAGTTAAAAAGCTTATTGGGCCTTGATGATAGTTTTTATCTTATTGCGACTGGTCAAGGGGCAACGGCTGCGATAAAGAAATTTCAGGAGATAATGGGAATTTATATCTCACCAGCTACAAGAGTTTTGATCGGTAAAGCAAATTTAAGAAAATTAAACTTGCCACTAGCGATCATTGGCCCTTATGAGCATCACTCCGTTGAAGTTAGCTTAAGAGAAGGGCTTTGTGATATAAAACGTATAGAGCTTGATGAAAATAATGAGATAGATTATGCGATGCTTGAGAATACATTAAAGCAAAATACAAAAAGAAAGATAATAGCTAGCTTTAGTGCTGCCTCAAACGTCACTGGCGTTAAAACTGATTATAAAAAAATTTACTCGCTGATTAAAAAATATAATGGTATTTTGGCTCTTGATGTGGCCACTCTTAGTGCTTATGAAAATGTTGATTGCAGATATTTTGACGCACTGTTTCTCTCGCCTCACAAACTACTTGGAGGAGTTGGGAGTTGTGGGCTTTTGGCTATCAAAAAAGAGCTTTGTAAAAATTTGCCTACATTTGCAGCAGGAGGCACAGTCAAGTACGTAAGCAGGACATCGCATGTTTTTACTAGTGAAGTTGAAAATTTAGAAGAGGGCGGTACACCGCCGATAATGCAGCTAATCCGTGCAAATTTAGCCTATAAACTAAGAAACGAAATCGGACTTAATAATATCAAAGTAGCTGAATGTGAGTTAGGCGAGATGTTTTGCAAAGAGCTAGAAAAGATAGATGAGGTGATAAATTATTGCCCTGAAAATTTAGACAGATTACCTATTTTTGCATTTAATGTAAAAGGCATTTCGCCTTATGATTTTGCTGCGAGCCTAAGTAGTGATTTTGGTATACAAACACGCGCAGGCTGTGATTGTGCTGGGCCGTATGGACATGATTTGCTTAATCTAAAAGATAATACCATTTTTGACGAAAAGCCTGGCTGGGTGCGTGTTAGCATTCACTACACGCATACAAAAGAGGATATAAAATATCTTATAAACGCCATAAATTCTTGCATCAAAAAATACAAAGCTTGATACTTGCAGAGAAAATTTTAGAAGTGAATTTTTATAAAGCTATAAGTTCTATCAAATCTAAAAGTTAGCAAATTTTGCAAAATTCCAAAAAGCACCATAAATGTAACAAAACTACTTCCGCCGTAACTAAAAAATGGTAGCGGCACACCTACAACTGGTGCAAAACCTATCGTCATTGAGACATTTACACCCACATAAACGAAAATAAGTGCAGCAATCCCCGTTGTGGTAACTTGCGTAAAATAGTCGTTTTTTAGGCCGTAATTTAAACTTAAAAGATGTGTTATAAGTGCTCCATAAAGTCCAAGCAAAAACAATCCACCATAAAAGCCAAAACGCTCGATATTGTAGGCAAAGATGAAGTCACTTGTGGCGATTGGCAAAAATTTAAAGTGTGTCTGAGTTGCCTCATCTTTTGGCTTGCCTTTGAGTCCACCACTACCTATGGCGATGATGCTTTGTTTGACGTGATAGCTTGGCTCTTCAGCGATAAAATCGTGAATCCTCTTTTTCTGATAATCATGCAAATTTTCATACAAAACCGGCGCCAAAAAGCCTATTGCAAGGATGATAGTGATCCAAATTTTCTTATTTACGCCGATGACAAAAAGGATAGTGTAGCCAACTATTAAAAGTATGAGTGCGGTGCCAAGATCAGGCTCTTTCATAATGAGCGCAAATGGCAAAAGTATGTAAAAACTAAGCTTTAAAAAATCTTTTACTCCGTATCCATTAGCTTCTGGAGGACGCTGTTTGATGAGATAGGCTAGCATTAGTAAAAAAGCTGGTTTCATCAGTTCTGATGGCTGAAGTGTGAAGTGAACAAAAGGAATTTCTAGCCAGCGTTTGGCTCCTAGCTTGCTAACGCCAAAGAGATCGACGCTTAAAAGCAGCACAATGCAGACCCAGTAAAACATCGGAATGATCCAGTCTATACGCCTAATGGGCAATAAAAATGCGACACAAAATGAAACAAATCCGATACCAAAATATACAAGCTGTTTGTTTGCTAAGACGTCGTTTGCTTCGGAAACTAGGATGTAAGAGATGGCTATGATTGGGATTATTAAAAACGGCTGAATAAAATCAAAATGTGTTAAAATACGCCGATCTAGTTTTATCAAGAAGCAAACCTTAATTTTTGGGCTAGATTATATCACAAACAAGGCTTTGATTTTGGTTAAATTTAATGTTTTAAACAGCTCAAGACTCGACGTAGCAGTAGCCAAAGAGCTTCAAATTTCACGCAATCAAGCTTTAAATTTGATAAAAGACTCCCTTGTAAGCGTAAATTTAAAACCAGTCTCAAAACCAAGCTTTTTACTGAGCGAAAACGATGAAATTTGCGTAAATTTTGCCCCAAGAAAAGAGGTGCAAAACGAATACGAAGTAAATTTTGACATCCCAATCATCTACGAAGATGACGATCTCATAGTGCTAAACAAGCCCCCACAAATCGTCGTTCATCAAGCTCCGAGTGTAAAAGAGGCGACACTTGTTGAATGGCTAAATAAAAAGGGATTTATGCTCTCAAATTTAAATGGCGATGTAAGAGCTGGCATCGTCCACCGCCTAGATAAGGGTACAAGTGGTGCTATCGTCGTTGCTAAAAACAACTTCACCCATGCAAAACTTAGCGAGCAGCTAAGCGATAAGAGTATGGGGCGAATTTATCTAGCACTCACCGACCTGCCGTTAAAAGAGGATGTCATCATAGAAAAGCCAATCGGCAGAAATCCAAACAATCGCCTAAAAAAAGCGATCGTTGCGGATGCTAAATTTGCAAAAAGTGCCTTTGTAAATTTACTAAGCGAAAATGGCATAAATTTAATAGCAGCAAAACTTTTTACAGGCAGGACTCATCAGATAAGAGTGCACCTATCTAGCATAAACCGCCATATTTTAGGCGATGATTTATACGGATTTAAGAGCCAAGGCGATAAAATAAGCAGGGTTATGCTTCACGCTTATATGCTTTATTTTATCCATCCAAGAACTGGCAAAAGGGTAGAATTTACCGCAAAAACGTATGATGACTTTAACCAGATAATTTACAAAAAAATTCCCAAGGAGATTTTTGATGAAAAAATTTGCCCTACGCATATTGACACCATTTTTAGCAGCTTTCTTGGCGGGATGCGGCTCTAGCGTACCGACTCAGCAAAGCATGTCACTACCTACGATTACAAGTTTAAAAACTATTTCAGATATGACAGAAGTTGGCTTCGAGTGGAATCCGGTAACAGATGAGAGCGTCGTTGGCTACTATCTTTACCGCTCAAATCCAAATGATGCAAACTCAAAAATGCAACTAGTTGCAAACATAAAAGACCGCTTTGCAACGCACTATGTGGACCGCAATCTAGCTCCAGAGACAACCTACTCGTACCAAATGAGAACCTACTCAAGTAACGCCATCTCTCAACCGGGCACGATCGCAACAGCAACCACAAAGCCGCTACTTGACTCAGTACCGTTTTCGCAAGCTATTACAGGGCTTCCAGGACGTGTAAAAGTGATCTGGAGACCACATCCTGATAGCACCGTGGCAAGCTATATTATTCAAAGAAGTGATGCAGGAGCTAATAAATTTAGTCAAATCGCAGAGGTAAATGGCAGACTAAATGCTGAATATATCGACACTGAGGTAAAACCTGGTAAGTCTTATGAGTATAGAATTTTAGTTAAAACTTCTTCAGGCGTTGTTTCAAAACCAAGCCAAAACATAAGTGCAACGACAAAGGAGTTACCCTAAATCAGTAACAAACCTTCAGGCAACAAAAAATGCACCAAAAAAGATAATTTTAACTTGGGATTACGCGCCAGCTGAGGATTTTGCTTATTTTAAGGTTTATAGGACAGTGAGTAAAATTTTACCTTACACATACCTAGCAAAAACGACTAGCAACACTTATGAGGATCTCATAAACACAAATGCAGCTACGAGATATTACAGGGTCACAGCAGTCGATAAAGACGGCCTTGAGAGCTTAAAACAAGAAGAGCCAATTGTGGGGATAACACTTGGTGCGCCAAAGACTCCAAATATTAGTGCTAGCTACGATGGTAGCGGCGTAAATGTAAACTGGAGTGCAGTTGATAGAGCTAGTTCGTACACTGTTTATAGAAGTGGCGCAAGTGAGAAAATTTTTAGTGGCATAGATGGTACTGGACTTAGAGATGATAGCGTGCAAAAAGGAGCTAGCTATTCTTACAGCGTCGTAGCTATCGATGAGTACGGTATTGCCTCTGACAAGTCATCAAAAGCAGAAGTTAGCATAAAATAATGCCAAATTTCATCGCTTCGTCTTTAAAAGAGCTCTCGTTTCCATTTGGTAATGACAAAGTCAAATTTCTTTGGCAGGCAAATGGGCGAAACGAGAGGCTCATCTACACAAAAAATGAAGAAGAGAGCTTTTTTCTAGTTGTAAAGCCCGGTAAAAATGGCGTTGTTGTAAAGGGAGAGAAGCTTACAAAGCCAGCTAAAGTTGGTCTTTTGCAAGAGGCACTGGAGCTTTTTAAAGAGCAAAATTGCAATGATGTAATCAGCCAAGCATTTGCTGTAAAAAAGACAAATTTGACTAAAAAAGTGAGTGAAATTTTAAGCCTTGAAGAATTTGTGCCAGCATTTTGCGAGCTAAAAGATAAATTTGATCAAATTTTTATAGAGATCGGCTTTGGTTCTGGTAGACACTTACTTTATCAAGCCAAAAACAATCCAAATGCCTTAGTTATCGGCATAGAGGTCTATAAGCCAAGTATCGAGCAAGTAGCAAAGCTAGCTAAGGCAAATGACCTAGAAAACGTGCGTCTAATAAACACCGACGCCAGACTTTTACTCTCGCTTATTGGCTCAAATTTAGTCGATAGGGTATTTTTACATTTTCCAGTGCCATGGGATAAAGCAGAGCATAGACGTGTGGTCTCGTCGGCATTTGCACTTGAATGCGAGAGGATACTAAAGCTTGGCGGTAAATTTGAGTTAAGGACTGACAGCAAGGAGTATTGCGACTTTAGCTTGAGTAAATTTTTAGAGCCTACAAACTCAAAAATAGAAGCTTTTAAAAATAGAAATTTAGAAGTAACTAGTAAGTATGAAGACCGCTGGAGACGCCAAGATAAGGATATTTATGATGTTATTTATACTTGTGAGATTGAAAGTAGCGAGAGTGTTTTAGCTGGAGATTTTAGCTTTAAAGAAAAGACAAGCGTAAAAAATATCATTAAAAATTTTAAAAATTTTATCATCAAAAAAGAAGATTATTTTTTACATTTCGAAGAAATTTATATCATAAATGAAGATGAAATTTTGCTAAAAGTTGCTTTTGGAGCATTTAATAAACCCGAGCAATGTTTTATCAAAATAAGCGATGAGAAAAGCGAATATTTTATAAAAAAACCGATATTAATTCGTGAGAATTTAGCTGCACACGAGCTTTTGAAGGAGTATTTGGCTGATGCAAGAGATAATTAGTGCAAGAAATTTGAGCCTAGCTTATGAACGCGATGAAATCGTAATTAATAGCGTCAATTTAGATATTTATGCAAATGATTTTGTCTTTATCACAGGCAAGAGTGGAAGTGGAAAAAGCACACTTTTAAAATCATTTTATGGAGAAATTTCACCTCTTGCTGGAGAGCTAAATGTCTGCATGACACAAATGGACGACATCGATGATAAAAGGCTTTGTGAGCTTAGGCAGCGAGTTGGCATTATATTTCAAAATTATCGTTTGATAAATGAATGGAATGTGGAAAGAAACGTTATGTTGCCCCTCATCATCAAAGGCATCAATCAAAATGTGAGCAAAAAGCAAGTGGCTAAACTTTTAAAACATGTAAATATGCTTCATAAAGCCGATAAATATCCTCGTGAGCTAAGTGGTGGTGAGCAGCAAAGAGTTGCCATGGCAAGAGCTCTAGCGCACAATCCAAATTTGCTCTTATGCGACGAGCCAACGGGAAATTTAGACGAATACTCGAGCGACGTCATCTGGTCACTTTTAAAATCAGCTAGGGAATTTTTAGGCACAAGCGTCGTTGTGGTGACTCATCACATTCCCTCAACGCTTCGTATCCCATACCGCCACTTTGTTATAGAAAATGGAGGCGTGCATGAGATCGCTTAAAAATCATCTTGGATTTATCCTGCCGCTAATCGCGCTTTTGTTTTCCGTGCAGTTTAGTATAACTGCCGATAAGGTTGTGAGAGATTATGAAAGGCTCATGGGAAATGACTACAACATCGTCATAGTTTCAAGTAAAGAGCTAAGTGAGCCCGTGCTAAAGGCGATCGTGAGTAATCTAGCTAGCCTCGAGTCACTAAGTCCGCAAAAAATAATCGACCGCCTTTCAAATGACATCTCTGCTAAAAATTTATCCATACTGCAAAATGCGCTACCTAAATTTTACTCACTAAAACTTAGCGAATTCCCGACACCGCAGTACATGGATGAGCTAAAGCAAAAGCTTTTAAAATTTGATGGGATCACAAAGGTTGAGACATTTTCAAAGACTCACGATAAGGTCTTTAAAATACTAAATTTAGCCAAAAGTATATCGTATGCTTTTATGGCGATACTTTGTGTTGTTGGGCTTATGCTTATGCTTAAGCAGGCTAAAATTTGGCTATTTGAGCATAGGGAGCGCATTGAGATTATGACGCTTTTTGGAGCACCTTTTTGGCTAAAATCAGCCATGCTTTACAAATCAGCCATGGTTGATAGCCTAGTTGCTACCGTTGCAGTTGGTGCATTTTTCTTTTTCTTGCCGGGCATTGAAATTTTTAGAGAAAATGCCGCAAGCATTGATGTGATATTGCCTAGTCTTGATCCTTCAAGGGATATTTTTATTTTATTTGGCGTGGCTATGTTTTTAAGTATTTTTGCTGTTAGTTTAGTGATGAGTAAGGCTAGAAAAAGCACGATATGAGAAAAGTAATTTTTATATTTTTGCTAGCTTTTAGTCTAGCTTTTGCGTCAAATACCAAAGAGAAGATCAAAGATTCCAAAAACTCGCTAAGATCGAGTCAGGCGATGAGCGAGCAGCTTAGTAAAAAGCTAGATGATTTGGCTGGTGATATCGTAAATGGCGAGAAAAAACTTCGCGGTATAAGTGGCGATATCACAAATTTAAAGGGTCAAATTTCAGTCCTTGAGACAAATGCTTCAAAAGCACTTATTGAGCTTGATGACCTAACGAAACAAAACAAAGAGCTAGAACGCACACAAAAAGAGCTAGAGCAAAATATGATAAGGATCATCGCAGAAGATTTGTCGTTTGATCTTTTGATGTCTGCAACTGAGGGCAAGCAAAGCGAGGAGAGCATCATCTCATCTCAAATTTTAACCAAGCTAAATGCTATTACAAAAGAGGATTTTAAAAGACTTAGCCAGAACTATGAAGATACGATTGAGAAGATAAAAAATAAATCAAACAAAATAAGCGAGATAAACTCAAGTATTAAAAACTATAGACGCAAACAAAGCGACCTGCAAAATTTAGAAAGTACGCAGAAAAATACTATAAATGGGCTCAAGCGAGATAAGGAAATTTATAGCAAAAAGCTAGCCAAGCTTCAAGCCCAGCAAGATGAGCTAAGAAAGACGCTAGAACAGCTTGCTATCATGCAAAAACAAGAAGATGAAGCCGCACGTGCTGCTAGAGAAAAACAAGAAAAAGCAGCTGCAAGCAAAGGTAGTAAAAAAGGTGAGAAGAGCCAGCCAATGGGTGGAGGCTATCAAACAAGCTCAGTCAAAAAATATTCAGGTGCAAAGACAATCGCTCCTCTTGATAGCTACACCGTAAAGCAAAAATTTGGAAATTACGTAGATCCGATATATAACATCAAAATTTTTAATGAGTCAGTCACGCTTCGCTCAACCACGTCAGATGCCAAGGTCAAAAGCGTGCTAAATGGCAAAGTGGTCTTTGCAAAAGCAACTCCGATGCTTGAAAATGTAGTCATCATTGAAAACGAAAATGGCATCCACACGATCTATGCTCACCTAAGTCAGATCGCACCGACGGTTAAGGTAGGCTCAGTTGTGCAAAAAGGCTACGTTATAGGCCGAGTTAGAAACGATCTAACCTTTGAAGTGACGCAAAGAAACTACCACATCGATCCACTTGAGATGATCTCAAAATAGCCACTTTGCAAGTACTATTAACTAAATTTAAAGCCTTTTTGGCTAGAATGCGTGAATTTTAAGGAGCAAGACAATGAGTAAAAGAAAACGCGTATTGGTTAAATTTTCAGGCGAAGCTTTAGCGGGAGAGAATGGTTTTGGCATAGATACGGCGGTGCTTAAATTTATAGCAAATGAGATAAAAGAGCTTGTCGAAAATGGTATCGAGGTTGGCATCGTAATAGGTGGTGGCAACATTATACGTGGTGTGAGTGCCGCAAAAGATGGCATCATCAAACGAACGAGTGGCGATCACATGGGCATGCTAGCAACTGTTATAAATTCGATCGCAATGCGTGAAGCTTTAGAACGAAGTGGGCTAGAGGTAAGAGTGCAAAGTGCAATCAAAATGGAAGCGATCTGTGAGACTTTCATCGTGGGACGTGCGCAGCGCCATTTAGAAAAAGGCAGAGTTGTCATCTTTGCTGCAGGTACCGGCAATCCTTTCTTTACAACTGATACGGCAGCTACTTTAAGAGCTATTGAAATCGGCTCAGATATGATCATAAAAGCTACAAAGGTTGATGGCGTTTATGATAAAGACCCTAAAAAATTCAAAGATGCAAAACTTTTAAAATCACTAAACTATGAAAAGGCAATGAGCGATGATATCAAGGTTATGGACGATACTGCCATAGCTTTAGCTAAAGATAACTCACTGCCGATTTTGGTTTGTAATATGTTTAAGGCTGGAAATTTATTAAAAATAATAAATGAAGAAGAAGCAGCCCTATACTCAGTAGTAAAATAAATTTTAAAAAGGATAAATATGAGAACAGAACAAATAACAGCAAGAGCGTTAAAACAGGTTGGTGATGATAGATATAAACTTTCACTTATCGTAGCAAAGCGTGCAGAAGCACTAGCAAATGGAGCAGTAGTGCTTGTAGAAGCCGATACTTCAAAGATGAAATTTGCTGACATTGCGCTACTTGAAGTAGCTGAGGGTAAAATAGGCTTAGAGGCAATAGTTGAAGGAAAATAGTCTTTTTTTAGAGCAGCTAATAGAACAAATTTTACCTTGTAAAAATGTTTCAGAAGCTATAACGTTGCTCTTTTCTCTTTGCGAACGAAGCGAGAAATTAGACAAAGCTATAGATAGCTGTGTCACATCTCATGCTGGTCAATATCGCAAAAGTGGCGAGCCATACGCAATCCATCCTATATTGGTAGCATCAATAGTAGCAAATATGGGTGGAGATGAGAGCATGGTCATAGCTGCACTACTTCACGATGTAGTTGAAGATACTGAAGTTACACTTAGCGAAGTTCAGGCTGAATTTGGCGATGAAGTGGCAAAGCTGGTTGAAGGGCTTACAAAGATAGTTGCTATAAGAGAAAACAAGCTTGCAAGCTCAAGTAGTAATGAAAAACTAGCAAGCTCGGCGCTAACTTTTAGAAAAATGCTTTTAATCTCCATTGAGGATGTTAGAGTTCTTGTGGTTAAGCTTTGTGACAGACTTCATAATATGCTAACCCTTGATGCATTAAAAGTAGAAAAACAAAAACGTATTGCTGAAGAGACGCTTATGGTCTACGCTCCGATCGCTCATAGGCTTGGAATTTCATCGATTAAAAACATACTTGAAGATCTAAGTTTTAAATATGCTATGCCAGAAGAATACGCCAAGATCGATAGCTTTTTAAATAAAAATAAACAGCAGCTTAGCCTTAAGCTAAATACCTTTTACGAGAAAGTAAATCAAATTTTGCTTGAAAATGGCTTTATTGAGGGTACTTTTGAGATACAAAAACGTATAAAGCATTACTATTCGATTTATTTAAAAATGCAAAGAAAAGGGATTTCGATTGAAGAGGTGCTTGATTTGCTTGCTATTAGAATTCTTGTGCAAAAGCCGCTTGATTGCTACCTTGCGCTTGGGAATTTGCATATAAATTTTAATCCTCTTATTTCAAGATTTAAGGATTATATTGCACTTCCAAAGCAAAATGGTTATCAAACGATACATACAACTATTTTTGATAATAAGAGTATTTTTGAGGCACAAGTTCGTACTTACGATATGCACAAAACAGCTGAATACGGTGTCGCAGCTCACTGGAAATATAAAAACGGCGAGGGCAGTTTACTTAATCCAAAACTTGACTGGCTAAACGACATTGGTATGCAAAACAATGAAGCTGAAAGTAATGTCGAAGAGCTTTATGAATATGCAAAAGATAGTCTTTATATAGAAGATATTGCGGTCTATTCGCCAAAAGGTGAGGTTTTTACGCTTCCACGCGGGGCTACTGCACTTGATTATGCTTATGAGATTCACACAGAGATCGGACTTTACGCAAAAGAAGCTTATATAAATCGCGTCAGGATGCCACTTTTAACAGAGCTAAAAAATGGCGATATTGTAAGGATCGTAACTGGCGAAGAGGCAAAATTTCGCTGTTCGTGGATAAATAGCGTTCGAACTGGTAAAGCAAGGGCTACGATAAGGACATACTGCAAACAAAAGATAAAAGATATAAATTATAAAATTGCAGTTGATATTTTAAAGTCAGTTTTTGACGTTTCAAAAGATAGAATTTTAGACTGGATAGAGCATGAAAATTTAAGCAAAAAAGTTTTTCGTGCTGCAACTGAAAGCGATTTTTTGCAAGAGGTCGTAAATATGCTTAAAAAGTATATAAAAAAAGAGCGTCCTTTTATGATCTCTTTGGGCGATAAATATCAGGTTAAAAAGCAAAAATTTGAAAATATTGTAATCTATTCAAATCATAAAATTTCAAATGTCGAGTTTGACTATTGTTGTAACCCAAAAAGAGGCGATAGCATAGTTGGCTTTAAAAATGGGCACAATGTGACTGTGCATCACAAGCTTTGTGAGCGTGCTGGAAAGCTTATGGATAAGGGCAATGAGATCATCTTTGTCAAATGGACTAGAAATGCCCCACATAGATATAAAATTTTATTAAATCTTGAGAACCGAAAAGGCGCGTTGGCTGAATTTTTAACATATCTTGCTAGATTAGATGTAAATTTGGCTACAATCTCGCTAAATGAAGCAAATGACCTTAGCGGTGATACATTTGAGATAAGTGTTGAGATAGCTGAAAATATCGATGCAAACGAGCTAAGGGAGAAGATCAAAGATAGATATAAGATTATAGATTTCGTTTCGCAAAGCGATCCATACCATAACTAGGAGAAAGATAATGCAAGATATAGCTAAAATTTTACAAGAGATAAAACGCGGTGTTGCCGAGATTATTGACTTTGAAAGAGTTGAGAATTTAATAAAAAACTATTATGAAAAAGGTGAAAATTTCTATGTAAAGGCTGGCTTTGATCCAACTGCTCCAGACCTTCACTTGGGACACACAGTCGTTTTAAGCAAGATGGCACTGCTTCAAAAACATGGCGCGATCGTGCAGTTTTTGATAGGCGACTTCACTGCTCAAATAGGCGATCCAACTGGTAAATCAGTCACTAGAAAAAAGCTAGATCAAGAGACGGTTTTAAAAAATGCTAAAACCTACGAAGAGCAAGTTTTTAAAATTTTAGATCCAAAAAAGACCGTGATAATGTTTAACTCAAAATGGTCAAATGAGCTTGGAGCTGCTGGAATGATAGAGCTAACTAGCACATTTTCAGTCGCTAGAATGCTAGAGCGCGATGATTTTGAAAAAAGGATAAAATCTGGCAGTCCAATTTCAATTTGTGAATTTATGTATCCGCTTCTTCAAGGTTATGATAGTGTTGCGATGAAGTGCGACATCGAGATGGGCGGTACGGATCAGAAATTTAACCTTCTAATGGGTAGAACCTTACAGCGGACATATAATGTTGGCAAAGAGCAAGCTGTCATCATGATGCCTCTTCTTGAAGGGCTTGATGGTGTAAATAAGATGAGCAAAAGTCTTGGAAACTATATCGGTGTAACCGAAAATGCAAATGATATGTTCGCAAAAACGCTTAGTATAAGCGATGAGCTAATGTGGCGTTGGTACGAGCTTTTAAGCACAAAAAGCCTTGGCGAGATAGAAAATTTGATGAACGACGTAAAAAACGGCAAGTATCATCCAAAAAAGGCAAAAGAGGACCTTGCTTACGAGATAACAGCAAGGTATCACGGCGAGGAGGCTGCAAAGGCTGCGATGGCTGAGTTTAATAGCGTGCACTCTCAAAATCAGCTCCCAACTGATATCAAAGAATTTAGCCTAAAAGCACCAGTTTGGATAGTGGAAGCTTTATCACAGTGCGAACTAAGCGAGTCAAATTCTCAAGCAAGACGCGACATAAAGGCAAATGCGGTTAGCATTAATCAAGAAAAGATTAGCGATGAGCAGTTAAAATTAGAAGCAGGTGAATATATCTTGCAAGTCGGAAAGCGTAAATTTGCAAAAGTAAAGGTTGAATAGATGGAGTTAAAGCCATTAAAAATAGGAAAATATGAGATAAAGTATCCGATATTTCAAGGCGGTATGGGACTTGGTATCAGCTGGGACAAACTAGCTGGCAACGTCAGCCTTGAAGGCGGTCTTGGAATAATCAGCTCAGTTGGCACAGGATATTATGAAAATCGTAAATTTATAAACAAAGAGCTAAATGCAAAGCCATTTGGAAGTGAAAATTTCTACTCAACAAGAGGTCTTAGAGCAATTATTGAGAATGCACGAAAAATTTGTGGAGATTTGCCACTTGGCGTAAATATAATGTACGCTGCAAATGACTACGCAAGAGTGGTAAAAGACGCTTGTGAAGCCGGTATAAATATCATCGTATCAGGCGCTGGGCTACCTACGAATTTGCCAGAATTTACACAAAATTTTAAAGAAGTCGCGCTAGTTCCTATTATCTCAAGTGCAAAAGCACTAAAGATCATCTGCAAACGTTGGCTACAAAGATATGACCGCTTACCAGATGCAGTTGTGCTTGAAGGACCACTAAGCGGTGGGCATCAGGGCTTTACTTACGAGCAGTGCCTTGATCCTGAGTTTTCGCTATTTAATCTAATCCCACAAGTAAAAGCCGAGATAAAAGAGTGGGGCGACTTTCCGCTCATCGCAGCCGGTGGAATTTGGGATAAAAATGATATCGAAAAAGCAATATCGCTAGGCGCAGACGGCGTTCAAATGGGTACACGCTTTATCGGAACTCATGAGTGTGACGCAGATATTGGCTTTAAAGAAGTGATACTAGCAGCCGAGGAAAAGGACATAGAGCTTATAAAAAGTCCAGTTGGCTATCCGGCTCGTGGGATTAGAACAAATTTGATAAATTTGGTAGAAAAAAGGATGGGACCAAAGATCCAGTGTATAAGCAACTGTGTGAGCCCTTGTCAAAGGGGCAAAGGGGCTAAAGAGGTTGGATATTGCATCGCTGATAGGCTGTTTGACTCATTTAGTGGCAAAAAAGAGACCGGGTTATTTTTCACGGGAGCAAACGGATATAAACTAAAAGAGCTAATAAGCGTAAAAGAGCTAATGCACAAGCTGGTACATGGTGAATGAAACGAGCGATAATCCTCTTTTTTATTGTTTGTAATTTCCTTTTTGCTGCGACAAATTCAGAGATATTTGCAAAATTTGATAAAAATTTTGCCAGCTCAAGCAGAAGTGCAAAGATCAAATTTCACAACGATATAAAAGACATCTATGTCGACGCGATCATAAAAAATGACAAAAATATAAAAAAACAAGCACTCACAAGACTCATAACTAGCTCAAAATCGCTTGGTTTTGATTCAAGTGGGTATATAAAAGATCTAAATGCACTAAATGGCATAAAGAGCGCTAGCACGCCTAGCACCGCTACTTTGACGCTGCTTAGTGCAACCAAGGTAAATGACACTTTAGTGCTTAAGTTTAATACAAAAATCGATACCGCAAAACTAAAAACATCCTTTTTAAAGCAGCAAAATACATATAAAAATATTATGGATATTGATGGTAGATTAAATGGTAATCCGCTAACTTATAAAAATTTCATATCTGATTACATTCATATCTCGCAGTATGATAAAAATACTGTTAGAGTTATTTTTTCTGATAATATCCAAAAGACTATAAAAGCAAATGCAACAAGTGATCTGCTTGTGATCAGCGCTCAAAATTTTATCTCAAATGAAAATGTAAAAGCACCACTTCATAAAACTAAAAACAAAAATGAAGAAGTGCCACACAAAGAGCCTGAGCCAAATTTAAAGCCGCAGCCTGCACAAAGTGAGCCAGTAGCAGCACCTTTGCCACCAGTTGCGACTGGTAAATTTTCACGCAACAAAACGATCGTCATCGATCCAGGCCATGGTGGCACTGATCCAGGTGCAGTAAATGGTAAGCTTCAGGAAAAAACTGCGGTTTTAGGTGTAGCCAAAAAACTTGGCGACATACTAAAAGCGCGTGGCTACAAGGTCTTTTTTACCAGATCAACCGATGTCTTTATAAATTTAAGAACAAGAACAAAATTTGCAAATGATAAGATGGCTGATCTTTTTGTTTCCATTCACGCAAATGCCGCTCCAAATGCCACAAAGGCAAAGAGCATGCACGGCATTGAGACATTTTTCTTATCGCCTGCACGAAGTGAACGTAGTAAAAACGCAGCCGCGCTTGAGAACAAATCAGATATAGAAGAGATGAACTACTTTTCGCAGCAGACGTTTCTAAACGTGCTAAACCGCGAGAAGATCATCGCCTCAAACAAGCTTGGCATCGATATCCAAAAAGAAATTTTAGCAAGTGCCAGAAAAGTCTATGCTGCAAGTGACGGCAGTGTGAGAGAGGCACCATTTTGGGTACTTGTAGGTGCTCTTATGCCAGCAGTTCTTGTTGAGATCGGCTATATCACGCATCCAGTCGAGGGTGAAAAGCTCTTTAATGATGCATATCAAAATGCCCTTGCAAACGGCATCGCAAATGGCATCGATGGATATTTTGCAAAAAATAGATGAAAAATGCAAATTTAAGCTTTAAAGGGCAAATTCCATTTAACGAGGAGTTTGGTGACATCTACTTTAATACCGACAAACCTTGGCTTGAGAGTGAATTTGTCTTTGCAAGAGCGCTTGATGAAATTTGGCAGATCAAAGATAGCTTCATTATCGCTGAAACTGGCTTTGGTGCTGGATTAAATTTTTTCACAATTTGTAAGAAATTTAAAAATAGCTCTAAAAAACTTCACTTTGTTAGTATCGAAAAAAGCCCTATTAAAAAAGAAGATCTTTTAAAAATTTATGAAAATTTAGGCATTTTTAAAGCTTATGTCAAAAAGCTGGTTTCGCTCTATCCGCCGCTAATCTCAGGCATACACCGTATAAATTTTGCCCCAAATATTACACTTGATCTTTGCTACGGCGAGGCTAAAGAAATTTTACCTGAGCTTGATTTTATTGCCGACATCTGGTTTCTAGACGGCTTTGCTCCAAGTAAAAATGGCTCGATCTGGAGCGAAGAAATTTTTAGGCAGATCGCAAGACTAAGCAGGGTTGGCACGATTGCTAGAACCTACTCGTGTGCAAAAATAGTAAAAGACGGGCTAAAGGGTGCTGGCTTTTTGCTAAGCCTAAAAGAGGGATACGCTAGAAAACGCCAGATGAGTAGCGCCGTGCTAGAGAAAAAAGATAAAAATTTAAAAGATGCTTGGTTTGCGAGATGCGAGCCAGCCTCTAGCGTAAAAGGCAAAACAGCGCTCATCATAGGAGCAGGAGTGGCTGGACTTGCAACAGCTGGCGAGCTAGCCAAAAATGGCTTTAAAGTGGTGATCGCCGAGGCAAATGGTGAGGTCGCAACAAATGGCTCAGGCAATCACTGTGGTGCTTTGATGCCATTAGTTACGAAGCCTGGGGTAAATTTAGGCCGCATGCATTTAAACGCATTTTTGCAAGCAGTGAGATTTTACAAGGCAACTTTGCCAAAAAGCCTTATCAAATTTAACGGCTGCATCGACTACGCATTTGATGATGAGCTCGTTAAAAGGTACGCCTCATGGCAGGATCAAAATGCAGAGGATATTTTTAAATTCGATGAGAACTTAAAACCATATCCTGGCATATTTATAAAAGATGGTGCATACGCTAGACCAAGAGAAATTTGTAAATTTTTATCAAGCAACTTTAAAATTTTATTTAACCATGAGTACGAGAGCAGAGAGTACCTTCAAAATGGCAAGATCAGCGTTAAATTTAAAAATGGTAAAAATTTAGAGACCGATATTTTAATCTTTTGCACTGGCAGTAAGAGCAGTGAAATTTTTAAGGACTACGACATGCAAATAAGCAGTGTCCGAGGTCAAGTCACGCACCTAAAACCAGTGCTAAAAAATGCCATGCCGCTAAGCGCAAAAGGCTACATTTGTCCAGCCGTCAAAGGTGTGCAAGTTATCGGCGCTACTTACGCTAGAAATGAAATTTGCGATATGCCTAAAGTTGAGGATAATGCTAAAAATTTAAGCGATGTAAGCGAGTTTTTTGACACCACAAAAGCCACCATTATCGGCTCACGTGTGGGATATAGAAGCTATAGTGGAGATAGGTTTCCGATAATTGGCGCCTTGTATGATGAGGAATTTTATAAACAAAACTACAAAGGGCTATTTTGGAGCAAAAATAAAGATAACAATCCAAAAGCAAACTACGAAAAAAATGTCTTTGTAAATTTTGCTCACGGCTCACGAGGTCTTGGCACAGCGATACTTGGAGCAAATTTGATAGCCGATCTTGTACTTGATCGTCCACTTTGTATAGAAAGATCACTATTTCATGAGCTTCATCCAGCTAGGTTTTTGATAAGAAAACTGAAAAAGGGATTAAAATTTTAAGAGAGAATTAGCAGAAATTCCTAGTACAAGATACTAGGAATTTCTTGTAAGTTTAGGCTTAAAGCCTTGTTTTCATCTTTTCAAATTCATCTTTTATGACTTGCTCGTGAGGTTCGCTCGTCATTTTATTTATCGCATCTCCCCAGATGCTTATGCTAATGATCGCTATGCAAGACGCTATGATGCCAGGCAAAATTTCATAAACATAAGCGTTTAGCCCTGACGTGATCCAAAATATTACAGTTGCACCTCCAGCTATCATGCCAGCAAGTGCTCCAAGTGCACTCATGCGCTTCCAGTAAAGGCTAAAAAGTAGCACCGGTCCAAAGCTCGCACCAAATCCTGCCCAAGCGTTGCCAACGACATTTAATACATTATCTGTTGAGATAAAGGCAAGTATAGTAGCAACTATGGCTACTACTACGACAGCATAGCGACTGATCGCTGTTTGTGTATTTTGACTAATCTCTTTTTTATAGAATGCAAAGATAAAGTCCTTTGTTACCGAGCTAGATGTAACTAAAAGCTGACTTGAGATGGTACTCATTATCGCTGAAAGCACAGCTGAGATGATAATGCCTATAAAAAATGGTGGGAAAAGTAGCTCGCCAAGCTTTAAAAACACCGTCTCAGGATCACTAAGCCCGCCTCTTTGACTAAAGTAGACAAAGCCGATAAGTCCGCTCATAATCGCACCAAGTAACCCAATGCTCATCCAACCAATGCCGATCCTTCTTGCCTTAGCAAGCTCTTTTGAATCACGTATCGCCATAAATCTAACAATGATGTGTGGCTGACCAAAATAGCCAAATCCCCAAGCCATAAGTCCTAAAATTCCCCAAAAAGTTTGATCTCTAAATGGATTTAGGTGATTTGCATCAAGCTTGCTTATCTCTTTTAGTAAATTTGTATCACTTGACAAGTCTAAATTTAGATATGCTACGACTGGGATCGAGACTAGGACACAAAACATCAAAAGCCCCTGAAATGCGTCAGTTATACTAACTGCTTTAAATCCACCAAAAAATGTGTAAAAGACCACAATAACAAGTGTAAAGACCGCTCCGTAGGCAAATTTTAAACCAAAAAAGCTCTCAAATGTCTTTCCTCCAGCGATGATGCCGCTACTTACATAAAGTGTGAAAAAGATCAAAATGATAAGACCAGAGATGATTCTTAAAATTTTAGTCCTATCTTTAAAGCGATTTTCTAAAAAGTCTGGTATCGTGATGCTATCACTCGCAACTTCAGTATAAATTCTAAGCCTCTTTGCTAAAAATAGATAGTTGCAGTAAGCTCCAATGATAAGACCGATTATCATCCACACATTTGCTATGCCAGTTGCGTATAATGCTCCGGGCACGCCAAGTAGCATCCAACCACTCATATCAGAAGCACCAGCACTAAGTGCAGTAACCACTGGACCCATTCGACGGTTATCTAGCAGATACTCGTTCATACTTGCATTTTTATCGTAGAAATATCGTCCGATAAAGAGCAAAAAGCCAAAATAGATGGCGATGGCTAAATAAGACCCAAAGCTCATAAATTTCCTTTCAAATTAAGATAAATGGCTTATGTTAATATAAATTTTTTTAAATTACAACATTCAGTGCCGATCCTTAAACACTTTTAAGCAAAATGATATAAATTTTTTCGTATTATTTAAAGCCATATTTTAAAGAGAAGGACAAAGTTGAAGGCTCAAAATTTAGCTAAATTTCTATTTTTTATAATAATCGTCTCACTTGGAGCATATTTTTTCTATCCAAGAGATCTTAGTGAGGCTCAAGAGATCGCTTATATCAAAAGTTATGGAGTGACTTTAGGGCTTACTATAGGCGGTATTGTCATAGGCATAACACTTGGATTTACCTTGGCGTTTATTAAATTTTTAAATATTAAAGTCTTAAATTTTATAATTGATGAATATATCGATATCTTACGTGGAACACCTGTAATACTTCAACTTTTAATATTTTCAGTTGTCATTTTTGCAACATGGAGTGATAATTTTTATGTAGCTCTCATCGCACTTGGACTAAATAGCTCTGCTTATGTGGCCGAGATCGTGCGAAGTGGCATAAACAGCGTGGATAAAGGACAAATGGAAGCGGCTCGTGCGATGGGCCTAAACTACTATGTTTCGATGCGCGAGATAGTTTTTCCACAAGCTACAAAAAATATCTTGCCAGCTCTTGCAAATGAGTTTATATCGCTATTTAAAGAGACATCAGTCGTGGGCTATATAAGCGTCGTTGATATCACGATGCAAAGTAAGAGCTTGCAAGCGGTCTTTTATAGCCCAGAGCCAGTAATTTTTACGGGCATTGTCTATTATGTGAGTGTTAAATTTTTTACACTTTTGACAAAACTACTTGAGAGGAGATTAAACCGCCATGATTGAGATTAAAAATTTAAACAAAAGTTATGGCGATTTGCGAGTTTTAAATGATATTAGCGTAGATATAAAAAAGGGTGAAGTTATAGCGATAATTGGTCCAAGTGGTGGTGGAAAAAGTACATTTTTACGCTGCATAAACCGCCTTGAAGAGCCAGATAGCGGACACATAAAGATAAATGGTGAAGATATTTTAGATAAAAAATCAGATATAAATAAAATTCGCCAAAAAGTGAGTATGGTTTTTCAGCACTTTAATCTTTTTGCAAATAAAAACGTCTTACAAAATTTAACTCTAGCTCCGATAAAAGCGGGAATTTTAGATAAAGTAAGTGCAGAAAAAAGAGCTGATGAGTTGCTAAAAAGTGTTGGGCTAAGTGATAAGAAATTCGCCTATCCGCATAAGCTATCAGGCGGTCAAAAACAGCGTATAGCAATCGCTAGAAGCCTAGCAATGGATCCAGAGGTGATACTATTTGACGAGCCAACGAGCGCGCTAGATCCAGAGATGATCGGCGAGGTGCTTGATATCATGAAAGATGTCGCAGCAAAGGGCATAACGATGCTTGTTGTGACTCACGAGATGGGCTTTGCAAGAAATGTGGCAAATAGAATTTTCTTTATGGATAAAGGCAAAATCGCAGTTGATGACACACCGAAAAATGTCTTTACAAATCCGCAACATGAGCGTTTAAAAGAGTTTTTAGGCAAAATTTTAAATCATTAAAGGAGTAGAAAATGAGTAAAATTTTAAAATTTTTGATGGCAAGCTTGGTTTTATTTTTACTAGGTTGTGGCGATGATGCTAATAAAAAAAATGCAGCAAATAATGCCGAAGAAGCTAGTAAAAATGTAGTTTATAAAGTTGGCTCAAGTGCTGATTATCCACCTTTTGAATATCTTGATGAAAACAATAAAATTGTTGGCTTTGAGATAGATTTATTAAATGAGATCACCAAAAAAACTGGGATAAAATTTGATGTTGCAAATATGAGCTTTGATGGACTGATATCAGCATTAAAAACCGGTAAAATAGATATTGCCATAAGCGGAATGAGTGCAACTGATGAGAGAAGAAAATCGGTTGATTTCACCAAGCCATATTATTTTTCAGAAAATTTATTTATCCGCAAAAAAGGCTCAGATGTAAATAAAGACAACCTTAAAGATAAGAAAATTTCAGCTCAAGTTGGAACATTGCAAGAAGAAGCAGCCAAAAGCATAACCACTAAATCGATACCTGCTGAAAATGTAGCAGCTGCTATCATGTCACTAAACGCTGGTAAAATCGATGTTGTACTAACTGATAGTCCGATAGGGGTTGAATATTTAAAACAAAATCCAGATTTAGAAGAATTTTTAAGAGTTCCTGATGGCACGGAAGGATTTGCAATGGCGTTTGATAAAGGCAAACACACCGAGCTTATCAAGAAGATAGATGCAGCGATCGATGAGCTACAAAAGTCTGGTGAATTTGACAAAATGCTAGATAAATATGGATTAAAGAAATAAATCTAAATACAAAATTTGCAGAGAAGCAGGAATTCTCTGCAAAAACTCACTTTTTTCTAATTTTTAAAATTTAACATCTTTTAAAAGTAAAATTAATAAAATGACTTAACTATTTTCAAGGAGAAAAAATGAAGCTTCTCAGGATGAGAACGGCATTTATTTTAAATGTGCTATTTTCTATTTGCATGTATCACAATTTTGTTAAAAAATTCCTACTATTTAATAAAGCTAAATATAAATTAAAATTTTACATAAATGCGTTAATCAATATTTTTTATAAAAATAACCAAAAGTATTTTTTGTTGGTAAATTTTTAAGTATTAAAGTCGTATAACTTTATTTTTGAAGCAGATATTTAAGAAAAACTAAAAGGAGAGAAAATGAATAATCTAGGTATTAAATCTAAGATTATGGCGATAGTTATCGTCAGTCTTATTGGCCTTGGTATCATGAGCGCATACATGCTAAATGGTATCTTAAAGACTCGCTCAACAGCAGAGTTTAGTGAGAAAATCGTGGATACAATAATAAATCAAAATAATTTTATCCATGAGATGCAAAAAGAACGCGGATTTAGCTCAGGTGTGTTAGCAGGAGGGGATAATAAAAATTTATTAGAGCAGCGTAAAAAAGTAGACGCTATGCTTGATAAGCTTGAAGAGAAAAATGAAATAGCTTCAGAGATAAATAGTATCCGCTCAAATGTAGATCAAAAAAGTGGCAATGATCTAATTAGCCGTATAACAAAAATTTTAAGAAAAGAGGTTATTGCTATAAATGGATATAGCGATAAGCTCGAGCCTAGCTTGGTAGATGATCTAAAGCGTATCATTATTGTTGGTGAGATAAAAGAGTCTCTTGGTATTTTGCGTGCTACTTTAAATGGGGTTTTTACTAAAAAGAGCATAAGCAAAGAGGACTACAATAAAGTAGTTGCACTAAATAGCGTTATAAATAAATTTATGCAGGATTTTTACGATTACAATCCAAAAGAATTTAGTGACGAATTTGATGCTATCGCTATAAAAAAGGCTGATTTTATAGATGCAATGAATATTATTAAAAATGTAGTTGCCACTGAAGATGTATCTTATGATGCAGCAAGTTGGTTTTCAAAGATAAGCATTTCAATAGATGCGATGAGAGAGCTTGAACTTAAACTACTTGATAATATGCAAAAAGATGCAAGACGTATTAAGGGTAATGCAAATACCGAACTTATTATAAGTTCTATTGTGATTGCGATTTGTATTTTGCTTATGTTGCTAGTATCTACATTAATAGGTAAAAACCTGATCTCTGGTATAGATCAGACTAAAAATGGCTTAGTTAGATTTTTTGACTTCTTAAATTATAAATCTAATAAGGCTGAATTTTTAGATCGTAGTGGTAGCGACGAGATCGGACAGATGAGTGCACTGATAAATGAGAATATCAAACAAATCGAGGCAAATTTATCTGAGCAAAATAATTTCATTAAAGAAGCAAATACTTTTGTAAATCAAATTGGCAAAGGTAACTACGTAGCTCAGCTTAACGCAGATACTTCAAATCCTGCACTTAGCCAGCTAAAACAAACTTTCAAAGACTTACAAATCGCACTTAAACATGCTATTGCGGAAAATGGCGATGACGTGTTAAATCTACTAGAAAGCTTTAAAAAACAAGACTTTACTAAAAGGCTTGAAGATGATGGCAAAATGGCGGTTGGTATAAATGCCCTTGGTGAAGAGATAGCCAAGATGTTAAGAGCAAATTTAGATCAAGCCCATGTGCTAGAAGAAAAGGCTGAGTCTTTAAGTCAGTCAATGAAAGAACTAACTCAAGGTGCAAATGTACAAGCAAGCTCACTTCAAGAGTCTGCTGCTGCAGTAGAGCAAATGTCAAGCTCAATGAATGCAATATCTCAAAAAACATCTGATGTTATTAGACAAAGTGACGAGATCAAAAATATCATAACCATTATTAGAGATATAGCTGATCAAACAAATTTACTAGCTCTTAATGCCGCGATCGAGGCAGCACGTGCAGGAGAGCATGGTAGAGGCTTTGCGGTCGTTGCAGATGAGGTTAGAAAACTAGCAGAGAGAACTCAAAAATCTCTAACAGAGATCGAAGCTAATACAAATGTACTAGCTCAATCAATCAATGAAATGAGTGAATCTATAAAAGAGCAAAGTGAGGGAATCAATATGATAAACCAATCAGTTGCTCAAATAGACACACTTACAAAAGAAAATGTAGTAATTGTCAATAAAGCAAATGAAGTAACATCTGATGTTGACGACATGGCTAAGGCAATAGTAAACGAAGTTAGAAAAAGTAAATTTTAATCTTTGACTTACTCTTAGAGCTCCTATTATTCTATCCCTTAAGATAATTAAGGGATAGAACTTATTTATAAAAATTTATATGCTACTTTGCTATACGATTATTTATAGCATTTTTCTTTTATTACGGATTTAAACAATTTTTAATAGAGAAATACTGATAATTAAGCCACTAAATCACCTTAAAGGACACTATTATGAAAAAGATCTTTGCTCTTTTACTCACAGCTTTTGTTGCTCTTTGTGCAAATGAGCTAAAATTTGGTACAGCGGCGAACTATCCGCCATTTGAATATATTGATGAAAATAACAAAATAACAGGCTTTGACATCGAGCTAATTGATGAAATTTCAAAGCGTGCAGGTTTTTCATATAAGATCATAAATATGAGTTTTGATGGCCTTATCCCAGCGCTTAAAGCTGGCAAAATAAATGGCATAATAAGTGCGATGAGTGCGACTTCAGATAGACTAAAATCGATTGATTTTACAAAGCCATACTATTTAACTGAAAATCTTTATCTAAAGAAAAAAGGCAATGACGCACTAAAAGCTAAAGAAGAGCTAGCTGGCAAAAGAGTTGGCGTGCAACAAGGCACCGTCCAAGAGCTAGCAGCAAATGCTATAAATGGCGTAAAAGTAGTGCCTTCAGAAGATACTGTGCCACTCATCATGGGATTAAAAGTTGGCAAATTTGACGCAGTCATCCTTGATAGCTCTATCGGATATGGCTTTATCAAGAAAAATCCAGAACTTGAAGCGTTTTTCAAAGAAGTTGATGGTAGCGAGGGCTTTTCAATAGCATTTGATAAAGGAAAAGAGAGCGCGTTAATAGAGAAAATAAATCAAATTTTAGATGATATGAAAAAAGACGGAAGCTACGAATTTTTACTTAAAAAATACGATCTAAAATAATCTTCTAGCCTGCAAATTTGCAGGCTTATGCTAAATTCTGCTTTGTCTATCGATTAAAATTAAAAAGGAAAATAATGAGAAAAATTTTGTTGCTTTTTTGTCTAGCAATGGGTCTTTTTGCGCTTCAAAACGATAAAGATATGTTAAATGCAGAGCTAAAAAACGGGCTAAAATACTATATTAAAGAGAATAAATTTCCACAAAAAACAGCTATTTTTTATCTTGTTATAAATTCTGGTTCAACTGATGAAAAAGATGGCGAGCAAGGTCTTGCTCACTTTTTGGAGCACATGGCATTTAATGGCAGCCGTGACTTTAGTAAAAATGAGCTCATTAAGCAGCTTGAGAGCCTTGGTGTGAAATTTGGAGCCGATCTAAACGCGCAGACGAGCTACGATCAGACGAGCTATGTCTTAACGATTAATGTAAATGAGAAAAATTTACAAGATACGTTTAAAGTCTTTTCGAATTGGATAGATGGCGTTAAAATAGATCCTAAGGAGCTTGATAAGGAGCGTGGTGTCATAATGGAAGAAGAGCGTCAGAGAAATACGCCAGGATATAGGCTTTATTTGGCTCAAACAAAGGATATTTTTGAGGGCAGTATCTATCTAAAAAGAGTGCCAATAGGCGACATGAACGTCATCAAAAGCGTAGATGCTAAGCACATGCAAGAATTTTACGAGAGGCTTTATCAGCCAAGATTTATGAGCTTTGTTGCTGTTGGCGACTTTGATAAAAATGAGATAAAAAGCTTAATCGAAAAAAGCTTTAGCCAAGCAAAAAATACAAATTCTTACATTCATCCAGAAAAAAATATTAGCTTTAAAAGTGGTTTAAATATTTTTAACTATGACTCGAATGAGACCGGAATGGAGCTAGTTAGACTTAGCTATTTTGATAAATTTAGCCCAGTTGTAAATGAGGCTGACGCAAAGAGGAATCTAGAAGACGCACTTATCGCAAGCCTGATAAATATGCTTTATGAGCAAAAAAATGCAAATAATTCATCAAATTTAAGCACTGATTTTATAGCTCAAACACTTCAAGCAAAGCAGAAAATTTATAGTTTTGAAACAAATGTACTTGGAGGCGATTTTAACGCAAGCCTTAAAGATATGCTTGGCGTTATAAAAGGCATTAAAGAGTTTGGCTTTAATAAAGATGATTTTGAAGATGTAAAAAAGGCGTTTGTGGCAAATGTAGAGGCTAAATTTAAACGCTCAAAGACTAAAAAATCAAGCGTTTACGCAGGTCAAATTTTAAACATGATAGAAAATGGTGGCTTTGTGTTAAGCGACGAAGACGACAAAGAGCTTAGTTTAAAGCTATTAAACGAGATTACGTTAGCTGATGTGAATGCTAGATTTAGACAAATTTTAGCCATTTCTGATGAGCGTGTAAGAATTTTTAGCAAAGATGGTTTTAAGCTTAGCAAAGATGAGTTTTTAAAGCTTTTTGCCAAGGCGCCTGCTTATAACACAAACCTATCTGCTAATAACAACGATAAGAGCCTAGGCAATGAAAATTTAGAGCCAAAAGAGATAAGCTCAAGAAGCTTTGATGAAAAAAATGGAATTTACACCTACAAAATATCAAATGGCTCGCAAGTCATCTTTAAGCCACTAGCCACCAAAAAAGATAGTATTTTATTTGCGGCCATCAGCAAAGGAGGCACATCAAATTTGACTGATCCAAAGCTTGGTAGCTTTGCAGTTGCGCTCACAAATGAAAGCGGCGTTGGTAAATTTAATAACTATGAGCTCTCAAAGGCGCTAAATGGAAAGATCGTAAGCTACGAAAAGGGTATAGAAGCACTCACGCAAGGCATTTATGGCTCATCAAGCACCAGCGATCTTAGCTCGCTGCTAGCTGTTATAAATTTAGAATTTAACGCTCCAAGAGCCGATGCAAACGTGCTTGAGAGGATAAAGCAAAGAGCAAAAGATGAGCTAAGCAAAGAGCAAAATTTGCCTGAATATAAATTTAGCACCGAATTTAGCAAGTTTTTTTATGAAAACAATAAACGTGTCGCGCCGCTTGAGACAGCTCAGATCGACGCGCTAAAGTTAAATGAGCTAAAAGAGATCATCAAAGATAAATTTACAAACGCGGCCTCATATACTTTTGTAATCATCGGCGACACCGACGAGCAGAGGCTTTTGCCACTTGTTAAAAAGTATATCGCCACTTTACCAAAGCTTGGCGAGGCTGAAGAATTTAAAGACGATGGCGTGCGAAGTATCAAAGGTCAGCACACCTTTAAAAGGGAGTATCAAAGTACAAAAAGAAGCGATGTTGTCATAAATATCATAAATTCTGACGCAAAATATAGCTTTGAAGGAGCGATTAGGCTAAGGGCATTAAGTGAAATTTTAAAAACGGCGCTTCGAGAAAAGATCAGAGAAGATAAGGGCCAAACATACGGCTTTAGCCTAAATGCCAAGCTCGCACGCTATCCTTTTGAGCATTCAGATATGCTAATTAGCTTTACTTGCGATCCTATAAACACGGACAAGATCATCACCGAGATAAAGCAGATAATAGCTAGCATAAAGCGTAGTGGCGCGATCTTGCCAAAGCATTTGGAGGATTTTAAAGCACAGAGTGAAATTTCTATAAAAAAAGATTACGAAAAGTCTGACTTTTGGCAAAAGCTCATCATCTCAAATAAAATTTTTAACATGCCACTTTATACGGCTGATGAGTATATAAGCGCGATAAAAGCCATCACAAATGACGACATCAAAGAGGCTGCAAAGCTATATCTTGATGAGAAAAATATGGTGATAAGCATAAATAATCCGAAGTAGAAATTTTGGGGGCAGCTGGCTTTTTAAATTTAAGCCAAAGTAGAAATTTGGTGAGCCAAGCTGGCTGACTCTTAAAATTTAAACTCGAGTAAAAATTTATTAAGATAAGCTAGCTTTTTAAATTAGTTGGCTAAATTGGCTCTTTAAATTCAAACCTAAGTAGAAATTTAAAGAGCCAATTTAGCCCCTAAAATTTCAGCCTAAAAGCCAAAGCTAAGCGAGAATATCCTTTGGCTTTAGCTTGTTTAGCTTTTGTACTAGATCATCAAAGCTCGCTCCATTTTCGACCTCGCGCCTGATAAATTCCTCAAAAAACTCACGTTTTATATCTTTATCGGTGTATGTCACGCTCTTTTTGGTAACTTGCATAGGCTTAAATTTCTCTTCTTCCATCTCTTCATCGCCATTTTCTCTAACTGGCGTAAGAGCGATATTTTGCAGCACATCAGCGATGCTCTCGCCATTTTGATAACTTGTTTTTAGAAATTTTAAAAACTCATCTTTGCTGTTTTTATCAGCGTAGCTTACACGGTGTAACATAGGCTGACCTAAGAATTCTATACGTTTTTTATCCGAGCTTTGTTCGTAATGTAAAGCCCCGTCTTTAAAAGAAATTTTCACATTTGCGTGCTCGCCAAGTATCCTTTCGGCGGTAAATTCCAGCCATTTATCTTTAAACTCATCGATACTTAGATCAGAGTCTAGCAAATTTGTAGCCTCACGGCTTAGATAAAGAGCGCCAAAAGCATTGTTGGTTATTTTGTTATTTACGTTCATTTTGTGATTTTTGATGAACTCATCTACGCTAAAGCCGTTTTTCTCGCTAGTGATGATGGAGTTTAGTCGCCAAAGCTTCGTGCTATCAATGAAATTTTTAAGGCTAGAGGCTTCATCTTTGTTCACCCCGCTATCAAGGCCATTTATCTTGCCCCAGATAGAAATTTTATCATTTGATGAGTAGCCAGAGAGCGGTAGATGCTTGATGTCAGCAGTTTTGGTGGGAATTTCTACTTTGTCTAATTTTGTGCTTGTGGCTTGACGCTTACTAAAAGCATCTTGGTAGTTAAAGCTTTGATTAAATCCATTTAGCGCGTTTATCATGTCAAAATCCTTTAACACAATATCGGCAAGCAGATTTAAAATTTAAGTGGATTGTTTTTTATTGCGGTATTTTTCAAAAATGGCGATCATTTGGTATGAGTTTTGTGCGATTTTAAATTTATTTGGATTTTTACCAAGTAGCTCTTCTCTTAAAGAGTCGATAAATTCTCTATCTTTTTTGCAAGCCTCAAAGCTCACTCGTCCCCTAAGTACGGCCATAAATATAATATCAGCAGTCGCATTTATCATCTCAAGCATTTTTTCTTCGCTCATTTTTTGTGGATTTTGCCCTTTTTAAAGCAAATATTATTCCTTTGCGCTCACAAAATTTACTATTTTTACCTCTTGGCTCTCTTTGCAAGCCTCCAGCGCAGCTGCGTTTTTCACCATATGAGCGCTTTTCATATGTTCTTTTTGGCTTGCAAGATCTTCCCAAATTTCCATAAAACAGTATTCATTTTTACCGCCCACAACCATGCCGCACTCGTAGCTTATGCAGCCTTTGTCTTTTCTTGAAGCTGGCACGATCTCTTTTAAAATTTCTTCAAATTTTGCCTCACACTCAGCTTTTAACTTTACATTTACATAAAATCCAATCATCTGCCCATCCTTTAAAAAATTTTGGCTAAAATAGTGCAATTTAGACGCAAGTTTGCGTATTACATTACAAGGTCTTTAAACGATGAAATGATACAAAACCCTAAATTTATAATTTCTAAAACCAACCAAAAACAATAAATTTAACCACAATCGGAGAGAAAATGAAAAGACGAGACTTTTTAAGATTAAGCGCATTAGGCGCGGCTAGCCTTCAAGCAAAAGAGCTTGGAAGCGCAGAGCAAGCGTTATTTGACAAGAAAAGCGGACTAAGCGCAAATAAATTTGGCGCATTTTATGTAAGAACTATCGCAGGGCGCGTGGTTGAGACGGTGCCATTTGAGGGCGATGCTTATCCAAACGAGCTAAATAACGCAGTCATTGACTACATCCAAAACGAGAGCAGAGTAAAATATCCATTTGTTAGAAAGAGCTTTTTATCCAATCCAAACAACCCAAAACCAGAGCTTCGCGTCAAAGAGGAATTTGTGCGTGTGAGCTGGGACGAGGCTATAAAGCTAAGTGCAAAAATTTTAAAAGAAAATTTTGATAAATACGGTGCTGAAGCGATCTACGGACAGGTTTATCAGTGGGGTAGCCTCGGCAAAGTTGGCCACAGCCAAAAGACCGCAAAGAGGCTACTTAACGTGCTTGGCGGCTACGTAAATGAGCTTGGTGGCTACTCATACGGCGCAGCGACTGTCATCTTGCCTCACATCACTGGCTTTATCGATCCAACGCTCGCGCCAACAAAGTGGGAGGCTATCTTAAAAAATGCCAAAACGATCGTATTTTGGGGCACAAACCCAGTCGTTTCAAACAAGATCGCCATTGGCGTGCCGCTTCACAACTCATATAAATACTACGATGAGATCAGAAAAAAGGGCGAGAGCGGCGAGATGAAAATTTATAGCGTCGATGTTTATCACAACGAAAGCGCAAGATATTTTGGCGCAAAGTACCTTGAAGTCGTGTCTTGCACCGATACGGCGATGATGATAGGTATGTGTAACTACGTTTTTGAAAAGGGGCTTTACAGCAAAGAATTTATAGAAAAATACACCGTTGGCTTTGATAAATTTAAAGAGTATATGCTTGGCACAAAAGACGGGGTCAATAAAAACCTAGCTTGGGCAAGTAAAATTTGTGGCGTGAGCGAGCAAGATCTTGCGAAATTTAGCGAGGATCTAGTCAAAAATGACTCAGTTATAGTTAGTGGCTACGCGATACAAAGGCAAGATCACGGCGAGATGGCGTACTGGGCGCTAGTGACGCTAAATGCGATGCTTGGACACATCGGCAAAGAGGGTTGTGGCTTTGTCACAAATGACGGCATGCACAAAAACGCTGATGAAAGCTACATAGCGCCTAAACTAGCGGCTTTTGAGACAAAGGTGCCACAAAATTCATTGATAGCGGCCTTGTGCCAAAGACTAAGGGCTATGAGCTGCCAAACTCAAGGCTCATAGACGCGCTTTTAAGCCCTGGCAAAGAGATAACTAGAAATGGCAAGAGCTATAAACTACCAAAGATAAGAGTGATGTTTAACGCCAACGGCTCGACATTTACAAGGCATCCAGAGACCAACAGAGCGATAAAAGCTATGCAAAAAGTTAGTGCGATCATCACTTGCGAGCCATTTTGGACGAGCACGGCTAAATTTAGCGACATCGTCCTGCCAGCTGCGCTTGAGTACGAGCGAACGGACATCGAGATGGCAAACTCTACAAGCGAGTATCTATTTGCGATGAAGCCACTAGTTAAGCCATTTGGCGAGAGCAAGAGCGACTTCGAGATCGCAAGACTGATCGCAAACGAGTGGGGCAGGGAAGAGGCATTTAGCGAGGGTAAAAGTGAGCTAGAGTGGGTCAAGACAATATATGAAGATGCCGTTAAAAAGGCTGCTGAGCTTGGGTATGAGAGCATGCCTAGCTTTGAGGAATTTTGGGAGAAGGGATATTTTAGATTTGACAAGATCGATGAGAAAAAACGCTACTTTACAAACTACAAGAAATTCCGCGACGATCCAGTGGCAAATCCGTTAAAAACGCCATCTGGCAAGATAGAAATTTACTCTGAGACTGTCGCTGGCTTTGGCTATGATGACTGCCCACCGCATGCGACGTGGCTTGAGCCATTTGAGTGGCTTGGCGCAAAAAATAAAAAATATCCTATCGCAATTAGCGGCGCGCACTCTAAATTTAGGCTTCACTCACAGCTAAATAACTCCGTGCTTCGCAACTTTAACGAGATCGCAGAGCGCGAGCCAGTGCTTATAAATCCAAAAACAGCCGAGACTAAAGGGATAAAAATGGGCGATGTGGTGCGTGTATTTAACGACAGGGGCGAAATTTTGTGCGGTGCCTTTGTGACTGAGGACGTGCCACAAAATGTCGTAATAGTAAGCGAAGGTGCGTGGTATGACCCTGAAAAACTGGGCGAAAAGAGCCTTTGCTTGCACGGAAATTTAAATGTACTCACAAAAGACGTATCATCAAGCAAGATGAGTCAGAGCAACACCGCTCACACAAGCCTTGTAGATGTCGAGAAATTTAAAGGCGTGCCAAAACGCGTGACTGCATTTGACGCACCAAAGATCGGCGTAATGCACGCATAAAATAAAAGCTATCCTTTAAATGGATAGCTTCTAAGCTTTAAAAATTTTATTTATCTTAATAGCAATGAATTTTCACAAAGCTCTTCAATCTTTGAGATTTGCTCTTTGACTCTTGCTTTTAAGCCATCAAGCATTGCTATTTTTAAAGTATAAATTTCATTAAAATCACTCTTTATATCAAGTAAAATTTTATTTAAAAACGAGCTGTTTGAGCACATTAAAGCTTCAAACTCATAAAGGCTAAACGCATCAAGCATACGCTCATAGACGTCTTTTGCGCTTGGAATATAAAGTGGCGTATTCATCTGCAGATGCGATTCTAGCGTCTTTTCTATCTTTTGCTTTATAAAATAAACCGCGAGTTTGAGTGCATTTTCATAGTTTGAGGCTAGCTTTATATCAAGCTTTTCGAAAAATAAAGAGACCTTTTGTATAGCCTTAAATTTAGCCGTTTCATACTCTCTTAAAAAATTTTCATATGTCCGTCCGGCATAGGTGTTTATGGATTTTGTTTCGTAAGCCAAGACTTGATCATCAAAGCTAGCGTAATTTTCATAGCGAGATTTGTATATTAAAAATTTATCCTCTAAATTTTTATAAAGCTCATTAAACGCTGAGGTTATTGCATTTTCTAGCTCTTTTAGATCTTTTTTGTAGCGTTTAAAAAATTTATTAAAAACTACATCTTCGTAGATAAGTTTTGAAAAGACTTCGTCGCTATCAAGACTTATTACCTCAAAATTTTCACGCTTATAAATTTCTTTGTTTAAAAGCGTCTTTGAAGCGTTAAATTTTGTCTTTGAAAATGGTTTAAGTAGCTTAAATACCTCATCGGCAGCAAGTTTTATAACTTCACTCATTTGACTATAACTTAAAGCGATCTTTGGCTTAAACTCCTCTTTTATCGCCTCCAGCCTCTCATCTAATGAGCCACTAAATTCATCTAAAATCAACCGCGCATTGTCATAAATTTCTAGATGTTTTTCTTGCTCGTTGGTTAGGAGTTTTACGATCTTTTTTGCCCTTGCTTTTATGAAATTTTCTTTAAAGCTCTTGTCTAAAAAGCACTCTTTAATAGCCTTTAGAGCTTCGTTAAAATTTGAAGCTTCAAGTAGGCTTTTTTCATTATTTGTTATGCCAAGAAGGGCTTGCTTTGATGAGATAGCGATGATATCCTCAAAAAGCTCGCCATAAGTTTGCCCAGTGTGCTTTAGCAAATTTTCAAGCCCCTCCTCGCTTAGCTTGTCTTTTTGGTTGATTAGGCAGATCGCTTTTAGATCATTTGCTTTTAAAATTTCTTTGATACTTTCAAGCTCGCTTGCCTTTGCGGCGTTGTTTGCAAGGCTTAGCCATATCGCACCGCTAACCTTTTTTAGTGTATTTTTTGTCTCTTTTGTGTCAGCATCTCTTAGCGAGTTTAGGCCAGGAGTGTCGATGAAATTTATCTCTTTTAAAATCTCACTTGGCGCATAAAGCGTCATGCCAGAAACTTGCTCGCCTAGCTTATTTAGCTCGGCTAGATCGCTACTTGCTAGCAAGCTCTCGCTACCGTTTATAAATTTCACACTTAGAAGTGGTATCTTTGCAAATTTTAGCCTCACAGCCTTTGCGGTGACTGGAGTTAGTCCTGATGGCAAGATATCTTGACCAAGCAGTGCGTTTAAAAACGTTGATTTTCCACTTGAAAATTGACCGATAACAGCTATTAGTGGTGGTTCATTTAGAGTATCTATTAGTAAATTTAAGCTCTCTTTTATCTGCTCGCTTATATGCAAACTAGGATCGTTTAGATCATTTACGAGCCTAGCTAGCTCACCCTTAAAATCATTTGTAAAGACCTTAAAATATCTCGCTTTGTAGGCATTTATAAACTCATTAAACATTTTTAATATCCTCTAAAAGTGAGTAAATTTCATCTTGCAAGGAGGTCTTTTGCTTAAGCTTTGAAATTGAGCTTTGGTTTTGTAAATTTAGCTCATTAAGTTTTTCATTAAGGACTAAAAGTCTTTGGTTTAGAGTCTCTTTTTGGCTCATCTCATAAGCCTTTACTCGCTCTTTTAGCAGTTTTTTTTCGTGTTCTGCTAGCATCTCACAAAACTGTGATATGCTTTTATTGTTAAGTAAATTTTGTCTTAAACTTAAAAGTGCCTCATCTGGCTCACTTTTGCTTAAAATTTTAGCTTCAAGCTCATCTAAAAGCTCACCAAAATCAAGCTCCACGCCCATTTGCTTTAAAAAGTCATTTATACTAAAAATTTTATTTTCACTCACCTTAAAGCCATCAAAGCTTAAAGCGATATTTTGCTCGCATGACTTTGTCTGCACTAAAGTTTCATTTCTAGCCTCTCTCATAAGTGCCGCAACTCCGTCACAAAGTGTAGTTTTTGCTATTTGTGTAAGACGCTTTAGATTTAAATTTTCTCTTTTACTTTTGCAGTAAGCAATCTCACTCTTAAGCCTTTCATTTAGATTTTGTAGTAACGCTTCAAGCCCCATTTTATAGATATCTTTTGCATTTTTATCATCGAGTTTTTTTAGCTCGCCTTCTAAAAGCCTTTCAAGTTTTGTGAAATTTTCATTAAGAGAATTTTTGATATTTGCTTGCTCGTTTTGCAAAGCTTCTAGCTCTAAACCAAATGCTTTAAGCTCTAAAATTTCAGCCTTTGTGGCTTCGAGTTTTATTTTTAAAATATTTTGTAATTCTTTTTGATATGAGCTTAAAATGAGAGCTGATTTTTTAGAGTCTTTGCCAAAAAGCACATCGTAAAGATACTCTTTAAACTCCGGCACGCCACTATTTAAAGCGCCATCAAGATAAGCTTTAGCGCTAAGAGCAAAATAATCTATCTTGATATCATTTATCTGCTCGCCAATCGCTTTTTTTACGTAGTTAAGCGTTTCATTAATATCCTTTGCATCTAGCTCATCAGCGTGAGTTAGCACGATAGCAACTCTTACGATGTGCGAGTTTTCAAGGCATTTTTTCAAAAATAGTGCGTCTTTTTGCGTTGCACTTTGTGAGGCATTCATGAGATGAGCCAAAAGGTCGCACTCTTTCATAAAATTTGTAGTTATTTGCTCTCTTAAAACGATCGCATCATCTATGCCCGGAGTGTCTATAATGCAGACATTATCTCTTAAAAGCTCCAAGTCATCATAAAGCTCAACGCTTTTTACGAGATTTGCTGTTTTTGAGCTTGAAGATGTATAGTTTTTGATCTCATCTAGGCTGATCTCTACGCTACTAGCTGGTAAATTTTTGCTTGAAAGTCCAAGCTCTTCTAGCTCGTCTGGGCTATAAAAATTTACCTTTGCATGGCTAGTTGTTGCGTGCTTTAAGATGGTTAAATTTATGGTTTCAGGCACATTTGAAGTGCCTAGGACGGATTTGTTTAAAAGGGCATTTAAAAGGGTTGATTTGCCAGAGTTTATGACGCCACTTACTGCGATGTTAAAAAGCGTTTCGTTTGATTTTTTCTTGGCGTTTTTTAAAGCTAGTAAAAATTCTTTATCTTCATCAAGCATGCTTGCTTTTTCATTTATCTCATTTAGAAAATCTAGGCTCTTGTGAAAGTGATCTTTTGGTTTTGTGTTAGAAATTTCTGCTTTATTTTGATTTGAGTTTTTGCTTATAAATTTTATTAAAAAATCAAATTTTTCATGGCCAATTATCTTTTCATCACGTAGCTTTTGTAAGTAGATTGCGAGTTCATCACTTGAAATTTTTGCTTCATTTAGTGCTTTTATTGTGGCTAGCTGTGCACTTTGTATACTAAAGATATCAAGTCCTACGCCTAACTTTTTTAAGATAGTTCTAAACTCGGCAAGGGCCATAAACTCATCTAAATTTTTCTCATCACAAGATAAAAGAAGCGCTAGTAGATCTGGGTAAAAAGGTACGCTCGCATCAGTGTTGGCGTAAATTTTATTTAAATGCCAAGCGTGATTTAAAAACTCGTCCATAAAAGATTCTTTTTTTTGAAATTTTTTAGATTTTATTACGTTTTTACTTACGAAGCTATCAAGATTTAGGTACAAAATTTTATGTTTTTTAAAAAGTTTAATTTAACTCAAGCTTTTTAAAGCTAACTCTTGGATTTATATTTAGCTCGCTATGGTTTACAAACTCGCCTTTTAGGTACTTCTCACGCCCCGCTCTTGCTATCATCAAGGCGTTATCAGAGCAAAACTCAAGTGGAGCTAGCAAAAGCTCGCACTCATTTTTTTGGCAAAGCGCTTCAAGCCTTTTTCGTAAATTTAGATTTGCACTTGCACCGCCAACTACGCCAAAACGCTTAAAATTTCTTAAACAAAAGACCTTTTCAAGCTTGTTTAAAATGTGCTCACAGGCAGTATTTTCAAATGCGTAGCAGATGTCAGCGATATCTTTTGGAGTGATACTATCTAGCTTTGAAATTTCGACTCTGACTTGGTTTTTAAGCCCCGAAAAACTATACTCAAGACGTTTATCATGAAGAAGTGGAATGGTAAAATGAAACCTCTCTTTGTCTTTGCAAAGTAAGGCATTTTGCTGCACCACGACACCGCCTGGATAACCAAGATCAAGCATTTTAGCAACCTTGTCAAAGCTCTCACCAAAGCTATCATCGCTAGTGCTTGCTATCTCAGTGATTTCACCATTTTCGTCAATCTCTAAGATCATCGTGTGTCCGCCACTAACTAACAGGACACCAAGTGGAAAGGTGGCTTCACGATCTAAAAATAGTGAGTAGATGTGGCCAACTAAATGATTTACAGCAATTAGCGGGATATTTAGAGCCACGCTTAGCGCTTTTGCCATACTGACACCGCCTATTAGGCTCACACTAAGACCCGGCTCATTTGTCACAGCGATCGCTTTTATATCTTTAAAATTTGGCAAGATACCCTCTAAAAGTGCTGGCAGTGCCTTTGTATGAAGTCTTGCTGCAAGCTCAGGAACAACGCCACCAAAGATAGCGTGCTCCTCTTCTTGAGAAATTTTTTTATAATAAATCTTCTCTAAAGTGCGTTCATCTATGAGTGCGACCGAACTATCATCGCAGCTACTTTCGATACCAAGTATCATCTAAACTCCGCTAAGATCATGCCGGCAAATTTCTCTTTGCCATCTTCATTTTTATAAAACTCGACTCTATAAATTTTGCCGTCTTTATCGATGCTGTAGCTTTTACTTAGACTATTTTTAGCCACCTCTTGCTCACTCTCATCTATACTTTTTGTGCCGTATCCTATGACATTTACGCGCACGTTTTTGAGTGCTTTTACTTTAAAGCTCTTTTTCACGCTAAATTTATCGCCACTTTTTAATGCAAGCTCGCTACCGTCGCTTATTAGTGAAATTTCATCAAGCGGCTTCGCAAATTCAAAATATTGTGGTTTTAATCTAGTAACAAAGCGGTTGCCGTATTGCACTTTGAAGCTACCATTTTCTTTTATGACGGCTATTAGCGGATTTGGTGAGCTGTAATTTAACTCGCCTTTTTTAAGTGGGACAAAATTTATTAAAGGCTTTAGATTTTTAAGGCTTATCGCGTATGAATTTTCAAGTTCAAGTCTGATCTCTTTTTCGATTGCCTTTTTTACGCTTTTAACATCAAGGTTAAATGGCCTAGTAAAGCTAATGCCAGCCTTTTTCATATATTCTTCAATAGCGATTAGATGGTAATAAGTCCTTTGCTCGGCATTTAAATTTTTACTAGCTTCGTTTGCAAAGGCTGATTTATTTTGAGTGATAGCATAGTAAGTTAGGCTTTTTAGCATCTCTTTATCACCCATTGCAGTGTGCGTATTTTTGATGTGATACTGGTGCTTTTGATCTATTAGATGCTTGTTTAGCACATCTTTTACGCTTGAAGCGATACTTTCAAGCTCTGGATATTTTGAGCCAGGAAGCGTGCTTTGGTCTATTATGCAAGTATTGCCCCATTTATCTGGATTTTCGTCTTTGTTTATAAATTTATCTCTGTAATATCCGCTTCCATCGTGCAAATTTAAGATGAGCGTAACGTTTTTGTCGGTTATGACGTCTTTTATCTTCATCACTGAGTTGTAATCAGGATCGTTTTTATCTACATGGGCAAATTTTCTATTCATATCGCCTTTTGTGCCACGACTTCGCTCGATTATGCTTGGGAAATTTAAATTTGGCACAACCCAAAGCGAACCTTTTGTGATGTTATAGTCAGTTGCCACGATAGAGGCTGCCAAAAAGCCACCCGGCTCATCGCCTTGAATGCCACCGATTAACAACATCGTGTTTTCACTTGGTTCACCTTTTTTGATGAGCGCATAGTCTAAAGTATTAGCTAAACTAGCAGTGGTAAAGGTTAGTAAAAAAAGTAAAAATTTACGCATTAATATCCTTCATAATGCTTTGTCTTTGGCAAAAGCAAATTTAAAACTATGCCAGTAACCGCACCAAGTCCGATACCTGAAAATTTAACCGCTCCAAGATCAAGTACCATGCCGCCGATAGCAAAGATAAAGATGAGGGCTACGATTATCATATTTCTAGGGTCTGCAAGATCGACTTTGTTTTTTATAAGTGTCTCCATGCCAACGCTTGCGATGATGCCAAAAAGTAGCAGCATGATACCGCCGATGACTGGAGCTGGAATGGTTGAAAGCACAGCTCCTAGCTTACCAACGAAGGCTAGCACGATAGCAGTGATCGCTGCAAAGGTCATGATCGCTGGATTATAAGCTTTTGTAAGGCTAACCGCACCTGTGACCTCTGAGTATGTAGTGTTTGGCGGACCACCAAAAAAAGCAGCAAGCGAAGTGGCAAGCCCATCTCCAAGGAGCGTATTTTTAAGGCCTGGATTTTTTAGGAAATCTTCTTTTGTGACATTTGAGATAGCAAGCATATCGCCTATATGCTCGATCGCTGGAGCGATGGCGATAGGTATCATATAAATGATCGCTTCAAACTCAAATTTTGGTGTAGTGAAATTTGGCATTCTAAACCAAGGTGCATTAAAGATAGGTGTAAAATCAACCATGCTAAAGCAGTAAGCTACGATGTATCCGGTGATAATACCAAGCAAAATAGGTATAAGCCTAAACATGCCGCGCCCAAGCATCATTACCAAAATAGTAGCCACTAACGAAATGCCAGCGACGATCATCGCCTCATTTTGTGTATAAATTTCAGTGGCTGATGTTGCCATTTTGACGGCATTTGGAGCAAGGATAAGGCCTATTGTCATGATGACCGGCCCAACGACAACTGGAGGCAAAATTTTATGCAAAATTTTCTCACCGCCAAAGCGAACTACAAGACTTAGTGCGACGTAGAAAAATCCAGCAAATATAACGCCGCCCATCGTCACTGGTATTCCCCATTTTTCTATGCCATACTGAAGCGGAGCGATGAAGGCAAACGAGCTTGCTAGAAAGATTGGTGGGACGTTTTTTCTAGTTATTAGCTGAAAAAGTAGCGTGCCAAGACCAGCCGTAAAGAGAGCTACATTTGCATCTAGTCCCGTAAGTATCGGCACTAATACCAGTGCACCAAAGGCGACAAATAAAAACTGAACGCCGATTAAGCTTTGCTTTGGATCAAATTTATAACCCTCATACCTTTGCATTTAACATCCTTTTTGCGTAATTTCTAACTTCTTTATCAGCTTCAAAAATTTCATCAATATTTGAAATTTTGATATTTCTAAAATTTTTAACAGAGCTTAAAACGAGCCTTGAGATATCCAAAAACGAGCATTTTTTCTCTAAAAAGCTAAATACTCCAATCTCATTTGCAGCATTTATCACTACACCTAGATCAGGGTTTGCTAGTACTTCATCTTTTAGCGAAAAAATGGGATATTTTTTAAGGCTAATTTTATGAAATTTTATATTTTTTAGATCAAGTAAATTTGCATGTGAAACGATATTTTCACTGATATTTTCAAACATAGCATGAGCGATAGCTAGCTTCATATCAGGTCGCGAGAGGTGCATCGTACTTGAGCCGTCTATAAATTCAACTACGGCATGTATCGCAGAAGTTGGTTCTATCACAGCCTCGATCTCCTTGATGCCATAAAGCCAATAAGCCTCCATTACTTCAAAAAGCTTATTTGCCATCGTCGCACTATCAATCGTGATCTTTGCGCCCATATCCCAGTTTGGGTGTTTTAGTGCGTCACTTGGCGTGGCATCTTTTAGAAATTTGATCGGCTTTTTATAAAATGCGCCGCCACTTGCTGTGATGATGAGTCTTTTTGGTGCAGTTTTATTTTCAAGTAGAAATTTAAGCCCAAAATGCTCGCTGTCAATGGGCAAAATTTCTCTAGTCTTTAGAAATTTGCCGCCAACAACAAGGCTCTCTTTGTTTGCAAGCGCAAGTCTTTTGCTAAGAGTTTGTGTCTTTAGACTAGGAGCAAGGCCAGCAAAGCCAACAAGGGCGTTTATCACCTTTTTTGAGCTTGAAATTTCTAGCATTTGTAGTAGTCCAGTCTCACCAAAAAAGATATTTTTAGCTTCTACGTTTTTTACATTTTTAGCTAGCTTTTCATCGCCTACGCAGACAAATTTTGGCTTAAAATTTAAGATTTGCTCATTTAGTAAATCTACATTTTTAGCACAGCTTAACGCCTCAACCTCTACGCCAAATTTTTCGCAAAGGTTAAGGGCGTTTTTGCCAATTGAACCAGTTGAGCCAAGTATTACCACGAGAGCGACCAAAGTAGGGCGACTACGCCAAATAAATAACCATCTATCCTATCAAGCATGCCTCCGTGTCCTGGGAAGAGCGAACCACTATCTTTGACGCCGCAAAGTCTTTTTAAGTAGCTCTCAAACAAATCTCCCCAAACTGCAAACACGCAGACTAAAAAGCTTGAGAATAAAATTTGGAAAAATCCTTCGGTTACAAAATTTCCAACAATGCAGCCAATCACAGTACCTATCGCTACACCGCCTGCTGCACCTTCAATTGTTTTGTTTGGTGAGCTTGGGCTAAATGGATGTTTGCCAAACATTTTGCCAACAAAAAATGCACCGCTATCGCTTGCAACTACGCTTAAAATAAGCCATACAAGATAGCCTACGCCATACTCTGAGTAAAGCATCCATATCATAAAGATCGGCGTGGTTGGATATACAAAAGGTGCGACTAGCTTTAAATTTTCACTTTTTATGTGAGCTAGGATCGAAGCAACTAGCATGATAGCAAGGATCGCTATAAATATTGGATTTGTAAAATATGTAAGCACGTAAAAAGCAAGTGCGGCAAAAACTAGCTGTTTGTGATCGATATTATAAAGCTTGAGCGACTCATTAAATGCAAAATAAAGCACAGCGCCGAGCAAGATAAAATTTAAAATATAATTATCAATAAAAAAAACTACTAAAATAGCAACAAACATCAAAACGCCAGTGATTATGCGAGATTGCATATCCTCTCCTTAAAATCGTTATTTCGCTGTAATTATAACACTTAAAATTTAGACGGCGTTTAGATGATAAAATTTTAATAATTAACTTCTGCAGATGGGTGAAATTTGCTTTTTGATTTATTGGTCTAAGATTTATTTAAGAAACTTAATAAGTATTTATTAAAATTAAATTATATGTTAATGGTGCCTTTTTATAATCTCCGCATGAAAATAAAAAATAAGGAGAAAACATGAGAAATGTTAGCAAGGTTTACAATCCAAAAAGCTCGCACTGGGTGGGTGATGGATTTTTAGTATATCCGCTTTTTACGCATATAGATGAAGTTGATAAGGGAACGAATCCTTTTTTGATGCTTGATTATGCAGCACCACAGTATTTTGAGCCAAACAATGGACAACCTCGTGGCGTTGGCGAGCATCCGCACAAAGGTTTTGAGACAGTAACTATCGCTTATGCTGGTGAGGTCGAGCATAGAGACTCAACAGGTGGTGGTGGCGTCATAAAGCAAGGTGACGTGCAGTGGATGACAGCTGGTGCAGGAGTAACTCATCAAGAATTTCACTCAAAAGAATTTAGTCAAAAAGGTGGGCTTTTTGAGATGGTGCAGCTTTGGGTAAATTTACCAAAAGCACATAAAAATACGCAGCCTAAGTATCAGCACCTACTAAAAGAGCGTATCCCAGTAGTTAGTATAGGAGACGGTGAAGCTAGGATAATAGCTGGTGAGTGAGTATGAGAACACAAGGGGTGCTGCAAATACATTTACGCCGCTAAATGTCTGGGATATAAGCGTAAAAGAAGATGGTAAGATAACGCTAGACATACCAGTAAGCCACAATCTAAGCTTGGTCATCTTGCGTGGCAATGTGATAATAAATAACTCACAAAAAAGCAAGTGAAACACAACTAGTAAGGTTTGAAAACGCTAGTGGTGCAGTAATCATAAAAGCTATGGGTGGTGAGGCAAAGATACTACTTCTCTCAGGTGAGCCGATAGATGAGCCAGTAGTAGGATATGGACCGTTTGTGATGAATACAAAAGAGGAGATTAATCAAGCAATTGATGATTATCGCAGAGGAGAATTTGGGCAGATACCGGTAGAAAACTAAATAAAACGCACGTGGTTAAGGCCATGTGCGTATTTTAGAAATTTTGTTATTTTTTTTGTAAAGCTTTGTAAGATAGAGTCTTGCTAAGCTTTACAAAAGTAAAATCTTAAAAATTAAAGCGTTTTTGTATAAATTTAATGATGCCACAAAGCTTGCTTTTACTGTTTTGTTTTAAAATTTAAATAGCAAAAGATAATTTCAAATCAACGCCTTAAAAATTATTTTCCTCAAAAAAGTCGGTATCAATTTTGCAAATTTCATATATTTGGCTTGTCTGAACTCCGACTTTGTATTTTACCATTAGCTCTGCAAGCTTGTCGCCATCTATCAAAACCACGCTAAAATTTTGATTATCTTTGGCGAAATTTTCAGCTTCTTTGGTAAATTTTGCTGTAGTGATAAAGACACCTTTTTTAGTATTTTTATTTGAGATGGCGCCGATAAACTGCTGAATCTCTGGCCTACGGATATTACTACCGTCTTTGTATCTTTTTGCTTGGATATAAATTTTAGAAAGCCCAAGTTCATCTTCATCTATGATACCATCTATCCCGCCATCTGGGCCTTTGTTTGTGAGATTTCCGGCTCCATAATTCATCTTTTCAAGTAGTTTTGTTACAAGGTATTCAAAAAATCTTGGCTCTTTTTCTAAAATGCTAGATAAAATTTCACTTTTTAGCTCCTCTTTTATCTTGCAAAGCGCTTCATCTATATTGTCATCTGGGGTATTTTCCGTGGCTTCTTTTTTCTCTTGCCTTATCTCTTGTTTATAAATTTCATCGTACCAAGTGAGAAATTTGCTCTTTTTGTCCTTGCTACTTACTAGCTCTTTGCCAAAATTTGTTATAGCAAATAGACTTCTACCAACTTTTTGAAGCGGTACTTTTTCTGGCTTTGATTTTACTTGAGCTGTTGTGGCCAGATAGGATAAGGCCCAATCGGTACGATTTATATAAGTTGGAGTTCCTCTTTTTATTTTTTGCAAAAGATCTTCGTCTTTTAACTTAAAATGCTTAATTATAAATTTATAAATTTCAGCTCTATTTGCCTCTTTCTTTTGTGCGACAAATTCTAAAATAGGCAGCATCATATCTTTATAACTTGGTAACATTTTATATCCTTAAATGAAGCAAATTTTTGAAATTATATAAATTTTTTGGCTTAAAAGCTATAATCAAAATATGAGAAGTCTTGGCCTAACAAATTTTCTTTTAGAAAATAGTAGCTTATTCGTAAATACCTTTGCTACGATATTTGCACTATTTTTTTGTTTTATTTCTGGTGTCGGAATCGTATTTATATTTATTGCATTTCCACTTGGTTATATAATGGGCGCACTCTTATCAATCCCATTTTTGATATTTTTATTTTTCTTATTTGTATCTATTGATATCTTTTTATACCTTTTGGCATCTATTTGCAGTCTTTTTTAATAAATTTAGAAGTAAATTTGGGGCTTTTACAGCCCCTTTTTTACTTTATTACAGCCATTTTTCTGCGCATATAAGCTATGCGGCTTTGAAGTGGTAAGTGTTTAGGGCAGTTGTCTTCACAGCCTAGCAAAGTCATACAGCCAAACACGCCGTCATCGTCGCCGATAAGCTCGTAAAAGTCCTCGTCGGTTCGTTTATCAAGCGCGTCGATTTTAAACCTAGCTACGCGGTTAAGTCCGACCGCACCGATGAAATCAGGCCTCATGATAGCCGTACCGCACGCAGCCACGCAGATACCGCACTCGATGCAGCGGTCAAGCTCAAATACCTCTTGAGCCACTTCAGGCTCAACCTTTTCCTCAAGCTTAGAGATATCGGTCTCGTGGTCGGTGTGTATCCAGCTCTCCACACGCCTACTCATCGCATTCATCCAGTTGCCCGTATCTACGCTTAAGTCTTTTAGTAACTTAAATACTGGCAAAGGCATAAGCTCGATTACTCCGCTTTCAAAATCCTTAGTAAGAGTTCTACAAGCTAATCTTGGCTTACCATTTACAAGCATGCCACAACTTCCACAAATTCCAGCACGACAAACGAAGTCAAAGCTAAGATCCGGGTCAAATTTCTCGCGAATCATATTTAACGCAATAAACAATGTCATACCATCAGTCTCTTCTAGCTCGTATGTCGCAAAGTGCGGCTTTGAAATTTTGCTTAACGGATTATATTTAAATGCTTTTATGGTTATTTTTCTACTCATATCCTATTCCTGCTCTTTCGTTTGGTGCTTTATATTTTGGTTGAAGATCATAGTGCATTAAAGCCTCTTGAATTTCTTGTCTGCTCTTACCTTCAGCTTGCATTTTCTCACGAATTTCATCAACCTCTTTTTGGCGGATGGCACTATCTGGATGCTCAATAATATTACCTTTCGCACCATAGCCTCTAAATGCTGGTGGCATCTCCATTTTCATAATATCAAGTGGCTCATACACGATAGTCGGTAGCGTATCGCCCTCTTTCCAGCTAGTTAGAGTTCTGTTTAGCCAGTTTAGGTCATCGCGTTTCGGATAGTCTTCGCGGCAGTGCGCTCCGCGGCTTTCTGTGCGATCAAGCGCGCCTTTTGCGATACAAAGTGCTAGTTTTAGCATCTTTGGTACGCGGTAGGCTTCCTCAAGCTCAGGGTTGCCAAATAGCGCCTTATTGGTGACTTTAACATCTAAAGATTGCTTATAAAGCTCTTCAAGCTCTTTTACCGCTACGGCTAGACCTTCGCCAGTTCTAAAGATCGCTACGTGCTCCCACATGATGTCTTTCATCTTGTTTTTGATCTCAAATACGTTAAATTTGCCCTCTTTTTCGACTAGGCTTTTTAGATAGTCTTCCTCTTTTTTAACGAATTTTTCGATATCTGCGGTATTTATATCTATCTCGTGGCTGCCGCAGTAGTCGGCAAAATAGTCCCCAACGATCATGCCAGCTACGACGGTTTCTGAAACGGAGTTGCCGCCTAGACGGTTAAATCCGTGCATATCCCAGCAAGCAGCCTCGCCGGCGCTAAATAGACCCGCTAGCGTCGGACTCTCTCCAGTTGGCTTAGTTTTTATGCCGCCCATAGAGTAGTGCTGCATAGGTAGGATCGGCGCCCAGCCTTTACCGCGTTGGCGTCCGTTTTCGTCGGTATATACTTCGGTGTCGGCAGGGTCGATACCGTTAAAGATTTCGCAAATTTCTTGAACGTCGCGTAAGTTTTTCTCGATATGCTCACGTCCTAGGATCGAGATATCTAGCCAAACATGATATCCGTACGGGCTAGGTACGCCCTTGCCTGCGCGGATATGCTCCATGATGCGGCGGCTTACGACGTCGCGGCTAGCTAGTTCTTTTTTCTCAGGCTCGTAGTCAGGCATAAAGCGATATCCGTCCACGTCGCGCAAAATTCCGCCGTCGCCGCGGCAACCTTCTGTTAGCAAGATACCGCTTGGAACGATCGGAGTCGGGTGAAACTGCACCGCTTCCATATTTCCTAGCTGAGCTACACCAGTCTCAAGAGCGATGGCTGCACCGATACCTTCGCAAACTACGGCGTTTGTAGTGTGTTTATAAACCCTACCGTAGCCGCCCGTAGCGATTAGCGTGCCTTTTGCGACGTATGCAGTGATCTCGCCGTTAACTAGATCGCGGACGATCGCGCCGTAACAGCGATTGTTTGCGTGGATTAGCGCGATAGCTTCTTTTCTGTCATGAATTTCGACGTTGTGTTTTAGAGCTTCGTTTGCTACGGCAAAAAGCATCGTGTGACCGGTGGCGTCGGCTGTAAAGCATGTTCTCCATTTTTTAGTTCCGCCAAAGTCGCGAGAGTGGATGAGTCCGTGGACCTCTTCTTTTTCTACGATAGTCGTTTTTTGAGCGTTGATGATAGCGCTTCTCTCGCCTTTTGTTATACGAGTCCAAGGCACGCCCCAAGCGGCTAGCTCGCGGATCGCCTTAGGCGCGGTTTGACAAAACATACGTGCTACTTGCTGATCGCAGCCCCAGTCGCTACCTTTTACTGTATCAGCAAAGTGTACATCTTCGTTATCGCCTTCACTCATTTTAGAGTTACCAAGGCTTGCTTGCATGCCGCCTTGCGCAGCCGCAGAGTGCGAGCGTTTTACAGGTATGAGACTTAAAACAACGGTGCTTAAGCCCTTTTCTCCAGCAGCCACAGCAGCTCTAAGACCAGCTAGACCACCACCAATTACCAATGCATCATAATATTTTACATTCATCTTCTAGCTCCTTTTTAATGGCTGATCCACACGAAATCAGCGATCAAAGCGATCACAGCAAGTATGCCATAAATGACAAATACAACTGTCTTTGCCTTATTTCTTTTGGCAAACATTTCGTGCTTATTTGCACCATCAATGCTTATCCATTTGACATACAAGCGGTACATACCGATACTAGCGTGAACGACCATAAAAACAAGTAGTGCGAAGTAGAAAATTTCTAATTGATGAAATGCAGCCGCTGATTTGTCGGCAGTAATATGTCCACCAAAGACTATATCTACTAAGTGTGCGCTGGCTGCAAAAAATAGCGCAAAACCGGTTAAAAACTGAAACCACCAAAGCGTAGTATCAAGGTGCTTCATGCGGTCTTTGTGGCCTCTAAACATTAGATATTGTCTGTAGTTTGCTGGAAATTTTCTCATAGCTAAAAATGCATGAGCGATAAAAATGGCAAATATTACCGCAGCTATGACATTAGTGATCCACCATGTAGTCTCGCCGAATAAAAATTTAGCCTCCGCAAACCCTACGACAGCGTTAAATGCGTCTTTGCCAAGTAGTATAGTAGAAGTAAAAACCATATGGCACAATATAAAACAGGCCAAAATAAACCCTGTAATACTTTGCCATCTATCCCAAGCGGCTGGAGTGCGACTTTTTTTGTCGTCCGACCGTTTTCCCAAAAAACCTTCTATAAGCCCGGTCATGAGCCCTCCTAAGAAATTTGAAATAAATTATCATTTCTTAATACTAATTTAAATATTAGTATTAATTGATAAAGCTAATGCTAGCAGATTTTTACTTTAATATTTTTTAAACACTTATATTAGAGCTTTGAAAATTTTTTATAAAGCATGGCATAAATAAAAATTCCAAAACCACACATGATAAGTGATAATATTTGACCCATTGAAAGATTAAAAATAATAAATCCAAGCCCTGAATCAGGCTCTCTAAAAAATTCACAAATAAATCTTGCAAAAGTGTATAAAATAGCATAAAGCGCGATCAGCTCGCCATTAAATTTCTTAAATTTTCTATATAAAAATAAAATAACAAAAATAACTAAACCTTCTAAGAATGCCTCATAAAGTTGGCTAGGATGCCTTGGCTGGCCAAAAACATTTATCGCCCAAGGCACATCCGTAACTCGCCCAAAAAGCTCTTGATTTAAGAAATTTCCGACCCTGCCAAATGTATAGCCAAAAGGTATGCAGATGGCGCAAAGATCAAGCAACTGCCAAGCGTTTTGCTTATATCTTTTGCAAAATAAAATTGTCGCAAACAAAAAGCCAACTACTGCTCCGTGGTAACTCATGCCACGAATTCCTATAAACTCGCCGTTGTGGATTGGATTAAAAATTTGCCAAGGCTGCGTTAGATAGTATCCCGCTTCGCCAGAATAAACTAAAACCCAGCCAAGCCTAGCGCCTAAAATAACGCCTATTTCAACCCAGAAAAAGTAATTATCCAAGAGCTGATTTGAGATTGGGATTTTATCTTTTTTAACGAGATATTTTGCCATGGCAAGCGCCAAAACAAGGGCTAAAATATACATAAGCCCATACCAGTGCACGCTAAAGCCAAAGATACTAAAGGCGACTGGGTTAAAGTGGTTATAAATATCGTTCCAAATTTCCATTTTTACTTTCTTTTTAAAATTTTTGCGATTTTATAATGATTTAGCTTTGATGAGCGAATAAACTCTTGCCACTAAGTGCAAGGGCTAAAAATTTAAACTCACTTGCTTCAAATTCTTTGCAAAATTTAAACAGCTCGGCAAACTCAGCCTCATTTAAATTTACGCTCCAGATCGCTCCAGCATCATTAAATTCTCTTTCAAACTCGCTTAAATTTTTAGTGGCAAAATAGTGCTCAAAGCGGCTCATCAGTGAAAATGGCGTAAAAAATTTGATCTCATATTTTATCTCAAATTTCATCACGCCACCATCTTTTATGGCCTCATTTATCACCTCATTTACAGCCCCAGAGTAGGCTCTGACTAGCCCTCCAGTGCCAAGCTTTATCCCGCCAAAGTAACGAACTATCAAGACGCCAACATTTATAAGTTCAGCGCCCCTTAGCGCATTTAGGCTTGGCTGGCCGCTAGTGCCTTTTGGCTCGCCATCGTCACTTTGATTTTCGACAATTTGTCCGTATTTGTTTAGCTCTCTTGTTGCCCAAACTACGTGAACAGCCTTAAAATGCTCCTCTTTTAGGCTCTCATGCAATCTCTTAAACTCACTTATCGGGCATAAAAATGCTAAGAAATTTGACTTTTTTATATCAAGCTGGGCTTTAAAAATCCTGTCAATCGTCTGCAAATTTGCTCTTTTTTAAAAATTTTAAAAATCTTATCAATTTGCTAATTAAAGCCTTGTAAATTCAGACAAATTTATATTATTAAGGAAAAGATAGTAGAATTTTGCAATTTTTCATGAAGGACTAAAATGATACAAACTTGCCTATTTCCAGCGGCTGGATATGGAACGAGGTTTTTGCCAGCTACAAAATCGCTCCCAAAAGAGATGTTGCCAATCCTTACAAAACCGCTCATTCACTACGGCGTTGATGAGGCACTTGAGGCTGGCATGGATAATATGGCCTTTGTCACAGGACGCGGAAAAAGGGCACTTGAGGACTATTTTGACATTAGTTACGAGCTAGAAAAAGAGATCGCAGGTAGCTCAAAAGAGTCACTGTTAAGCGAAGTTAGAAATTTAATGAGCTCATGCACATTTTCATTTACGAGACAAAATGCTATGAAAGGGCTTGGACATGCTATTTATACAGGTAAAACGCTAGTTCGTGACGAGGCATTTGGGGTCATTTTAGCAGATGATCTATGCATAAATGAAAACGGCGAGGGTGTGCTTTCACAGATGGTTAAAATTTATGAGAAGTATCGCTGCAGCGTAGTTGCGGTAATGGAAGTGCCAAAAGAGCAGACTAAGTCTTATGGCGTCGTAAGTGGTAGATTTATAGAAGATGATCTTATAATGGTCGATGATATGGTTGAAAAGCCTGATCCTGCCGAGGCTCCGACAAATTTGGCGATAATCGGACGCTACATCCTAACGCCAGATATTTTTAACATCTTAGAGCGAACAAAGCCAGGTAAAAACGGCGAAATTCAGATCACTGACGCGCTAAAAACGCAGGCAAAAGATGGCATGGTACTAGCTTATAAATTTAAGGGCAAGAGGTTTGATTGCGGCAGCATCGACGGCTTTGTTGAGGCTACAAATTTCTTTTACGAGCGAAGTAAATGATAGAAACTTTATTTAAATTTAACTTTGCAAGCAGCGATGTCATCGACTCCTACACCAAACGCATAAATGACGAGTACGAAAGCGGCGAGATAGGCTACTACCACCTGCCGGTCCTTGGGCAAAATTTACTTGGCGAGATTGAGGAATATGAAAAGGGGCTAGCTCATATCAAAAACGTCGTGCTAGTTGGCATCGGCGGTAGTAGTCTTGGCGTAAAGGCGCTAAAATCAATGCTTGAAGGCTCAAAAGGGATAAAAAGAGAGCTTTTGTTTTTAGATAACGTCGATCCTTGCAGCTACAAAAGCACGCTTGATGGGGTAAATTTTGACGAGACGCTTTTTGTAATAAGCTCAAAATCAGGCAATACGATCGAGACGATAACTATTTTTAAATGTTTGCTTGATGACTTTAAGCCTCAAAATTTAGGCAAAAATTTCCTCATCATCACTGATCCTGGGACAAATTTAGAAAATTTCGCCAAAGAAAATGGCATTAAATTTTTTAACATTCCAAAAAATGTTGGCGGGAGATTTAGCGTGCTAAGTGCGATTGGCCTTGTGCCTCTTGGTATCTGTGGCTACGATATAAAGGCACTTCTGGAGGGTGCGCTTGCTTGCAAGAAGCAATACATCGAGCAAAAAGATAGCTCCATAGTCGCTAAAGCTTACCACTACGCCACTAGCAGAAATGCCAGTATAAATGTCATATTTAGCTACTGCGATAGGTTTTTTGAATTTAACGACTGGTATGTGCAGCTTTGGGCGGAGAGTCTTGGCAAAAAAAGAGGCTACAAAAGGGTTGGTCTTACGCCAGTTGGACTTGTTGGCAGCCGCGATCAGCACAGCTTTTTGCAGCTTATCATGGACGGCGTAAAAGATAAGAGCGTGACATTTATAAAGATAAAAGATCACGCGAGCGACAAAACTATCCCAAGTTTGAGCTTAAACGGGCTTGAAGAGTGCGATTTTGTGGCAGGTCTAAGCCTAAATGAGCTTATAAATTTGCAGTGCGACGCGACTGCTATGGCGCTGGTGCAAGAGGGCATAAGTGTCGATACTATCACGCTTGAGAGGCTTGATGAGTTTCACGCTGGCTGGCTCATTTTTTACTACGAGCTACTAACCTCGGCCACTGGTATCATGCTAGGCATCAACACCTACGATCAGCCAGGCGTTGAGATAGGAAAACGTATCCTAAAAACCATGCTTTTAAAGTAGAAAATGAAGAAATTTCTACTTTTAGCTCTTTTTGCCACGCAAATTTTTGCCTTTTCGGCGAGTAAATTTGTAAATGACGCTAGGTCGCAGATCGGTGTGACGCTAAGTTACGATCCAAGCTACGAAAGGCTCGCCTATCCTATGGGTGACGTGGATATCAAAAAGGGCGTTTGCACCGACGTTGTGGTAAGGGCGCTACGTCATCAGGATATGGATCTGCAAAGGCTTATTTTTGAAGATATGAGTAGAAATTTCGCAAGCTACCCTAAAAAATGGGGCCTTAATAAGGCTGATAAAAACATCGATCATAGGCGTGTTTTAAACATCGCTACCTATCTAAAAAGAAAAGGTTTTGAGGTAAGAGATGATAAATTCTTGCCAGGGGATATCGTCACATGGGTGCTGCCAAGAAATTTACCTCACATCGGTGTGATCTCAGATAAATTTGAAGGACAAACACCGCTTGTCATCCACAATATCGGCTCTGGCGTGCAAGAAGAAAATATACTTTATAACTACAAGATCACAGGTCATTTTAGGCTAAAGTAGCAAAAATGGCTTTTTAATCAAATTTTAGGCAAAATCGCAAAAAATAAATTCAAGGAAAAATAATGTTAGAAGTTAGGGGACTTACTCAAAGATTTGCAAGCAGTTTGCTATTTGAGGATGTAAATTTAAAGCTAAATCGCCACAACAGATATGGACTAATCGGTGCAAACGGCGCTGGCAAGTCGACATTTTTAAAAATTTTAAGCGGAGCTATCGAGCCAACTAGCGGCGAGATCGTCATAGAAAATGGACTAAAGGTTGGCGTGCTTGGGCAAGATCAGTTTGCGTTTGAAAATTTCACGCTAAAAGACGCGGTACTTTATGGCAACAAACGCTTATACGACGCTGTCAAAGAGAAAGAAAAGCTCTATATGAGCGAGGAATTTACAGATGAGATAAACGAGCGCTTAAGTGAGCTTGAGATGATAAGCGCCGAGGAGGACCCAAGCTACGAGTACGAGACTAGGATAGAAAAAATTTTAAGCTCGCTTGGGTTAAATGAATTTGATAAGCTAATGAGCGAGGTCGAAAACTCAGATAAAGTTAAAGTTTTGCTAGCTCAAGTACTATTTCCAAAGCCAGACATCTTGTTCTTAGACGAGCCAACAAACAACCTTGATATAGACGCGATCGCATGGCTAGAAAACGAGCTAAACCGCCACGAGGGCACGCTTGTGGTTATCAGCCACGACAGACACTTTTTAAATAGAGTTTGCACAAACATTTTGGATGTGGATTTTAAGAAAATTCGCGAGTTTTCAGGCAACTACGACGACTGGTATATGGCTGCAAATTTGATCGCAAAGCAGCATGAGATGGAACGCGATAAGAAACTAAAAGAGAAAGAGGAGCTGGAGAAATTTATCGCGAGATTTTCAGCAAATGCGAGCAAGGCAAAGCAGGCAACCTCTCGTGCAAAACAGCTTGAAAAGCTTGATATTACCGAGATCGCAGTATCAAGTAGGCGCGATCCTAGCATATTATTTCGTGCAAACCGCGAGATAGGAAACGAGCTAATTGAGCTAAAGAACATTAGTAAGAAATTTGATAATAAAGTGATATTTGAGAACTTTAACTTTAAGCTTGAAAAGGGCGACAAACTAGCCATCATCGGCCACAACGGCGTTGGTAAAAGTACGCTTTGTAAGATCATAATGGGCGAGATAAAGCCTGACGCGGGCGAGGTGCATATAGGCGCGACCATCGAGCTAGGATATTTTGCGCAAGATACGGTAAATAAGATAGATGGCGAGCTAAAGCTTTATGAGTACTTGCAAGATGCCAAAAACAAGGACATCGACGAGATCAGAAAGTGCCTTGGTAGGATGCTCTTTAGCGGCGCTGAGCAAGAAAAGGCAGTGGGCGCGCTAAGTGGTGGCGAAAAACACCGAGTAAGGCTAGCTCAGCTTATGCTTCATAGGCCAAATTTACTTGTCATGGATGAGCCAAACAACCACCTCGACCTTGAAGCTATCATCGCGCTTGGCGAGGCGTTTTATAACTTTAATGGCTCAGTTATTTGTGTGAGCCACGACAGGGAACTAATAGACGCCTTTGCAAATAGAATTTTACACCTAAAAGGCAATGGCGAGGTTGTTGATTTTAAAGGAACATACGAAGAATACAGAGTAAATTTAGGGCTTGAGAGCTAAAATTTGTTATTTCTTGCTCCTAACTGCAGGGGCAAGATTAAAATTTATATTTACTACAAAATTCTTACAAATATTAATCTAACTATATAAATTAAAAATAGCTTATAAAAATTATTAAAATCCAATAAAAAGACTTTATAAGTAAATAAGAAAAATTAATAAGAATTTTCTAAAGTATTAGTAAGATTTGTAAAATAATATTTATTAAATAATATTTTTATGA